>CADEFD010000088.1:3742-22691 GCA_902826515.1 uncultured Acidobacteriota bacterium
GGGCAGCACCCAGATGCTGCCCTGGAAGTCCACGGCGAGGCGGCGGCCGTCGGGGGACACCGCCACGGACATCGACGTGCCTTCGTGCACCGTCACGTCCTTCGTGACGGCGGCGGCCGGGCGCGCGGTGCCGGCCGGGGCGCGGCCCTGCGACGCGACGAGCGCGAGCGTGCTGGCGAGACTGACGGCGACGAGGACGGCGGCTGGGACGCGCATGATGGTGCGTAGCCTAGGAGCAGCGGATGAGCGAGTCAAGCGATCCGCCGGCCCGACTACAATTGGGAACTCCGTGTCTTCGCCCGCGCCGTCCACGACTTCCTCCCGGGCTCCGCTCGTCGGCCTCGTCGCGGCCCTCGTCGGCGTGGCGCTGCTCGTGGCCACCATCCGCCAGGTGGGCTGGCCCGAGATCCAGCAGGGCGTCGGCGCCGTCGGCGCGTGGTTCCTCGTGGTCGTGGCGCTCGGCGGCGCCCGCTTCTTCGCGCGCGCGAAGTCCTGGATCCTCTGCGCCGATCAGATCGGCGCGCCCGGTCTCACGCCCGGCCCCGCCTTTGGCGCCGTGCTCGCCGGCGACGCCGTGGGGAATCTGACGCCCCTCGGCCTGCTTGCCTCCGAGCCCACGAAGGTGCTGCTCGTGCGGCAGACGCTGGCGACCGGCCCGGCGCTGACGTCGGTGGCCCTCGACAACGGCTTCCATACGGTGGCCGTGCTCGTGATGATCGCGGCCGGCGCCTGGGCGCTGGTGCGGCAGGTGGCGCTCGATCCCACGATTCGCCTCGTGGCCGAAGGGGTGCTTGGCGCCGTGCTGCTGGCCGGCGTCGTCGGCACGTGGGTGGCGCTGCGGCAGCCGGCCATTCTCTCGCGACTGGCACAGCTCACCGCGCGGATCGTGGGCCGCGAGGCCCGGTCGCCCGACGTGCTGCGCGACATCGAAGCGCGCTTCTACGGCGTGTTCGGCTGGCCCCGGGCCGCGCTCTGGTCAGCGGCGGGCTGGCAGGTGGCCTTCCACGCCGGTGCCATCCTCGAGGTGTGGGTGATCCTGCAGGCACTCTCGGGCGGGCAGACGTCGTTTGCCGACGCCTTCGTGCTCGAGTCGGCCGGACGGCTCGTGACGGTGCTCTTCAAGGTGATCCCGTTCCGCATGGGCGTGGACGAGGTGGGCGCGGCCGTGGTGGCCACGGCCCTCGGCATCCCTGCCAGTCACGGCGTGGCGCTCGCCCTCGTGCGCAAGCTCCGCATCCTGGTCTGGAACGCATGCGGCCTGGTCGTGCTGGCCCGCGCCCGGCGCTGAGACGTACAATTCCCGGCGGGGCCGGCCCGACGATCGACGGCTCCACTGGAGTGCCGTCATGACTGCCCGCCGTTCGATTCCCGCCGTCCTCGTCCTGCTCGCCGCGTTCGCCGCCTCCGAGCCTCTGACCACCAGCCGCGTCGTCGCGCAGAGCGCCGCGGTCGATCCCGTGCTCTACAGCGGCATGCAGTGGCGCAGCGTGGGCCCGGCCCGCGGCGGCCGTTCGATCGCCGTGGGCGGCAGCGATGCCCGTCCGAACGAGTACTGGTTCGGCGCGGTGGGCGGCGGCGCCTGGAAGACGACCGACGGCGGCACGTCGTGGGCGCCGATGACCGACGGCAAGATCACGATGTCGTCGGTGGGCGCCCTCGGCGTCTGCCAGAGCAATCCCGATGTCGTCTACATCGGCGGCGGGGAAGTGGCCTTCCGCGGCAACATCATCCAGGGCGACGGCGTCTACCGCACGACCGACGGCGGCAAGACGTGGACGCACCTCGGCCTCAAGGACTCGCAGGCGGTGGCCCGCCTGCGCGTGCATCCCACCGACTGCGACACGGTCTTCGCGGCGGTGCTGGGGCAGACCTACAACGACCATCCCGAACGCGGCGTCTTCAAGTCCACCGACGGCGGCAAGAGCTGGAAGAAGACGCTTTTCCGCGACGAGAAGAGCGGCGCGGTGGACCTGAGCCTCGACCCGAAGAACCCGAGCCACCTGCTCGCCTCCACCTGGGAAGCGTTCCGCACGCCGTGGTCGATGTCGAGCGGCGGCCCGGGCAGCGGCCTCTTCCGCTCGACCGACGGCGGCGACTCGTGGACGGAAATCACGAAGAGCCCCGGCCTGCCCGCGGGCCTCTGGGGCAAGGTCGGCGTGACCATCTCGCCGGTGGACGGCAACCGCGCCTGGGCGCTCATCGAGAACGAACTCGAGGGCGGCCTCTACATGACCGACGACTTCGGCGCGACGTGGACGAAGATCTCCGACAACCGCAACATCCGTCAGCGCGCCTTTTACTACACGCGTCTCCTCGCCGACCCGAAGGAGAAGGACACGCTCTACATCCTCAACGTGCAGTTCTACCGGTCCACCGACGCCGGCAAGACGCTCACGAACATCCGCGTGCCGCACGGCGACAACCACGATCTCTGGATCTCGATGACCGACCACCAGCGGATGATTCAGAGCAATGACGGCAGCGCCAACGTGACGGTGAACCGCGGCCAGACGTGGACCGGGCAGGACATCCCGACCGGCCAGTTCTACAACGTCTTCACCACGAAGCACGTGCCGTATCACATCTGCGGGGCGCAGCAGGACAACTCGACGGCGTGTGTCGGCAGCGTTGCGCAGGCCGGCGCCGGCGAGGGCAGCCTGCCGCCGATCTTCTACGCGGTGGGCGGCGGCGAGAGCGGCTACATCGCGCCGGATCCGCGCGATCCGAATGTGTTCTTCGCCGGCAGCTACGGCGGCTTCCTCTCGCGCCTCGACCGCGAGACTGGGCAGCAGCGCGCCGTCAACATCTACCCGAACAACCCGATGGGCTACTCGTCGATCGACATCAAGGAACGCTTCCAGTGGACGTTCCCGATCGTCTTCGCGCCCACCGACCCGACGGTGCTCTACGCGTCGTCGCAGTACCTGTGGCGCACGACCACCGGCGGCCAGAGCTGGGAGAAGATCAGCCCCAACCTCACGCGGTCGGATCCGAAGACGATGCAGGCCTCCGGCGGCCCGATCACGAAGGACCAGACGGGTGTCGAAACCTACGCCGTCATCTTCACGATTGCGCCCTCGCTGCAGGACCGCAACACGATCTGGACGGGATCGGATGACGGCTGGGCGCACGTGACCCGCGACGGCGCGAAGACCTGGGAGAAGGTCACGCCGCCCGATCTGCCGGAGTTCGCGCGCATCAGCCTCATCGAAGCGTCGCCGCATCAGAACGGCGTAGCGTACCTTGCGGCCAACCGCTACCAGCTCGGCGACCGCCGTCCCTATCTCTACAAGACCGCGGACTTCGGCAAGAGCTGGACGACGATCACGACCGGCATCCCCGAGCACGACTTCCTGCGCACGGTACGTGAAGACCCGAAGCGGCGCGGGCTGCTCTATGCCGGCACTGAACACGGCGTCTACGTGTCGTTCAACGACGGCGCGACCTGGCAGTCGCTGCGCCTGAACCTGCCCGACACGCCGGTGCACGGCATCGTGGTCGAAGAGCGCGATCTCGTCATCGGCACGCACGGCCGCGGCTTCTACGTACTCGACAACATCGGCGTGCTGCGCCAGGCCACGCCCGAGATCACGACGGCGGACCTGCACGTCTTCAACACCTTCAACCCGCTGCGCGGGCGCGATCGGAACGTGACGGTGGACTACTACCTGGGGCGGGCCGCGGACGAGGTGAAGATCGAATTCCTCGACGGCGGCGGCACGGTGCTCCGCAGCTTCACCGGCACGCCGAAAGACGATCCGAACGCCGGCCTGCCACCGGGCGTGGACCCCGACATGGCCGCCTTCTTCGGCATGGGCCGGTCGCGGGTGGGCGTCGCCAAGGGCATGAACCGCTTCACCTGGGACATGCGCCACGAGGGCTCGGTGGTCTTCCCCGGGATGATCATGTGGGCCGCGCAGCCGCAGCGCGGTCCGGCGGCGCCTCCCGGCAAGTACGCCGCGCGGATCACCGCCAACGGCGAGACGAAGACGATGGCCTTCGAGATCGGCCTCGATCCGCGGCTCGGCGCCGACGGCATCACCGTGGAGGACCTGCGCGAGCAGTTCGCGCTCTCGGCGAAGATCCGCGACAAGGTGACCGAGGCCAACCAGGCCGTCATCACCATCCGGTCCCTCCGCGATCAGGTGAACGAGCGGATGCAGAAGATCCCGCCGCGCCGCAAGGCCGAGATCCAGAAGCTGGCCGACTCCCTGCTGACGACGCTCGCCACGGTCGAGGCGCAGGTCTACCAGGTGAAGAACCGCAGCAGCCAGGACCCGCTGAACTACCCGATCATGCTCAACAACAAGATCGCGGCCCTGGCCGGCGTGGTCGAAAGTGCCGATCACAGGCCCACGGCGCAGAGCTACGAGGTCTTCACCGAGCTGACGAACGCCCTCGACTCCCAGCTCGGCACCATGAAGAAGGCGCTCGACGCCGACCTGCCGCGGCTCAACAACGCGCTGCGCCGCGAGAAGCTGGCGCCGGTCGATCCGGCGGCGAAACCAGCCGCGCCGGCGCCCCCGCCGGCCGGGGCGCGTCCACCCGCCTGAGCCGTTGCCGGCGCGGACGGTCCGTTCCTCCGGAGGGTCAAGCCCGGCACCCGGTTGCCGATTGACCCTCTGGAGAGCCAGATGTCCGAGTCCCCCGCAGGTCTGCCCGCACTGGTCGTCGGTGAATCGTCGGAGGCGACGGCGGTGCAGCGGTTCCTCGACCGCGAGGGCCTGCCGTGCACCCACGTGGCCTCGGCGTCGGCCGCCGGTGAGGTGCTCGAGACGACGGGTGCCAGCGTCATCGTGCTCGACATCGACGAAGCCCACAGCGACGCGATCGAGCTCTGCCGGCAGGTGAAGCGCGACAGCGCCACCCGGCTCATGCCGATCGTGCTGCTCTCGGACGATCGCCGGAAGGACCATCGCCTGGCCGGCATCGAGGCGGGCGCCGAGGCCGTGCTGGCCAAGCCGTTCGACCCCGACGAGCTGCTGGCCCGCGTGCGGGTGGCGAGCCGCGTCAGCCAGTACACGAGCGACCTCGACTCGGCGGCGTCGATCATCATGACGGTGACCGCGATGATCGAGGCCCGCGAGTCGTCGCCGGGCCACTGTTACCGCATGGCCAACTACGCCACCGCCCTGGGCCGCGCCCTGCACCTGAGCGCCGCCGACCTCAAGGCGCTCTACCGCGGCGCGTTCCTGCACGACATCGGCATGCTCTCGATTCCCGACGGCATCCTGCACAAGGGCGGCCGTCTCGAGCCTGAAGAGTACGAAGTCATCAAGTCGCATCCCGTCATCGGCGACGCGCTCTGCGCCAACCTCCGGACCCTGGCGCCGGTGCGGCCGATCGTGCGCCACCACCACGAGCGGCTCGACGGATCCGGATACCCCGACCGCCTCAAGGGTGACGCCGTGCCGGTGCTCGCCCAGATCGTCAGCATCGTGGACCTCTTCGAGGCCATCACCATGGGCCGCGAGTACGTGGCGCCGCGCAGCGCCGCCGACGCCCTCAGCGTGCTGCGGCACGAGACGTCGATGGGCTGGCGGCAACCCGAGCTGGTCGAAGCCTTCGCCAGTCTGGTGCAGAGCGGCGCGCTCGAGAAGTTCCGCGGCGTCGTCGCCGAAACGCCGGCCGGCGTCAGCGAACTGGCCACCGACCTCTCGCACGTGGCCGCGGCGGTCGTGCCCGCCGTGTGGGCGCCGCACCACTAGCGGCGCGGCCGTCGCCGGCGCGGCGGGCGCGGCTGCTACACTCGCCGCATGCGTCTCACGCGCCGTTATCTCGTGACCGGCCGCGTGCAGGGCGTCGGCTTCCGCTACTTCGTCGCCGACTGCGCCCGCCGCGAGGGCCTTGCCGGCTCCGTCCGCAACCTGCCGGATGGCGGCGTGGAAGCCGTGGCCGACGGCGACCTCGACAGCCTCACGCGGTTCGAAGCCGCGCTCTGGCGCGGCCCGTCGCGCGCCCGCGTGGACGACGTCGTCAGCGACGACGTCGCGCCGCTCGGCCTCGCGGATGGCTTCACGATACGGTAGGCTCTCAGGGCGCATGGATCACCTGAAAGCACGTATCCGCCACGTGCCCGACTTCCCGAAGCCGGGCATCCTCTTCTACGACATCACGACGCTGCTGGCCGATCCGGCGGGCTTCCGCGAGACGATCGACGCGCTCACCGCGCCGTATGCGGGGCAGGGCATCGACCGCGTCGTCGGCATCGAAAGCCGCGGCTTCATCCTCGCCGCGGCGGTGGCCGATAGGCTGGGCGCCGGCTTCGTGCCGATCCGCAAGCCCGGCAAGCTGCCGTCCACGACGCTCGGTGAGTCGTATGCGCTCGAGTACGGCACCGACAGTCTCGAGATCCACGATGACGCGCTCGGCGCCGGGCACCGCGTGCTGGTCGTCGACGACGTGCTCGCCACCGGCGGCACAGCGCGCGCCGCGGTGAACCTCGTCCAGCGGCTCGGCAGCACGCTCCACGGCGTGGCGTTCCTCATCGAGCTCGACTTCCTGAAGGGTCGCGAGAAGCTCGCCGACGTGCCGGTGACGTCGGTGCTGCGCTACTGACGCGCCACGCCGGCGCCGCGGCCGGATGTTGCGCGGCCGTTGCACGTCCGTGACGGCGACGTCGCACATGTGGCGCACGCTCGGGACTCCGCATTCCTTCAGGAGTCCTCCATGACCGTCCGTTCCAGCGCGTGGCTCCTCGCCGCGCTCGCTCTTCTTCCGCAGACGCGCGCCGCCGAAGCGTCACCGTCGCGGCAGGTGCTCGTCACGAGTGCCGCCGATGGCGGCCCCGGCAGCTTCCGCGCCGCCATCGCCCGCGCCAACGCCGACCCCGCCGTGACGCGGGTGGTGTTCACCGGGCGAGCCCGCACCGTGGCCCTCGCCGCCACGGTCGAGTTCACCGGCGCGCAGGATCTCGTGCTCGACGGCAACGGCGCCACACTCGACGGCGCCGGCATCAGCACCGGTCCGGCGTTCCGCGCCTCCGGCGGCGGCGACCTGGCCGTGATGGCGCTCACGGTGCGCCAGGCGCCCGCGGAGGGCCTGACCGTGGAGGTGCCGCCGACCGCCACCGGTGTCATCCGCGTGTGGCTGTCGGGTGTGGACATCCTCGACAACAAGGGCCACGGCGTGCTCGTGAACGATCAGGTGGATTCGACCACCACCGACGGCGTGCAGCCGAACGGTGCCGGCTCGGCGGCGTCGGTGGCCGTGGCGGTGTGGAACTCGCGCTTCCTCCGCAACGGCTTCAGCGTGTCGGACCGCGACGGCCTGCGCGTGAACGAAGGCGGCGACGGTGACCTGTGGATTGCCGCGCGCCTTGTGACCGCGGACGGCAATGCGGCCGACGGCATCGAGGTGGACGAACGCGGCGCCGGCGACGTGCGCGTGGACATGTTCGGCGCGCGCATCACCGGCAACGGCGTGTTCGATCCGGCCGACCTCGACGACGGCTTCGACATCGACGAGTACGACGAGGGCAGCATCATCGGCCGCGTCGCGTTCTCGACGATCAGCGACAACTACGAAGAAGGCCTCGACTTCAACGAGAACAACGGCGGCGACCTGCGCGTGGACCTCTGGCTCGTGGACGCCAGCGGCAACCGCGAAGAAGGCATCGACTACGAGGAGGACGACGACTTCGCCGGCGGCGGCGACCTCGTGGCCACGATGATCGGCGTGCGCGCCAACGGCAACGGCGTGGACGACGGTGATGCCGGTCTCAAGATCCGCGAGAAAGGCCTCGGCGAGCTGAACGTCGTGCTGAGCGGCATCGAGACGACCGGCAACCTGCGCGGCGGGATATCGATCCGCGAAGACTCGACCGGCAGCCTGACGGCCACGATCAACCGGGCCACCAGCCGCGAGAACGCCGGGCACGGCATCGACCTCGACGAAAATCGCGCCGGCACGACCGACGCCGGCAACCTGACGGCGAGCGTGACCGACGCCACCGTGAACGACAACGGCCTCGCCGGCGTGCGCGCCGATCAACAGACGCCGGGCAGCGGCGCCCTGCAGCTCACGCGCGTCGAGCTCGTCGGCAACGCTGCCGGCGCCACGGCGGGCAGCGGCGTCGTCGTGACCGTGACGCCCTAGGCGCCCCCGGGCGCCCCGCACGCCTCACCCGACCGGCCCCGGCGTCTCGCGATGCCGGGGCCGGGTCGCGTACCGCCTTTGATACGCTAGGGCAGTCGTCAGCGCGCCCGTAGCTCAGGGGATAGAGCGTCCGCCTCCTAAGCGGAAGGTCGTTGGTTCAATTCCAACCGGGCGCACCACCACGCCGTTATCCGCCATGAACCTCCACGACCTTCAGCGCCACTGGGACGCCTTCGGCGAACAGGATCCGATGTGGGCGATTCTCACGGATCCGGCGCGCAAAGGCCGCCGCTGGACGGCGGAGGAGTTCTTCGCCACCGGCGTCACCGAAGTTGCGGCGCTGATGGCCGAGGCGCGCGGCTTCGGGCTGCCGGCGTCGCGCCGGCGCGCCCTCGACTTCGGCTGCGGCCTGGGCCGCCTCACGCAGGCGCTCGCGGATCACTGCGACGAGGCGCTCGGCCTCGACGTCGCGCCGTCGATGATCGCGCAGGCCGCTGCGTTCAACCGCCACGGCGCGCGCGTCCGGTACCAGGTGCAGACCGCGCCGCCATTCCACACGGTCGCCTCGCGCTCGGTGGATGTCGTCTACACCGGACGCGTGCTGCAGCACATCGCGCCGGTCTACGCACGGGAATACATCCGCGAGCTGGCGCGTGTCGTGGCGCCCGGCGGCTTCCTGTCGTTCGACGTGCCAAGCCGCTGGCTCGACGCCCCGGTACTGCCCGAGGGCGCGTTGCCCGCAGGCGCCTACCGCGCCGCGCTCGCCGCCCGGCTCCATCCCGCCACCGACGCCACCCGCGTTGTGATCGAAGTGACCATCACGAACGCGGGCTCGGACGCGTGGCCGGCGGACGCGCCCCTGAACCTCGGGAACCACTGGCTCGCCCGTGACGGCGCCGCGCTCGTGGCCGACGATCGCCGCGTACCGGTGCCGCTGCCCCTCGCGCCGGGCGCTGCCGTGACGGTGACCTTCGAGGCCCCGCGCGCCTCGCTGGCCGGGGCCGACGTGCTCGAGCTCGACGTCGTGCACGAAGGGATCGCCTGGTTCGCGTGGCACGGGTCGCCCACGGTGCGGCTCGACGTCGGGCCTCCGGCGGCGGCCAGCGACAGCGCCAGCCCCGCCGGCGCACCCGCCCCGGCCCCGCCCGGCCCGGCCCCGGCCTTCGAGCCGGTGATGGAGATGCACGCCGTGCCGCGGGAGGACGTCGAGGCGCTGCTCGCGGCCGCCGGCGTCCGCCTGCTGCGAGTGCGCGCCGAGGCCCACTGCGGCCCCCGGTGGGAGGCCTTCCGCTACGACGTGACGGCCGACTCCGCCCGCTGATACACTGAGGGGTCGCCACGTCCCTCAACGGCAGAGACCTATGAAGCACTCCGAGAAAGAGCACCTGAAGGAAAACGAAGTGGCCCACGCCCTGGCCGCTGCGTCCGAAACAATCGGTCAGAACCGCTCGCAGGTCCTCGCGATCGGCGGCGCGGTGCTGGCCGTGCTCGTGGCCATCGGCGGCTTCCTGACCTGGCAGCGCTCGAAGGATTCCACGGTGAGCGGCCTGCTGGCCGATGCCATGGTGGTCTACGAGGCCCCCGTGCAGGCGCCCGCGCCTCCCGGCATGGAAGGCGGCACGGGCGTGCCCGCGCAGGCCCCCGGCACCTATCCCACCGAGAAGGCGAAGCTCGAGTCCGCGCTGCCGAAGTTCATCGCGGCGGCCGACTCGTCGCCGGCCAGCACGCCGGGCCGTCTGGCGCGCCTCAATGCCGCATCGATTCTCGTGGCGCTCGGCCGCTTCGACGAAGCGAAGACGCATTACGAGCAACTGGCGAGCGGCACCGACATCGTCGCGAAGGGTGCGGCCCTCGGCAAGGCGCAGGCGCAGATCCGGGCGGGGCAGTTCGACCCGGCCATCGAGGGCCTGAAGGCGCTGAGCACGCAGACCACGGCCGGCATGCCGGCCGAAGGGGTGCTGATGGAACTGGCCCGCGCCTACCGCGGCGCCGGCAAGGTCGAGGACGCCCGCAAGACCCTCAACGAAATCGTCGAGAAACACGCCGACTCGCCGTTTGCCGCCGAGGCGCGCGCGGAACTCGACAAGATCAAGAGCTAGGCGCGGCCGCGCACCGGGGCCGCAGGGCCCCGGCGTCTAGTCGTCGGCGTCGCGCTTCAGTTCCGCCAGCAGGCGCAGCGCGTCGAGCGGCGTGGTCTGATCCACGTCGATCGCCCGGAGCCGCTCGCGCAGCACGTCATCGGCGGCCGCCTGGAAGAGCCCGAGCTGCTGCTGCGCCACCGGCGGCGCGCCGCTGATGGCCGGCTTCCCGCCGCGCGCCAGCTCGTCGCGCTCGAGCGCCGTCAGGATCTCCCGGGCCCGGCCGAGCACCGATCCGGGCAGTCCGGCCAGCCGCGCCACGTGGATGCCGTAGCTGCGGTCGGATCGCCCCGGCTTGATCTTGTGCAGGAAGACGATGTCGTCCTTCCATTCCTGCACCGCGACGTGTGCGTTGACCACGCCCGGCACGCCGTCCGCCAGATCCGTGAGCTCGTGATAGTGCGTGGCGAACAGTGTCTTCGGCCGCGCCCGATGGTTCGTCGCCAGGTGTTCGGCCACCGCCCACGCGATGCTCAGGCCGTCGAAGGTCGCGGTGCCGCGGCCCACTTCGTCGAGCACGACCAGGCTGCGTGACGTGGCGCCGTTCAGGATGAGCGCCGTCTCCTGCATCTCGACCATGAAGGTGGACTGCCCGCGGGCGATGTTGTCGGACGCGCCGACCCGCGCGTAGATGCGATCGACCAGGCCGAGTTTGGCCTCGCGGGCCGGCACGAACGACCCGGCCTGCGCGAGCAGCGAGAGCAGCGCCACCTGCCGCAGGTAGGTGGACTTGCCGCCCATGTTCGGCCCGGTGAGCACGACGAGCTGATGTGTCGAGCCGTTCAGCATCACGTCGTTCGGCACGAAGGTGCCGCCGGCGAGCCGCTCCACCACCGGATGCCGCACGTCCGTGGCGCTCATCTCGTCGCCGTCGTGCACGTGCGGCTTGGTGAAGTTGCCGAGGGCGGCCGTTTCGGCGAGCCCGGCAAGGACGTCGAGCGCCGCCACCGCGCGCGCCGTGTCGAGCACGCGGGCGGAGGCCGCCGACACCTCGCGGCGCAGCGCTTCGAAGAGCTCCAGCTCGCGTTCGACGCTGCGTTCGTCGGCGCCGAGCACCTTCTCTTCATGCGACTTGAGCGCCGGTGTGACGAAGCGTTCGCCGCCGGCGATCGTCTGCTTGCGGATGTAGTCGTCGGGCACCGCGTGCAGGTTCGACTTCGAAATCTCGATGTAGTAGCCGAAGACACGATTGAAGCGCACCTTGAGCGAGGTGATGCCGGTGCGCGTGCGTTCCGCGGCTTCGAGTTCGGCGATGATCTGCTTGCCGGAGCGGCTGATGCGGCGCAGTTCGTCGAGCTCCGGATCGACGCCGTCACGAATGGCGTCGCCGTCGCGGGCGAGGGCCGGCGGTTCGTCCATGAGCGTGGCGTCGATGGCGCCCCGCACCTCGGGCAGATCGTCGAGCGCGGCGACGAGCGCGGTGATGAGCGGCGCCTGGCACTCGCCGAGCAGGAGCCGCGTGCGCGGCACGGCGGCAAGCGATCGGGCGAGCGCCACGAGGTCGCGGGGGCTGGCGGTCGAGAGCGCCACCTTCGAGACGAGCCGCTCGAGATCGAGCACCACCTTGAGCGTGTCGCGGACCTTACCGCGATCGGCGGCACGGAAGGCGAGTTCCTCGACGGCGTCGAGACGCTCGCGGATGCGGTCGAGCGAGACGAGCGGCGCGATGAGCCAGCTGCGCAGCAGGCGTCCGCCCATCGGCGTGACCGTCCGATCGATTTCATCGAGCAGCGAGCCGCTGCGGCCGCCCTTCGACGACTCGACCACTTCGAGGTGCTGCAGCGTGGTCGGGTCGACCAGCAGCCGATCGGCCGTCTCGCGCAGGCGGATCGTGCGCACGTGCGCCAGATCGGCCTTCTGCGTCTCGCGCAGGTAGTGCACGAGTGCGCCGGCCGCGGCCACGGCCGCCGGGCGGGCATCGAGGCCGAAGCCCTGCAGGCCGGCCACGCGCAGCTGGTCACAGAGCGTGGCGCCGGCGCGGGCGGGATCGAACGTCCAGCCGTCCACCGGCGTCACGGCGATCTTCGCGGCGGCGATCGACGGCAGCGCGGCGGCCACATCCACGCCGGCGGCCACGACGATTTCGCGCGGGTGCAGCACGGCGATCTCGTCGTCGAGCGCCTGGCGCGCCGCCGGGCCCGAGAACTCGGTGGCCTGGAACTCGCCGGTCGACAGATCGAGCAGCGCCACGCCGAGCCGCTGCTGCGGGCCGGGCGTCTGTTCGAGGCCGGTGGCCGCCAGCAGGAAGGCCGGCTCGCGGGCGTCGAGATACGAGGCATCCGCGAGCGTGCCGGGCGTGATGACCCGCACGACGTCGCGCTTCACGACCCCCTTCGCCTTCTTCGGATCCTCGATCTGCTCGCACACGGCCACGCGGTGGCCGAGCTTCACGAGCCGCGTGATGTAGCCGTCGGCGGCGTGAAACGGCACGCCGCACATCGGCACCGCGGCGCCGGTCGGGTCCTTCGAGCGCGAGGTGAGCGTGAGATCGAGCGCGCGGGCGGCGACGAGCGCGTCCTCGTAGAAGAGCTCGTAGAAGTCGCCCATGCGGAACAGCATGAGCGCCAGCGGATACTGCCGCTTGGCCTCGAGGTACTGCCGCATGGCCGGCGTGGTCGTGGCGCCGAGCGTGGGCAGGGGAGGGGCGGAATCAGGCGCGGGAGACAGGGATACCTCGACGGGGAGCCGGCCGGCGGGCGCCGGCCGTCGCGTCGTCGAGTATAGTCGGGTTGCCGCGCACGCGGCGCACGCATGTGGGTGCTGGCCCTCGACACGACCTCCCGCGACGGCAGCGTCGCCCTCATTCGCGACGACGCGGTCGTCATCGCGCGCCCCGGTGACGCCGGCGTCTCGCACGCCGAACGGATTCCCGCCGACCTGCGCGCGATCCTCGCCGATGCCGGCCTGTCGCTCGGCGCCGTGGACGTCTTCGCCGTGGCCACCGGCCCCGGCGGCTTCACCGGCCTGCGCATCGGGCTCGCGGCCATCCAGGGCGTCGCGCTCGCGCTCGATCGCCCGACGGCCGGCGTGCCCTCGCTCGACGCGCTCGCCTGGGACGTGCTCGAGTGCATGCCGGACGCGTCCGAAGCGGGTGCCTGGATGGACGCCTCGCGCGGGGAAGTCTTCGCCGCCGCCTTCACGCGGCCGGCCGCCACGACCCCACCGGACTGGCCGCTGACGCCACTGGTACCGGCCACCGCCGCCTCGCCCGCCGCCACGCTTTCCGAATGGCACACCCTGGTCCCCGCCGGCATGACCATCGCCGCGGCCTGCCAGCCGGCGGCGGCCGACGCCGGCCGCGCTGCCGGCTACGTGATGGCGCCGGCGGCCGTGCATCTGGCGGCCGTGGTCGGGCGCCTCGGCTGGCGCCTGCACCAGCTCGGGCGCACCGGCCCGCCGTCGAGCCTCGCCCCCGAATACGTGCGCCGGCCCGACGTCGAGATCGAACGCGACCGCAAGCGCGCGGCCGGGCTCGCCGGATGATCACGTTCGACCGCCTGACCTCGACCGCCGAGCTCGACGCCATCCTCGCGCTCGACGACGTCTGCTTCCACCATCCGTGGACGCGTGCCGACTACGAACGCGAGCTGCAGGATCCGGCGCGCTGCTTCCTCTACGTCGTCCGTGTCGCCGGCGCCATCGTCGGCTACTGCTCGTTCTGGCGCATCTTCGACGAGATCCACCTGAACAACTTCGCCGTGCATCCGGCACATCGCCGTCAGGGTCTCGGGCAGGCCCTGCTCGCGCACGTCCTGGCGGAGGCGGAGGCTTTCGGCGCCCCCAACGCCACGCTCGAGGTGCGGGCGTCCAACTCCGCGGCCCTCGCGCTCTACGACGCCGGCGGTTTCGCCCGCGCCGGCCTGCGCCGCGCCTACTACACCCATCCGGTCGAGGACGCGCTCATCCTGTGGCGGGGACGCCCCGGTCCGTCTTGAACCGCCCGGGTCAGGGTGTTAGAGTCGGCCCAATGGCCCCGGGCGCGTAGGGCGCCGGGGGAACGGGAAAGGGGCGGATGTCATGACCGACACCGAGGAAACACGCCGCCTGCTGCTCCAGAGCAGCGATGTCTACCGTCAGCTCACCTCCGACCACCACACGCTCGACGATCGACTCAAGCTCCTGGCCGGCAAGCCCCATCTCACCGACGACGAACAACTCGAAGAAGTGCGTTTGAAGAAGGAGAAACTCCGCCTCAAGGACCAGATGGAGGCGATCGTGCGTCGCCACCAGGCACCCGTCAGCACGCTGCCCAACTAAGGTCCCCGTCGATCTCGGCGACGCCGGCCCTGACCACGCCGGCGTCGTCCCCCTCACGCCCGGTCCCGGGCAACGGTACAATCCCCTCATATGTTCGGATTCGATCGCGCCGGCTGGCCGTTCCTCCTCGGCGCCGTGGTGCTTGCGCTCGCGGGCGCCTGGCTCGGCGGCCGCTGGTGGTCTCTGCCCGGAGTGGCCCTCGCCCTGACGTTCCTGTTCTTCTTCCGCGATCCCGAACGGCCCCTGCCGGCCGATCAGTCGCTCATCGTCTCGCCGGCCGACGGTCTGGTGATGGCGGTGGGGCCCGCCGGTGAGGGGGCGCCGCCGGGCACCTGGACCCAGATCACGATCTTCCTTTCGCCGCTCGACGTGCACGTGAACCGGGCGCCCGTCTCCGGCCGCGTCACCCGCGTGACCCACAAGGCGGGGCAGTTCCTGCCCGCGTACAAGCCCGAAAGCGGCGCCGTCAACGAACAGTCGGAGATCTGGGTGGACCACGACGGACGCACCGCCGTCTACCGCCAGGTCGTCGGCCTGCTGGCCCGTCGCGTCGTCGCGCGCGTGAAAGAAGGCGACACACTCGTCGTCGGCCAGCGCGTGGGCGTGATGAAGTTCGGCTCGCGCATGGACGTCTTCCTGCCGCCCGGCATCCCGGTGTCGGTGAAGAAGGGCGACCGCGTGGTGGCAGCGGAAACCATTCTGGGACGGTGGACCCCGGCATGAGCCTGCACGACGTGCCGACGACGCCGGCGCCGGAGCGGCGCGGCCTGCGCCGCGGGGTGTTCCTGCTGCCGAGCCTCTTCACCGTCGCGAATCTGTTCTGTGGCTGGGCGTGCGTGGTCTACGCCATGCGCGGCGAGTTCCACACCGCCGCGCCCTTCATCGGCTTCGCCGTCGTGCTCGACATGCTCGATGGCCGCATCGCGCGGATGACCGGCTCGTCGAGCGCCTTCGGCGTCGAGTTCGACTCGATGGCCGACCTCATCTCGTTCGGGATGGCGCCGGCGGCCCTCACGTTCCAATGGGGCCTGCAGCCGCTCGGACGCCTCGGCTGGGCGGTGGGCTTCCTGTACCTTGCGGCCGCGGCCGTGCGTCTTGCGCGATTCAACATCCAGCACGTGACCGACAAGCGCTACTTCGTGGGCATGCCGAGTCCGTCGGCGGCGGGTGTGCCGGCGGCGACGATTTTCTTCGTGGGCGACGGCCTGACCGAACGTGGTCCGGCGCTGCTGGCGCTCGTGATGCTGGTCGTGCCGGCGCTGCTGATGGTGAGCACGTTCCGCTTCCGCAGCATGAAGACGATGAACCTGTCGTCGCCGGTGAACTCGAAAGTGCTCATCGTGGTGGCGGCCGCCATCGCGCTCTTCACGACCTCGCCGGACGTCGTGCTGCTCGTGCTCGCCTACGGGTACCTGCTGTCGCCGATCATCGAGTGGGCGGTCACGCGCGGCAGCCGCAAGCCGGCGCCCGCGGCCGCCAGTGCCCAGGCGCTCGTCGACACTCCGCCCGGCGACGCGCCGTCCGGCCCCCCGCACCCCGAACTCTGATCCGTCCGGCGGCTCAGACCGCCGGCAGCCACATCGACACGGTGGTGCCCACGCCCCTCGTGCTGGCCACCGCGATCGTCCCGCCGTTCAGCTCGACGTTCCGCCGCGCGATCGTGAGCCCGAGACCGGTGCCCGTGGCCTTGGTGGAGAAATAGGGCTCGAAGATCCGGCTGAGCGCCTCGGCATCCATCCCCACGCCCGAGTCCGCGACGTCGATCTTCACCCGGCCATCGCCGGTCGCCTCGGCCCGCACGACGAGCCGGCCCTCGCCGGGCATGGCGTGGAGCGCGTTCTCGATGACGTTCGTGAGCGCGCGGGCGAGCAGCACCCGGTCCACGTGCAGCGTGAGCGCCTCGGCGCCTTCGTGGGTGAGCGTGATCCGTCCCGCCAGTGCCGGCACATACGGCGCGAGGATTTCCTCGAGCAGCGGCGCCAGCGGCGTGGCCGCCGGCCGCGCCTGCGGCGCGCTCGCGAAGCTCGAGAACTCCGAGGCGAGCTGCCGCAGCAGGCGCACCTGCAGCAGGATGTTGTTCACGCAGTCATCGACGAGCGCGCCGAGCGGGCGGCCGCGATCGACGTGCACGCGGCGCAGGTGCTCGGCGTTCAGCTGGATGGGCGTGAGCGGATTCTTGATGTCGTGCGCGACCTGGCGCGCCATCTCGGCCCAGGCTTCGAGGCGGTTCGTGCGTTCGAGCTGCGTGCGCTGCCGGCGCAGATCGTCGGCCATGCCGTTGAAGGCCTCGACCAGGCGGCCCAGTTCGTCGCTCGTGCGCACGAGCACGTGAGCGTCGAGATCACCGGCCGCGAGGCGCCGCGTGGCCCGCGTCAGGCGGCTCACCGGATCCGAGATCCGCTCAGCCGCCCAGTAGCCAATCGCCGAGCCGAGCAGGATGAAGGCAATCGCCGCGAGCAGCACGCGCCGATCGAGTTCGTCCACCTGGCGCTCGATGCCGCGCTGGCGCAGCGTGAGCGGCACGCTCACGATCGCCTGTTCGTCGTCGACGCGGACGAGCGCCGACACGACCTGGTATTCGTAGTCGCCGACCGACTCGCGGGCGAGATAGGTGGGCCGGCCCTCGAGCACGAGCGCGCGGTAGGTGTCGCCGGGTGTGCGCGTGGGCAGCAGGCCGGAGGCGAACAGCGTGCGTTCGCTCGACGCGAGCAGGCCGGTGCCGGCGAACACGTTGATGTCCTCGCCGATGACGCGGCTCAGCCACACGAGCAGACTGTCGTCGAGCACGGGCAGGTTCGTGGCGCCGCGCGACTCGATGGCGGCGAAGTCCTCGACGACGCGGCTGGCCGAGAGCACGGTGCGCGTGGCCTCGCGTTCGATGTCCTGGCGCAGCGAGGTCGCCATGTAGGCGCGGGTCACGAGCGCGAGCGCGACGACCGGCACGACGACGGCGGCGACGAAGGCGAGGAAGAGCGTGCGCGAGAAACTGGCGCGCACCTCGCGGAAGAGGGCGCGCCCCGAGACCGGCGACCGCCCGCCGATGCGCGAGCCGACCGACACCGCCACGAGCAGCAGGGCGAACAGCACACTCGCGAGCGCGACGAGTTCGGCGACGTTCGACAGGTGGGCGAGCAGCGACGGCCGCGGATACCCGATGGCGTAGATGGCGCCGCGGTCGCTCAGCAGGTAGACGTCGGAGACCACATCGTGATCGTCGATGGCCGCCCAGAACGGCTCGCGCGACGTCGCCAGCCGCGCGAAGAGCGGTTCGGGCAGCGTCCACGCCTCGCCGCCAGACACGTAGAGCGGCCGGCGGCTCCAGCCGTAGACCACGAAGGCCACGTCGTCGCGGGCGCGGCCCTCGCCGGCGGCCACCGCGGCGTCCGAGGCGCCGAGCAGCGCCACATAGGGATTCTGCGCGGCGAGGAACGGCAGGTTCGCGTAGTCGAGCACGACGTGCACGACGATTGAGCCGACGACGCGGCCATTCACGCAGACGCCGCGGCCGGCGTGGAGCAGGCGCCGCTCCTCGGCGAAGAACGGCGAGACTTCCTCGAAGAGCTCCCAGCCGCACGTGGATTCCTGCCACGCCTGATCGACCGAGGTCTCCGGCAGATTGAGCGCGAAGCGGCTCACCATCCGGCCGCTGCCGTCGTAGAGTTCGACCGACGAGGTGAGACGCCGCGTGGCGAGCGTCGTGCGCGACCAGACGAGGAACGCGGCGTCGGTCGGGACGTTTCCACTCGGCGCCGGCGCCGAGGCGCCGACGAGATCGGCCAGATCGTTCGAGCGATCGAGTTCGGCCAGCGCCGCGCGCAGCGAGCCCTGCAGATCCTGGCGCTGGTCGGCGACCTGGCGGGCGATGTCGCGCACGATCGTGTCCTGCCGGCCGGCGGCGGCAGACACGGCCAGCGACGGATAGGCGGCGAGCGACGGCAGCGCGAGCGCGGCGAAGATGACCACGAGGCGGGCCGGCTGCGAGCCGCGGCGCAGCGTGCGGAACGCACCATCGAAGGCGGCGGCGAGCGCGAGCACGCCGGCCACGAGGCCGAGAGCGACGGGTATCGCGGCGCCGGTGGCGCCCGCCCAGGCGGCGGCCGTCGCGCCGAGCCCGGCGGCGAGCAGCCCGGTCACCGGGACAGCGCGGCGTTGCGCACAGGTGACGGTCGCGGCGGCCCGGAGGAGGCTCACGAGCACGAGCGCCACGGCGGCGTGCAGGAAGACGAGGCCGGAGGTGGCCGCGAGACGAGCCGGCTCGAACGGCGTCAGCGCGAACCGAGCGGCATCACCGATGTCCACCGGCAGCACAGCCGCGAGCAGCGTGTCATGCCGCAGGGTCAGCGCGCCGAGCAGGCCGCCCGCCACGAGATGGACGAGCAAACACACCGCCCGGCCGGCCCGGGCGCCGCGCCGCAGGACGCGCCAGCGCGCGACGGCCGCAGCGAGGATGGCTGCCA
>CADEFD010000089.1 GCA_902826515.1 uncultured Acidobacteriota bacterium
AGTTCAAGAAGAAGCACATCGAGCGCTTCCTCGAGGACGGCGACAAGGTGAAGGCCACCGTCTTCTTCCGCGGACGCGAAATGGCGCACCCGGAGATTGGCCACCGCATCCTGCAGCGGCTCATCGAGGACCTGGCCGAGGTGGCCCTGCCCGAGACGATGCCCCGGCAGGAAGGCAATCAGATGCACACGATCCTGTCGCAGAAGCGCGGGGGCAAGCCGGCCGCCCGCACGACCCGCTCGGCCGACGGCGGCGACGAGATGACCGAAAGTTAGAGACGACCATGCCGAAGATGAAGCTCAAGAGTCACCGGGGCGCCGCCAAGCGCTTCAAGAAGACGGGCACGGGCAAGTTCGTGCGCACTGCCGCGTTCAAGCGGCACCAGCTCACGTGCAAGTCCACCCAGATGAAGCGCCACGCGCGCGGCAACAAGCTGGTCTCGGACTCCGAGCAGGCCAAGCTGCGCCGCATGCTGCCGTACGACTAGGGGCTGAGGGTCCAGCGGACCCGAAGAGCCGATCACGCGGCAGGCGATCAGGGCCTTCCCGCCGCGTGGTTCCCCACCGCCACACCGCACTCTGCTGGTGGCGCCAAGTTCACTGACATGACCCCTGATCGCTGAAGCGGAGACAGAATGCCTCGCGTCAAACGCGGCACGGTCCGGCGTGCCAAGCGGAAGAAGCTCGAAAAACTCACGAAGGGCTACTTCCAGAACAAGTCGAAGCTCTACAAGTTCATGAAGGAAGCGGCCGACAAGGCAGGCGTTTACGCCTATGCCGGCCGCAAGCAGAAGAAGCGCGACTACCGCAGCCTCTGGGTGATGCGCATCAACGCCGCCGCCCGCGAGCACGGGATGTCCTACAGCGTGTTCATGAACGGCATCAAGAAGGCCGGCATCGAACTCGATCGCAAGAGCCTCTCGGAACTTGCGGCGCGCGACGCGGCGGCCTTCGCCAGCATCGCCGCCCAGGCCAAGGCCGCAGCCGGCATCGCCTGAAGAACAGGGAACAGGGACTGGGGAACAGGGACTAAGGGCTGGAGCGTCCAGTTCGCCGCCCGCCAGTTCGCATGAATCGACGAACACCAGGTTCGGAACCTTCCGGCCTGGTGTTTTTCTTTGTACGGGCCGGTTCCTGCTCCCCGAGTCCCGGGTCCCGGGCCCCGAGCCCCGCTAGAATAGGTGCCCATGTCTTCGCTCGATGAGCTCACCGCGCTCATTTCCACCTATCAGCAGGCGTTCACCGAGGCGCTTGGCGCCGCCGACGCCGCCGCCGCGTCCGCCCGCCCCGCCGCACTCGACGCCCTCAAGGTCGCCTGGACGGGCCGCAAGGCTGGGAAGATCGCCGACCTGATGGCGCACCTGCCGTCGCTGCCGCCGGCCGATCGCAAGGCGTTCGGGCAGCAGGTCAACGCGCTCAAGACCGTGGTCGAATCGGCGCTGGCCGAACGCGAGGCCGCACTCGCCGCCACGCGACGCCCCGCCGACGCCGTGGACATCACGCTGCCCGGCCGCGCGCCGGCCATCGGCCACCGGCATCCGCTGAGCCTCGTGCGCGAGGAGGTGCAGACGATCTTCACGCGCCTCGGCTACCAGGTGCTCGAAGGGCCCGAAATCGAAGACGACTATCACAACTTCGAAGCGCTCAACATGCCGGAGTCGCATCCGGCGCGTGACATGCAGGACACGCTGTATTTGTCGCAGCCTCTTCCGCCGCCGTCAGGCGGCGTCTCGCCGAAGCAGGCGGAGCCTGCGAAGGCGGACCGCTCTGGCACGACGCGCAGAACGCTCGGGCCGCAGCCGCTCACGCTGCTGCGCACGCACACCTCGGCGATGCAGATCCGCTACATGGAGCAACACGATCCGCCAGTGCGCCTCGTGGCCATCGGCCCGGTCTACCGCCGCGACAACCTCGACCTCACGCACACGCCGATGTTCCACCAGTGCGAAGGCCTCGTCGTCGGCAAGGGCATCACGCTGGCGCACCTCAAGGGCACGCTGCTGGCGATGGCCGAAGCGCTCTTCGGCGCCGGCACGGCCGTACGCTTCCGTCCGAGCTTCTTCCCGTACACCGAGCCGAGTGCCGAGGTGGATGTGGCGTGCATCCGCTGCAAGGGCGCCGGCTGCCCGGTGTGCAAACACACCGGCTGGCTCGAGATCCTCGGCAGCGGCATGGTGCATCCGGCGGTCTTCGAGGCCGTGGGCTACGACCCGTCCGAAGTGACGGGCTTCGCCTTCGGCATGGGCATCGAGCGCGTGGCGATGCTGAAGTGGGACGTGGGCGACATCCGCCTCTTCTACGAGAACGACCTGCGCTTCCTGGAGCAGTTCTCGGTATGAAGGTCCTCTACTCGTGGCTCAGGGATTTCGTGGACGTCGAGGACGGCCCGGCCGAGATCGGCCGCCGGCTGTCGCTGCGCGGGCTTGCGCTCGAAGGGATCGAACCGGCGCCGCCCGGTGAGGAGCCGCCCGGACGCGCGCCGATCGACGGCGACGCGGTGCTCGACTTCGACGTCACCGCCAACCGCCCCGACTGCATGTCGGTCGTCGGCATCGCCCGTGAGATCGCCGCCGTCTACCGGCTGCCGCTGCGCCTGCCCTCGCCCGACGCGAGCGGCCACTTGCGCGCCGCGGCCCTCACGGCGGTCGACCAGGCGACGTTCTCGGTCGCGCTCGAGGCGCCGGATCTGTGCCCGCGCTACGTCGGCGCCGCCGCCACCGTGGCTGTGGGGCCCTCGCCCGGCTGGATGCAGCGCCGGCTCACCGCGCTCGGCGTGCGCCCCATCAGCAACGTCGTGGACATCACCAACTACGTGCTGCTCGAGCTGGGCCAGCCGATGCACGCCTTCGATCACACGCGCCTTGCCGGCAACGCCATCGTCGTGCGCGCGGCGCGGCCCGGCGAAGCCCTGACGACGCTCGACAGCAAGGCCCGCACGCTCGCGCCGTCGATGCTCGTCATCGCCGATGCGACGCGCGCCGCGGCCGTCGGCGGCGTGATGGGCGGCCTCGACTCCGAGGTGCGCGCCGACACGACCCGCATCGTCTTCGAAAGTGCCTGGTTCGCGCCCGGGTCGGTGCGGGCCACGAGCAAAGCGCTCGGCCTGCGCTCCGAGGCGTCGATGCGCTTCGAACGCGGTGCCGACCAGACGGGCGCCGCCCGCGGCATGGCCCGCGCCTGCGCGCTGCTCGAGATGATCGGCGCCGGTACCGCCGACGGCACGATGGTGGACGCCACAGCGCGCCCGTACGTGCCGCGCGTCGTGCCGCTCACCCACGCGCACGTCGAAGGCCTGCTCGGCATGTCGGTGCCGGTCGTCGAGGTGGAACGTATTCTCGACGCGCTCGGTTTCACGGCCATCGCCGATGCCTCGCGCACCGCGTGGCAGGTCCGCGTGCCCGGCTGGCGTCCGGACATCGCGCGGCCCGAGGATCTCGTGGAGGAGGTGGGACGGCACCACGGCTTCGAACATCTGCCGGCCACCTTCCCGCCGGTGTTCCAGGCGCCGCCGCCCTCCGACCCGCGCATCGCCCGCGACGCCGCCGCCCGCCGCGGCATGCTCGCGCTGGGGTTCTCGGAAGCGATCAGCTTCGCCTTCATCGATGCCGCGGCCGCCGCGCCCTTCGCCGCCGGCGAGCCGGCAATCACCCTCGCCAACCCGCTGTCGGAGACCTTCGCCGTGATGCGCCCGAGTGTGCTCGCGGGGATCATCGACGCCGTGAGCCACAACCGCCGGCACGGCCGCCGCGACGTGCGACTCTTCGAGATCGCCACCGCGTTTGCCGCGCGCGGCGAGCGGCGCTCGCTCGCCGCCGCCTGGACCGGCGCGGCCGGCGGCGATCACTGGAGCGGCGGGCGCCGCGACGTCGACTTCTTCGACGTCAAGGGTGTGGTCGAACACATCGGCGCCGCCCTCGGCGTGCCGCTCGCCTTCACGCTGGTCGAGCCCGACTATCTCGTGGCCGGCCGAGCTGCCGGCGTCGTCGCCGGCGCCCGCCAGGTGGGTGTGTGCGGCCTGCTGTCGCCGGTCCTCGCCGATGCGCGCGGCATCCCGCGCGCCGACGACGTCTACGTGCTCGAACTCGACCTCGACGCCATCACCGCCACGGCGCCGCCCGGGGCGACACGTGTCGTGCCGCTGCCGCGCTTCCCCGCGGTCGTGCGCGATGTGTCGCTGCTCGTCGACGACACCTTGTCTGGCGCGACGGTTCGTGACACGATCCAACGCGCCGCGCCTTCCACCCTCGTCTCGCTCCGCGAGTTCGATCGGTACCAGGGACGCGGCGTGCCGGCCGGCAAGGTGAGCGTCTCCCTCCGCCTCACATTCCGCGCCGACGATCGCACGCTCACCGACGACGAAGTCGGCGCGGCGATGACAGCCGTGCTGGCCGCGACGCGGACGGCACTCGGCGCGGAACAGCGATAGACGGAGAAGATCAGACGATGGCGAAGACGATGGCAGGCGTGGAACCGTTCGATCGGCTCGAAGAAAAGATCAAGCTGCTCGTGAGCACGATCGCGCGCCTGAAGGGCGAACACACGCGGCTCACCGAAGAGAACGGCCGGCTGCAGCGCGAAGTCACGGCGCTCGAAGAGCGGGCCACCGCCGCCGAGACCACCGGCTCCGAGGTCTCCGCGCTCAAGGAAGAACGCGATCTCATCCGCACTCGCGTCGGCGAGATCCTCGCGGAGCTCGACACCCTCAAGCTGTAGCGTTCCGTCATGGCCGACCCGCGCGTCGTGCACGTCGAGGTCAACGGGCAGCGGTATCCCATCCGCAGCTCGCTCGACCCGTCGTACGTCCAGGAACTGGCGACCTACGTCGATCGCAAGCTCAAGGTGGCCTACGACTCGGCGCCCTCGAGCGACACGCTCGGCCTGGCGATCCTCGCCGCCCTCAATATCGCCGACGAGTACTTCCGCGCCCGCGACTCGCAGCTGCAGGTCGATGGCACGGTGGCCAGCCGCGCCGGCGAACTCGAGCGGATGGTCGACGGCGCGCTGGCGCTCGCCGAACCCGGCCGCCGCGACTGACCCGGCCGTGGCGCGCGCCCGCATCACCGGCGTGCTGCTCGCGGCCGTGGCGCTGGCGGCGGCGCAGGCGCCGCCCGCCCTCCCCACCTTCACCGACATCACCCGCGCGGCCGGCGTGGCCTTCACGCACCAGAACGGCGCGACTGGCGACAAGTGGTATCCGGAACTCTTCGGCGGCGGCGTCGTGGTGCTCGACGCCGATGACGACAGCTGGCCCGATCTGCTCTTCGTGAACGGCCGCCCGTGGGCGTCCACCGCACCGGCGGCGCACCGGCTGTACCGCAACAACCACGACGGCACCTTCCGCGACGTGACGGCCGGCAGCGGCTTCGACCGCGCCGCCGTGTACGGGCTCGGCGCCGCCGTGGCCGACTACGACAACGACGGCCGCGACGACGTCTTCCTGACCACCGTCGATGGCGGCCGCCTCTACCGCCAGGAAGCCCGCGGGCGCTTCACGGACGTGACCCGTGCCGCAGGCGTCACCAACCGCGGCTTCACC
Source organism: uncultured Acidobacteriota bacterium (assembly GCA_902826515.1). Classification (GTDB taxonomy): domain Bacteria; phylum Acidobacteriota; class Vicinamibacteria; order Vicinamibacterales; family UBA2999; genus CADEFD01. Next base: position 5,536 of record CADEFD010000089.1, read on the forward strand.
GTGAGTGCCGCCTGGCTCGACTACGACCGCGACGGCCTCGCCGACCTCTTCGTCGGCAACTACGTGCAGTGGTCGCCGGCGCTCGAAGTGCGATGCGCGCAAGGCGGCGAGATCGGCTACTGCGGGCCCGACGCCTACAAGCCGACGGCGCCCGTGCTCTACCGCAACCTCGGCGGCGGACGTTTCGCCGACGTGACGGCGCGGGCCGGCATGGGCGAGGCGGCCGACAAGGTGATGGGCGTCGCCGTGCTCGACTACAACACGGATGGCTGGCCCGACCTCTTCATCGGCAGCGACCGCGTGCCCGCCCGGCTCTATCGCAACACCGGCCGCGGCGGTTTCGTGGACGAGGGCCTGCCGGCCGGCGTGGCCCTGAGCGAGCAGGGCGTGGCCCGCGCCAACATGGGCGTGGACGCCGCCGATTTCGACCGCTCGGGACGGCCGCACATCCTCGTCGGCAATTTCGTGAGCGAGATGCTCGGCCTCTACCGCAACACCGACGGCCGCTTCTTCACCGACGTGGCGCCGAGGTCGGAGGTGGGCCGCGCCAGCCTGCTCATGGTGACGTGGGCCGTCTTCTTTTTCGATGCCGACCTCGATGGCTGGCTCGACATCTTCGCCCTGAACGGCGGCACGGATGAATCGCAGGGCCGCGACGCGCGGGCCCGTCTCAGCATGCCGCCGCTCCTCCTCCGCAACCGCGGCACCGGCACGTTCGAGAACGTGTCGGCGCGCCTCGGCGCCGCCTTCACGCGGCCGGTCATGGGCCGCGGCGCGGCGCATGCTGACATCGACGGCGACGGCGACCTCGACCTCGCGCTCACGACACTGAACGGGCCGGCCACCCTGCTGCGCAACGACACGCCGGCCGGACGGACCTGGCTGCGGGTGCGCGTTCGCGGCACGCGCGCCACGCGCAGCGGGCTCGGCGTGGTGGTCCGCGTGACCGGCCCGGGCGGCACGCAGAGCCAGACGGTGCGCAGCGGATCGAGCTACGCCTCGCAGAGCGATCTCGCGCTGACCTTCGGCTTCGGCAACGACACCGCCCCGGTCGCGGTCGAGGTCGTGTGGCCCTCGGGCACGCGGCAGGCCTTCGCCGCCGTGCGTCCGAATCAGACGATCGTCGTGGATGAGAGCCGCGGCCTGGTCGTTACCGCGGCGCCTTCCGCGCCGCCGCGGCCTGGCGCTGCAGTTCTTCCTCGATGAGCCGCGACAGGTATTCGGCCACCGGCAGGAACGGCGGCGGCGGCGGCGCGAGACGGCCGTTCACGAGCAGGCTCGGCGTGGTCGAGACGCCGTAACGCGCGGCTTCGGCCGTCGCGAGTGACGGCCGGCCCCGGAAGGTGCCCGCCGTCAGGCAACGATCGAACGCGGCCTGATCGAGTCCGACCTCGGCGGGAATGGCGCGCAGCCGCCGTGCGTCGAGCGTGGCCGGACGCGCCGCCGCATCGTGGAACGCCCAGAACCGCCCCTGCGCGTGCGCACAGGCGCCGGCCTCGGCCGCGCTGGCCGACTGGGCGCCGTAGGCTGGCAGCAGCTTGAACACCAGCCGCACGCGGGTGCCGTAGGTGCCGAGGACGCGGGCGAACACCTGCGCCAGGCGCGCGTAGTCGGGACTCTGCAGATCCCCGAACACGACGAGCTCCACCGCCGCCGACGGCGCGCCGAGCACCGGGTCGAGGTCCGAACGCTCCACGCGCACGAGCGGCGGCACGAGCACGATGTCGCGCCGGGTCGATGTCTTCACGAGTTCCTCGACGTAAGCCATCTTCGCGAGCTCGGCTTCCGTCTTCCGTTCGAGCCACGCGCGCAGCGACGGCCGCATCTTCTCGAGCGCGGCGCCGCGCGTGCGATCACCAAGGCTCTCGTAGAGGGCGGTGAGCGCCGTGTCGGGCATGGCGATGACACGTTTCGGCAGCTCGTCGGCGAGCAGCGCCTCGGGCGTCACGGACCGCGCCGCGGCTTCGCGCGCCAGCAGGTCCGCCGTGGTCATGGCATCGGCGACGCGGCGACGATGTTCGTAGAGCTCGCGCATGAGCGCGAGGTAACTGCCGGGATCGGTCGCCTGCCACTCGCGATCGACGTCACCGACGGTGATCGTGCGCTCACCCACCACCGCCGCGGCGTCGCCCGCTGCCGGAAGGGGCACGACGAGTGGCGGCGGCGCAGCGCTCGCCGGCTCACGTGCCGGCGCGGGCGATGGCGACGGCGCGTCACCAATCGTCACCTCGATCGACGCGCGGTCCGCGGCCTCGGGGCCGCGACTGACGGTCAGCAGATACGTCCCCGGCGGCATCGCGTCGACCGGCACGACAGCCATGAGGCGGGTATCGAGCGCGAGGCGCAGATCGAGCGGCACCAGATCCAGCGTGACGAACGGCGCCGATCCGAAGTGCGCGCCGTCGATCGTGAGCGTGTCGGTGGCGCGGTCGGGCACGGCCTGCTGCACGACGAGCGGCGGCAGCGGCGCCTGCGCGGACGCCGCGCTCGATGCGCCGAGCAGACAGGCGAGCCAGAGCCCCCCGACGAGCGGCCCGGTCCGGCGCCGCGCCTGCCGCGCGCTCACGGCCATTCCTGCTCCGTCCACGGCGTGCGGCAGGGCCTGCGCGCTTCATAACGCGCGAGGTTACCGGCGATGCGCCGCACCACGGCGGGAAGGCCGGCGCGTTCGGCCGCCGTGAGCAGGTCGCGCTGCACGGCGACCGCCCGATCGAACTCGCCCAGTTCCGCCAGCGTCATGGCCATCGTCTCACCGAGATCGAGTGTCCGCCCCTGCTGCACGAGCGCGTCGACCAGCATCTTCGCACGGCGGCCATCACGCACGCGGGCATCCGCCGCGGTCACGAGCAGACGCGCCAGCCCGTGTGTGAACACGACAGATTCCGGCGCCGCGTCGTGGGCGCGTTCGAGCGCGGTCACCGCGTCGCGGTCGCGGCCGAGCTGGGCCAGCGTCATCGCTTCACCGATGCGGGCTTCGGCGTGTCCGGCCTCGTCGGCCAGCACGCGCCGGTACTCGGCGAGCGCGTCGGCCGCGCGCGCCGTGCGACGCAGGCTCGAGGCGAGGCGCAAGCGGGCCTCCACATACGTCGGCCGAATCGCGATCGCGGCGGTGAACCGGCCGATGGCGTCCGCGTGCCGGCCATCTTCCTGATCGAGCACACCAAGGCTGTAGAACGCGAGGAACTGTTCGGGCGACAGGCGCACCGCCTCGAGGAACGCCTGACGCGCGGCGCCGCGGTCGCCGGTCATGTTGAGCGCGGCACCGAGCCGATGATGCAGGGCGGCATTCTCCGGCGCGAGCGTGAGGCCGCGGCGGAACCAGGTCACGGCGGCCGTCCAGTCCTTCGCCTCGAGGGCGCGGATGCCGCGCGTCTCGTAGCTCTGCGGGCTGTCGAGCACGGTCTCGAGTTCGACCATCAGCGGATCGGCGGGCAGGATCTGGTGATTCGCCCGCTGCCGCAGGTGGAGGTCGGCCTTCGCCGTGTCGCCGAGGGCCGCGTACGCCTGCGAGAGCGGATAGTGCACGGCGGCCGCCGTGGCGTCCCGCGCGAGGACCGCTTCGAAATGGCCGGCGGCGGCCCGGGCATCGCCGGCCGCGAGCGCCACCCGGCCCAGGCCGAACCGCGCCGAGTTCGACGCCGGCTGGAGCGCGAGCGCCGCGGCGAAGTGCGTCTTCGCGTCGTCCGTCTGCCCGAGCTGCAGCAGCGTCTCCCCCAGCCACACGAGAGCGGCGACGTCCGCGGGCTGGCGCGCCAGCGCGCGTTCGAACGCCGCGCGGGCCAGCTCCGGCTCGCCGCGCTGTCGATGGAAGTGCGCGCGGTAGTACGGCCAGCGGTAGTCCGCGGGCGCCAGGGCTTCAGCACGCGTCAGGAAGGGCGCCGGCGCATCCGGGAACTGCGCCGCCATGAGCAGCAGCCCGACGTCGCCGGCGGCCTGGCTGAGTTCGGCATCGGGCGCGCCGGCGGCCGCGCGCGTCGTGAACGCCGCGAAGCGCTCGCGGATCTGCGTCTGCACGGACGGCGCGAGTTTCGTCAGATCGGGCAGTGGCGGCACCTCGACCGGGCCGCGGCCGGGCCGTGCGGATTCCCCGCAGGACCCGCCGGCCGCCGCGATGAACATCAGTGCGACGAGCAGCCGCGTCGTGCTCATCGGCCGGTCCCCTGCGTCAGCGTGGTCCACGTGTCGATGGCGACGGCGGGCCATGACTCCTCGGCGCCGTCCGGCCAGCGCACGCGTACCGTGGGCGCCACGGCGGAGTCGCCCAGCCCGGCGTGCACGCGCGGATCGTTCGCCGAGCCGTAGCTGCCATCGGCCCGCGCGCGCCGCCAGAGCGTGGGTTGCCCGGGCCGCTCGACGGCCACACGCGCGCCGAGCATGTCGCGGCCGTCGCGCCCGGTGAGGCGCAGACCCAGCCAATGCCGGTCAGCGCCGGTGTCGTTCACGAGCAGTTGCATCGGACCCGAGTTGTTGCCGATGACCACGTCCACGTCCCCATCGTTGTCGAGATCACCGAACGCCGCGCCGCGCCCCGACTCCGACAGCGCGAACGCCGGTCCGGCCGCGGCCGTCACGTCTTCGAAGCGGCCATTGGCGAGATTGCGGAACAGCAGCTTCTGCTGATCGTACGGGAACGTCCGACCGCGGCGCCCCTCCTGCGCGATGATGGTGCCGTTCACCGCCAGCACGTCGAGCCAGCCGTCGTTGTCGTAGTCGAACCACGCCGTGCCCCAGCCCGTGTGGGCCAGGCTCCGCCCGCCGATGCCTGATGCCGCGCTGACGTCGCGGAAGTGCGCGGTGCCGTCGTTCACGAAGAGATTGGTGCCCTGTCCGGTGAGCTCGGTGACGATGACGTCCTCATCGCCGTCGTTGTCGAAGTCACCGGCATCCACGCCCATGCTGGCTTCGGCCTTGCCCTCGCCGGTGAGCGCGAGGCCCGCCGGCAGGCCGCCCTCGCGCAGCGTGCCATCGCGCTGGTTCAGCCAGAGGAAGTCGGGCTCGCCGTCGTTGGCGACGACGATGTCGCTCCAGCCGTCGCCGTCGAAGTCCGCCGTGGACACGCCGAGCCCCGGACGCGGCGTCAGCCCGCGGAGGGCCGAGGTCGTGACATCGCGAAAGCGGCCGCGGCCGAGATTCCGGTAGAGCCGATCGGGCAGCCCCCCATAGATCTGCGGCGGACAGTAGTCGGGCGCGCCGGCCGGGCCCGGACACACGGTGGCGTTGCTCGTGCGATACGAGACGTTGTTCGCGACATACAGATCGAGCCAGCCGTCGCGGTCGATATCGACGAACGCCGCCGACACGGCGAATCCGCCGGGATTACCGGCGCCGCTGGCGGCGGTGATGTCGGTGAAGGTGCCGTGGCCGGTGTTGCGGTAGAGGCGCGATCCATCGAAGCCGGTCACATAGAGATCGACGCGGCCGTCGTTGTCCACGTCGCCCGCCGCCACGCCGAGGCCGTAGCCGGGGCCGGCGAGGCCGCTGCCGTCGGTGATGTCGGTGAAACGCAGCATGCGGGTGCCGTCGGCGGCCACCTGCAGGTCGTTGCGATAGAGCCGCGCACCCGCCGGGGCGAGCCGCGCGTCCGCAGCCGCCGCGAGCGGCTGCCCTTGCGGCACGAACACGTCGAGATCGCCGTCGCCGTCAGCATCGAACAGCGCGACACCCGGCGGGAGGATCTCGGGATAGAAGAGGCGACCGCTCGCGCCGTTCGTATGGGCGAATGCCAGGCCGGCCGCGGCGGCCTGTTCGCGGAACCACGGCGTGGCCGCGGGCGCGGGAGCCGCGGCTTCGGGCGGCGCGCTCGCCGGCGCGCCGCCGCAGGCAGCCGCGATCGACGCCACCAGCCACAGCCCTGCGCCAACGCCCATCAGGCGCCGGGCGCGTCTCATCGCCTCGCGCGAGGCCCGCCCACCCCCGCCTCCCTCAATCCTTCCGCGTGCCCTTGCTCGACGGCGTGTTGTCCTCGACGCCGTGATCGATGGCGTAGACGCCGGCGGCAAAGCCGATGGCGCCGGCGAGCGCGAAGAACAGCTTCCTCCGCCGGCTCATGCCACGCTCCGCGGCCGGCTCCTGCGCGGCGGTGGCCGCGCGGCGCACGTCGGGCCGCGCCGGCGGCGGCAGTTGCCGGCCGGCCTGCTGCGCCAGCCGGGCTCCCGACTGCAGCAGCGATTCGGCCATCGCCGGCGAGACCTGCGACGCGGCGACGGCCGCCGTGAGGACGACGAGACGCACGAGTTTCATCACGAGTCCTCCGGGCCTAGAAGTTGATGCTGGCCGTGATCCGGGCCAGACGCGCGTCGAGGAACCCCACCGGGCGCAGCCAGCGGGTGCTGTAGGCGCTGATGACACTCTGCAGGGAGTTCGAGTTCAGGGCGTTGTAGACGTCGAGCGCGGCGCGCAGCCGCCCCCAGCCGATGTCGAACGACTTGCTCACCGCCACGTCGAGCTGCGAGAAGCGGTCGCCGAAGACCGAGTTCGGCGCGTAGAGGTTCACCGTCTGTGCCGTCGTGAGCGTGGTGCGCGACGGATCCTTGAAACGCACGGTCGCCGACGTCACCGCCAGCGTCGCATCCTGCGGCGCGCCTGGCGTGTTGCGATAGATGAAGCTGGCATTGAAGCTCCACGGCAGCGGCACCGAGGCGCGCAGCCGCACGTCCATCAGGTCCGCCCAGTCGGTCACGACCCGGCAGAACGGGTTGTAGGCGTTGGCCGCCGGCGCCAGTGACCCGCCGCGCAGCGGGTTGCCGGTGATGTCGTTCGGCTGATTCGGCATGTCGACCGTGAGGCAGTGGTCGTCCACCTGGCGTCCGATGTCGAGCCCGCCGCCGACCGTGATGTTCTTCGGCAGGCGGCCGTTCATGCCCACCCAGAAGCCGTCCCAGTAGCGCTTCGGTGTGCCGAATTCCTTGGCATTGGTCACCCGCAGCTGGCCCTGCCCGAAGAGCGACGGCTTGACGTCGTAGTACCCGCACTGCTGCTGTCCGGCATTCGGCAGCCGCGGATCGTTCGGCACGGTGATGCAGTATTCGTCGAAGCTCTCGGGGCCGAGCAGCGTGTTCTCGGTCACCGTGAAGCTGCCGTCCCAGTTGTGGTTGTAGCCGACGTTGACCGACAGCCCGTCGCGGATCTGGTGCTCGACCTCGACGTTGATGTCCCACAGGAAGTCGCGATTGTCCTTGGTCACCGAGTCGTCGAAGATCGTGGCCGACGGGATGAACTTGCCGAAGTTCTGGTTCGAGATGGCGCCGCACTCGCCGTTGGCGGTGAAGTCGGCGAGGGCGCAGTCGGGAATGTAGTTGCCGTTGACGTCGTTCCAGTTGCGGAACGCCGTGTTCACCGACGAACTGAACGGGTGGAAGCGGCGCGTGAGATCGCTGCGCGTCAGCTGGTTGAAACGGCCCACCGAGGCCTTGACCGCCGTGCGGCCGTTGCCGAAGACGTCGATGGCCACGCCGAAGCGCGGGTTGATGTCCGTCCACTCGGGCACCCCCTTGAGCTCCTGCACTTCGCGCGCGGGCACGAACAGGCCGGCGTCGAGCTTCGCCGCCGGGAAACCCATCGACACGTAGTCCATGCGGACGCCGAGATTGAGGGTGACACGTCTGATGGTCCAGGCATCCTGCAGGAAGATGCCGAGCTCGGCATTCTGCCGCTCCTGCTGCAGGAACGGCTCGGCCTGATACTGCAGGCGCAGCGGCCGGCCGTTCAGGAAGTCGTAGTTCAGCCCGTCGGTCTCGTTGTTGCGGGTGCGCGATTCGTCGTTGAAGGCCTGCTCGAGCGTGACGCCCGCCTTGAAGTTGTGGCTGCCGGTCACGTACGACGCGGTGACACGCTGCGCGCTGCGGCCCGTGCGGGCGATGGGCGCCGTCAACACCGTGGTGGCGCCGTAGCGGAAGTTGGTCGAGGTCTCGAGGATCGAGCGGTCGTCGCGCGACACCCCTTCCTGCGCGAAGTTGACCCAGTTGGCCACCTGCCACGAGGCGCCGGCCTCGACGAGCAGCTTGTTCGTGAGCGGCGCCTGCCAGGTGCCCTGCACCACGCCCGACGGCCACCAGTCCCAGCCGCGTTCCGATTCGATGGCATTCGCGCCGGTGAAGGGGCCGGTCGTGCAGCGGCACGACTTCTGGATGTCGCCGAACACGGCGAACTTGTGCTTCTCGGTGGCCTGCCACGTGGCGCGCAGCGAGTGATTGCGATACCAGTCGAAGCTGGCCGCCGGCCGATCAAGGTCGGGCGCGTAGGCGATCGTCGGCACGCTCGGAATGCCTGATTTGCCCTGGAGTGCGTTGTAGTAGGCGCCGGGCTGGTTCACGCGGGAGCCCCACCGCGCCACCGCCGCGAAGAACCAGATCTTGTCCTTCAGGATCGGCCCGCCGAGTTGGGCGCCGAGGCGGTAGATCCGCTGCACTTCGGCGCTCGAGTTGATCCCGAAGTCGCGGAAGCTGTCGTCGATGTTCGAGCTCTGCATCCCCTTGCCGGAGAAGAACCCGTCGATGCCGCCGGCGAAGATGTTGCCGCCGCTCTTCGGAATGGCGTTCAGGGACGCACTGCCGGAGCCCGACTCCGCGCCCATGCCGCTCGTCTCGAGCTGCAGCTCCTGGATGGTGCCCTGGTCGCTGATGTAGCCGACGCCGTTGCCGGCGCCGATGAAGTACTGGTTCCGGAAGCCGTCGAACGAGGCCCGCGTGCCGGTCTTCCCGTGGAAGAACGTATACGCGCCCTGCGCGGACCACGTGTCGCGCGAACCGCCGACGTCGGCCTGGGTCGAGGCAAAACCCGGCGTGACGTAGGCCAGCGTCTGCAGGCCGATGCTGCCGCTCGGCAGCGCCTCGAGCATCTTCTGGCCGAGCACTTCCTGCTGGCGGATGGACTGCGTGTCGACGACCGGCGAGGCGCCGGTCACGGTGATGGTCTCGGTGATGGCGCCCACCGTGAGGTTCACGTTGAGCGGCGCGGTGAACCCCGCGGTGAGCTCGATGCCTTCGCGCTTCACCGTCGAGAAGCCCGGCAGGGAGAACGTGACCACGTAGGTGCCGGGCCGCAGGTCGACGATGTTGTAGCGCCCCTCGCCGTCGGTCGTGACCGATCGGACCTTCTCGATGAGCGCCGGACTGGCCGCTTCCACCGTGACGCCCGGCATCGACAGGCCGCCGGTGTCACGCACCACGCCGGCGATGCCGCCGTTCTGTTGCGCCCATGCCACCGGGGTCGTCAGCAGGGCGGCACACGCGGCCGCCACGACCCCACCGAACATTCGCCGAACATCGACATGTCTCACTGGCAGCTCCTTCGAGCGGAATCCGCGGTCAAGGGGCAGTGGCGCGCGTGCAGGGCGTTATGGAAACTGAACCATGAGCCGCGGAAGCTACACCCATTCGAAGAACTGAGGCAAGAGAATTGTCGAAGATATCAATCCCTTCAGAGCATTGATTGGTCGTAATTTCAGCATGATTCGCCGCGAGACGCCCGCACCACGATTCGGCCGTCACCACCACGCGGCGCCGGTACTACAGCCGAGATTTCAATAGATGTCTCCCAATGGTTCCGTTATGCTACCTAGCCAATCGGACAATACGGGGCGTGTGCCCCAAGGAGCTGGGATGACTGCTCGACGTCTTCGTTCGTGGTCGTTCGCCTTGGCCGCCGGCACCTTTGCCGCCTCGGCCGCCTTCTGGTCGCCGGCCGTGCAGGCGCAGGCGCCCGCCCCGCTGCCCGCCGAAGTCACCTTCACCAAACACATCGCGCCGATCCTGCAGCGCAGCTGCGAGAACTGCCACCGCACGGGCGGCGTGGCGCCGATGGCGCTCCAGACCTACGAGCAGTCGCGGCCCTGGGCGCGGTCGATCAAGGCCCGCACCGGCATCGGCCCGCGCGCCGGGGTCATGCCGCCGTGGTATGTCGAAAAAGAAATCGGCATCCAGCACTTCAAGAACGACCCGTCCCTCTCGGAGACGGAGATCGCCCTCATCGCCAAGTGGGCCGACACCGGCGCCCAGCGCGGCAATCCGGCCGACATGCCGGTGGCCCGGGTGTGGAATGACAGCACCTCGTGGCAGATCGGCACGCCCGACCTCATCGTCAAGACGTCGGAAATCACCGTCAAGGGCACCGCGCCCGACTGGTGGGGCGAGATTCCGCCGAGCCCGACCGGCCTCACCGAAGACCGTTACGTCTCGGCGGTGGAAGTGCGTGAAGTCAACGACGTCGACTCCGCCGGCACCGGCCGCGAGACCGTCGGCGGACGCTACGTGTTCCACCACATGATCTGGCAGACGAAGGTGCTCGACGCACCCGAGGAAGCGCCGAACCCGGCCGACCCGTTCAACATCGCGGTGCTTTTCGGCCAGACGCCCGGCACCACCACCTGGCCCGTGCACGAAGTGGGCCGCGAACCCGACTTCTTCGATCCGAAGTCGGCCCGCCTGCTCAAGGCCGGTTCGTCGATCGTCAGCGACTCGGTGCACCTGCACTCGAACGGCCGTGACACGAAGTCACACCTCGAAATCGGCTTCAAGTTCATGCCGAAGGGCTACAAGCCCGAGTACCGCACGTCGAGCATCAGCCTCGGCAACGGCGTCGACATCGACATCCGCGGCATGGACGCCAACCAGCAGCTCAACGCCTACGCCGTGCTGACCGAACACACGAAGATCCTGTCGTTCGAGCCGCACCTCCACGCGCCGGGCGCCCGCATGTGCCTCGAGGCCTCGTGGGGCTACACGGTTGAAACGATCAACTGCGTGGGCTACGACCACAACTGGGTGCGCGGTTACGACTACGACGACGACCACGCGCCGCTGCTGCCGAAGGGCACCGTGCTGCACATCGTCGGCTTCATGAACAACTCGCCCACCAACAAGAACGTGCCCGATCCGCGCAACTGGCAGGGCTCGGGCAACCGCTCCGTGGCGAACATGTTCATCGACCTCGGCAACCGCGTGTCGCTCACCGACGATCAGTTCCTGGCCGAGATGAACGCCCGCAAGGCCAAGCTGAAGCTGACGCGCAGCTCGGTCATGATCGGCTGCCCGCTCTGCAACCTGCCGCTGCCCGAGAAGCTGCCGTCGACGGCCCCGGCGCCGCCGGCCGCGCCGCGCACACCCCAGCAGCAGCAGCAGCAGTAGTTCACCGTTCGATTCACTGGAGGACGTCCCATGATCCGCCGAGTACTCCTGGCAGCCGCGATGACCGGTGTTCTGGTGGTGGCCGATGCGGCCAGCGCCCAGAACCTGACGTATGCGCGGGGACAGAACATCTCACCGGCCTACGAAGGGTGGGAAGAGGACTCGGCGGGTCGCAGGTTCTTCGTGTTCGGCTACATGAACCGGAACTGGGAAGAGGAACTCGACGTGCCGGTCGGCGCGGACAACAAGTTCACGACGGGCACGCCCGACCAGGGACAGCCCACCCACTTCCTGCCGCGCCGCAATCGCTTCATCTTCCGCGTGCCGGTGCCGCCCGGCTTCACCGAGAAGGACGAGCTCATCTGGTCACTGACCACGAAGGGCAAGACCGAGATGGCGTACGCCAGCACGCGCATCGACTACAAGATCGACGACGTCGTGAGGGCGTCCGAGACCGGCGCGCTCGGCGCCGGGAGCAGCAGTCCCGAGGTGCGCTCCAACACCCCGCCGGTGCTCGAAGTGCAGGGCCCGCGCCGCGTCGAGATCAAGGTCGGCGAGGCGGTCTCGCTCACGGCGATGGTGCGCGACGACGGTCTGCCAAAGGTGCGTCTCATCGGCGCCGGCGCCGCCGTGGAGAACGAAGGGTCGTCGGCCACGCTGTCGTCGAAATCGCCGGCCATGCTGAAACAGGTCGAGGCGCTGCGCGCGCGGCGCCTCGTGCTGCCGCCCTCGCGCGTCACCGTCGGCAAGAACGTGGGGCTCCATCTCGGCTGGCACGTCTATCGCGGCGCCGGCCAGGTGAAGTTCGAGACCGATCAGATCGCGGCCTGGGAAGACACCCGCACCGGCGGCAACTCGCCGTGGGCGCCGCACTGGACCGCGCCGCCGCTGCCGGCCGACGGCCGCGCCACGACCAAGGCGTGGTTCTACACGCCGGGTGAGTACGTGCTGCGCGTGCGTGCCGACGATGGCGCGCTCACGACCGACCAGCAGGTCGTCGTCGTCGTCAAGTAAGCCGGTCCGGCCGTTGCATTCGGCTTGACCGCGACGGTCCGCGGTCCTAACATCGTGATGTCCTGCTGTGCCCGTGATGGATCTTTGGAGGCTCGTCTGAGCCAATGTTCCTTCCAAGCGAGTTGCGTCCGCTGCGTGGTGTGCATGCCTCCGTCGTGAGGAAGCCTTAAGCGCAGCGCTCCAGCGACTCCACCTGCTAACGCAGGTTCAGCGATCCTCCCCACACGGCACCGCGGGGCACCTTTTCGTCGCCAACCCGTCCGCATCCCCGGCGGGCACCGAGGCTAGCAGTGACCGTCGGCGAACGCGGAGAACACGCCCTCATCGAGTGGCTTCGCCGGCACCTGCCGGCGCCCGGGCCGGACGTCATCGTCGGCATCGGCGACGACGCGGCCGTGTTGCGCGCCCCGCGTAATGCCTTCCTCGTGCAGACCACCGACGCCCTCGTGGACGGCGTGCACTTCAGCAGCCGCCTGATGACGCCCGACGCCATCGGCCGGCGGGCCGTGGCCGTCAACCTGAGCGACCTGGCCGCGATGGCGGCCCGCCCCGACTGGCTGCTGCTCTCTCTCGTCCTGCCCGACCACTTCCCCGTCGCGTCCTTCGAGGCACTGGTCGCCGCCGCCGGTGAGGCGGCGCACGCGGCCGGTGCCTTCATCGTGGGCGGCAACATCACGCGCACGAGCGGCCCGCTCGTCGTCGACGTCACCGTGACCGGCCACGTGCGGCCGCGCCGGCTGCTGCGCCGCGACACGGCGCGGGCCGGCGACGAGCTGTGGCTCACCGGCAGCATCGGCGGCGCCGCGGCCGGTCTGGCCATGCTGGAGGCCGGCGACCTGCGCGACGAGGCCTGCGTGACCCGCTACGTCGCCCCCGTGCCGCGGCTGCGCGAGGCGTGGGCCATGGCGCGTGACGGCGCCGCCCGGGCCGCCATCGACCTGAGCGACGGCCTGGCGGACGCGGTGCGCCAGTTGGCCGCGGCCTCGGGGACCGGCGCGCGGCTCGACGCGGCGGCGCTGCCGCTCGAGCCGGGAGGCGCGGCCTGGCAACGCTCCCGCGGCCGCGATGCCCTGCACGAGGCGCTGCACGCGAGCGACGACTACGAACTGCTCTTCGCCGTGGGGCCGAAAGCGGGCGGCCGTCTGCGCGCGGCCCGCAAGAGCTTCGGCACACCGCTCACGCGCATCGGCGTGCTCACGCCGGCGCCGGCGCTCGTGCTGCAGCAGGACGGCCTCGACACACCGCTTCCCGCCGGATTCGAGCACTTCGTGAGTGCCTGATGGCAGTGCCACGCGCGGTGCGGCGGCTGCTCGTGGTCACCGTGGCGGGGCTGCTCGTGCTCGCCGTGTTCACGACCCGCACGCGTGATTCCACCGAAGAGGTGTTCGACAGCGACGGCCGGCCGCGGCTCGGCACGGCCATCCGGTTCCAGGCCACGGCCTACTGCAAGGGCGAGACGACCGCGGCGGGCATCGCCGTCCGGCACGGCATGGCGGCCGCGGATGCGACGCTGCTTCCGCTCGGCAGCGTCGTGCGCGTGGACACCGACGACACGCGGTACAGCGGCATCTGGACGGTGCTCGACACGGGCCCGGAGATCAAGGGCCGTGAGCTCGACCTCTACATGTGGAGCTGCAACGACGCGCTGGCCTTCGGCCGCCAGCCGGTGCGTGTGACGATCCTGCGGCTCGGGTGGGACCCGCGCGCCAGCGCACCGGCGCCGGTCGAGCAGTTGTTCCGCCGCCGCGAGCGCGCGCAACCGCCGGCCGCGCCGGCGCCCGCCGTCACGGAGCCGGCCCCCGCGCCCGCGACGCCGCCGTCACCCGGCGCGACGCCCCCCGTGCCACCGCCTTCCGGCGCGCCGCCCTCGGACCGCTAGCCGGACCCACGCCGCCCGCGCAGACGGGCCGGCGCGGGAACGTCTCCGGGTGTCACCACACAAATCGCTCCGTGAATCCGGCCGGGGCATTTGTTATCATCCCCGTCCTATGCACGCGTTGTATATCGTTCTGCCGGCCCTCTGTGTACTGGCCCTCGCCTACCGTTACTACAGCGCGTTCATCGCCACGCGCATCTGGATGCTGGACGACTCGCGCCAGACGCCCGCGCACGCGAAATACGACGGCGCCAACTTCTATCCAACCTCGAAGTGGGTGCTCTTCGGCCATCACTTCGCGGCCATCACGGGCGCCGGACCGCTGGTGGGCCCGATGCTCGCCGCGCAGTTCGGCTGGGCCCCGGGCCTGCTGTGGCTGGTCGCCGGCGTGTGCCTCGCGGGCGCCGTGCACGACTCGATGATCCTGTGGGCCTCGACTAGGCGCGGCGCCAAATCGATGGCCGATCTGGTCAAACTCGAGATCGGCGGCATCGCCGGGCCGGCCGGCACGATCGCCATTCTCGCGGTGCTCGTCATCGCCATGGCCGGCCTCGGCATCATCGTCGTGAACGCCCTGGCCGACTCGGCCTGGGGCACCTTCACCATCGCCGCCACGATCCCCATCGGCATGTTCATGGGCCTGTGGATGTACGTGTGGCGCAAGGGCAAGATCAACGAAGCCACGATCATCGGCGTCATCGCCATGCTGGCCGCCGTGGCCGGCGGTGAACCGCTGAACCATCCGGACTCGTGGCTCGGCAGCTTCTTCCACCTGTCGCGCACCCAGCTCGTCATCGCGCTCTGCGTCTACGGGTTCTTCGCCTCGGTGCTGCCGGTGTGGCTGCTGCTCGCGCCCCGCGGCTACCTGAGCTCGTTCACCAAGATCGGCACGATCGTGCTGCTGGCGGCCGGCGTGATGATCGTGAACCCCGAGCTGAAGATGCCGGCCCTCACCGAGTTCGCCGGCGGCGGCGGGCCGATCATCCCCGGGCCGCTGTTCCCCTTCTGCTTCATCACCATCGCCTGCGGCGCCATCTCCGGCTTCCATGCCCTCATCAGTTCGGGCACCACGTCGAAGATGCTCGACAAGGAATCCGACATCCGGCCGATCGGCTACGGCGCCATGCTGGTCGAAGGTGTGGTCGGCATCATGGCGCTCATCGCCGCCACCTCGATGCCGCCGGCCGACTACTTCGCCATCAACGTGCCGCCGGCCGCCTACGAGAAGCTGACGTTCGAAGGCCAGCCGATGAAGCACGACCTGGGCCTCATCGAAGAACAGGTCGGCGAGAGTGTGGTCGGGCGCACCGGCGGCGCCGTGTCGCTGGCGGTGGGCATGGCGATGATCTTCACGTCGCTGCCTGGCATGAAGGGCCTGCTCGCCTACTGGTACCACTTCGCGATCATGTTCGAGGCACTCTTCATCCTGACCACGATCGACTCGGGCACACGCGTCGGGCGCTTCCTGTTACAGGAAGCGCTCGGGAAGGTCTATGCCCCGTTCGCCAATCCCAACTGGATTCCCGGGGCGATCATTGCGACGTCGCTCATCGTCGCCTCGTGGGGGTACTTCATCTACACCGGTCAGATCGACACCATCTGGCCGATGTTCGGCGTGGCCAACCAGCTCCTCGGCTGCATCGCGCTGGCCGTCGCCACGACCATCCTCTTCGCGCAGGGCAAGGCCCGCTACACGTGGGTCACGATCGCGCCCTTCCTGTTCCTGGCCACCAACACCCTCTACGGCGGCTTCCTGAACATCCGCGACAACTTCTACCCGAAGGCCCTCAGCACCGTGCCCGCCGTGTCCACGCAGGGCTGGGTGCTGACCATCTGCACGGCCATCATGATGGTGCTGGCCATCATCGTGCTGGTCTCGGCCTTCGCCCGCTGGTCGAGCCTCTACGCGAGCGGCGGCGAGCCGCTCCCGGCCGAAAGCTAAGCGCCCGCCGCGCGGTTCCTGCGCCCCGGCCCCCTTCAACGGGCGCCGGGGCGTTCGTCTGTACCGCCCCTGCACGCCCCCCCTGTTGGCGCGGCCGGCTCGTGCCGATACTTCACACACTGGCGCTTGGCAACGCGTCTCCCCGCGGCCGGGCCCGTTTCCGACGTACATCGCCAGCCCAAGGGGTCGCTTTCCATGGTCACGTTCCGTTCGCCGCTCGCCGTTCTCACCGCTCTTGCCCTCCTCGCCCTGGCCATCCCCGCCCAGGCCCAGTTCCCCGCCCGCGGCGACGCTGTCGTCGGCGAGGACTACCACATCGAAGCCTCGTTCAACTTCTGGAACCCGACGCCCGAAGCCATCGTGAACAGCGAGGCGCTCGGCATCCTGGGCACCGACATCGACCTCGTGGCCGACCTCGGCGTCAGCAAGCAGATGCTGAAGGACGTGCGCGTCGTGCTGCGGCCGGCGAAGAAGCACCGCTTCCGCATCAACTACCTGCCGATGAACTACGACGCGTCCACGACCATCACGCGCGAGTTCATCTTCAACGGCCTGCGCTACCGGCCGGGCCTGCCGGTGCAGACGACCGCGCAGTTCAAGGCCTGGCGCTTCGGTTACGAATACGACTTCCTGTATCGCGACCGCGGCTTCCTCGGCGTGCTCTTCGACGTGAAGTACACCGATGTCAACGTCGGCCTGCTGAGCCCGATCGGCGACG
>CADEFD010000090.1 GCA_902826515.1 uncultured Acidobacteriota bacterium
GATGCGCGGGTGCTGGGGAATCGGCAGCACCGGCGTGCCGATGAGCACGAGCGTGAGGCCGCCGGGCGTGATCTCCGCGTAGCGCTTCCAGAAGTCGAAGAGCTCGACGCAGCCCTTGTTCTCGTCGATGCGGCCGATGTAGATCGCCGTGCGCTCGTGGATGCCCGTGCGCTGCCGGAACCGGGCGGCGCTCGTGTGGGCCGGCACTTCCGACCCCACGCCGACGACGACGCCGGGCACGGCGTCGGTGCCGGAGGCCGCCTGGATGAGCGCGCGCTCTTCCGGCGAGTTGTACATGAAGCCGCGCACGGCGCGCAGCACCGGCGGAAAGATGCCGAGGCCGAGCGCTTCGTCGCGCTCCGCCGTCGGTACGAGGATCGCCTTGCCGGGCACGGCGCGCGCGCCGTGATAGGCGTGGTAATAGCGGAAGCTGAAGAACAGCACGAAGTCGAACTCCGCCTGGTGCGCGGCCACGTACTGCACGAGTGCCGGACTGGTCGGGCCCTCGGCATCGAGCCACGCCAGCTCGTCGTTCACCGAGTGCTTCGTGGTGAACACCCGCTCCGACCAGCTGCCGAACGTCCGCGGGTCGCGCGGCCGCGCCACCGGGAAGCGGTGCACGTGGACCGGTCCGGCCTGCGACTCGCCGGGCGCGTAGTCATTCGCCCAGGTGATGTAGTCGCGCGCGCACGTCGTGAGCACCTCGACACTGACGTGCCGGGCGAGGTGCTCCGCAATGTAACGCGCATGGAGCTCGGCGCCGCCGTTGATCTCGGCGCCGTAGCGCTGGACGACGATCGCGACCTTCACGACGCCTGAGGTTCGGGGTCGGGCGCGTCGCCACCGGGCGCCGCGCTGTTCGAGGTCTCGAGCGCGTCGTCGCCGCCATCGTCGCCGCCGTCCGCGCCGTCCGCGCCGTCCGCGCCGTCCGCGCCGTCGGCACCGTCTGCGTCCGCGCCGCCTTCACCACCCTGGCCGCCAGGACCGAGACCCATACCCGGACCTCGGCGCCCGCGCCGCCGCCGTCGCCGCCGCCGGCCATCGCCGCCGGGGCCGCTATCGGCCGTACCGCCGCCGCCCGCGCCGGGGCCAGGCACCCCGGCCGGCTCGATGCCGCCGGCCTGCTGCACAGGGGCCTCGGGCCGCCGTTCGCGCGGCGCCACCGCTTCGGGCCGGTACTGCACCACGCCTTCGAGCGCGCGCACGCGGCGCTCCGAGAAGTCGAGGCGGCTCGACAGCGCCTCGACGCGCATCTTGAGGTTCTTGATCTCGATGCCGGCGCGCGTCGTCTCGAGCACGAGGTTGTGGAGCACCTCGTAGTAGAGCGAGTTCCAGGCCGCCCGGTCGACCCTCGCCTGACTCGTGGTCTGCACGAAGTGACGGTTCAGGTCGGCCTGCTGGTGCAGCACGTTGACCAGCTGGTTCGGGTTGAAGAACAGCTTCAGAATCGGGTTCAGCAGCCGTCGCATCGTGCGCAGCAGGCCGCGGTGCGTGTCGTAGAGCGTGCTGTCCTCGAACTCGTACGTCGCCATCGGCGGCAGCGTCGAATCTTCCGCCGGCCGGCTCTTGCGGAACTGCTCGAGCAGGTCCGAGCGGAGGTTCTTCGGGTCGAGGAACTTCTCGAGGCGCACGGCCGCCAGCTCGCGGATCTGCTCCTCGGTGTAATCGACACCGCGCTTGTCGCGGACCCGCCGGCGGATCTGCTCCATGATCTGCTCGACGTCGACAGAATCGGAACGCACGTGGAAATCGGACATGTGAAAGACCTCAGGCCTTGGGCGCGTGTGTCGCGTGGCGCCGGCGACTCGCGAATTCCGGCGCTTCCTTGATGCACGTGCCCAGGATGCCCACGGACTGGCCGAGCGCGCGCATGCCGAGGCGCGGCGCGACAGCGGGCGCATTGCCCACCGTGGGGAAACCATTGGCGTCGGGGGTGAGCGTCTCCCAGTTCTGGAAGAGACGTCCCCAGGGTGAGTTCAGCGCCTCGCGCATGTTGCGGTCGGCGTTGAGCGGATACCAGAAGCTGTCGTGATAGAGCACGCTGGCGATGTAGGCCCACGGCGCCAGCACGGTCTTGAGCGACCATTCGATCGGCTTGCGCAGCGGCCCCCAGTAGATCTGGTGCTGCATCCGCGAGGCGAACGTCATCTCGCGGAAGGGCCCGTCGAAGTGCCAGTTCTCGGTCGCGGCGTCGACATCGCCGACGATCTCGATGTCGCGCGGGTCGCCGCAGCCCAGGCCGAGGTCGTGCGCCAGGCGGATGAACCTGATGGACAGCGGGTCCATGCCCATCAGCCTGGCGGCCACCGCGTCGATCGCCACCTGGTCGGCGCTCGCCAGGATGACGTTCTTCACGTGCGGCACCATGCAGCGCGGGCCCGGGCCGTCGCCCGCGAAGGTGCCGTCCATCACCGCGAACACGCCGCGGTGAATCTTCTTCTGGATCATCAGCAGGTCGACGAGCGTCTCGTGGATGACCGGATGGGTCCAGTGCCGCTTCTCGTTCAGCAGGCCGCCGAACGCGTTCTTCATCGCGCCGGTGGTGGTGGTGAAGACGTGGGTCTTCACGGTGGGCAGGTGGATGATGTTCTCGCCGATGAAACGGCGGGGAATCATGAACCCGTCCGGATAGACGTCGTTCAGGCAGAGGAACTGCTTCGTGAGGTCGCCGACGGCGTCCTTGATGTTGACCCAGTCCTCGTCGCCCTCGTAGAGATGGACGTTCTTCAGTCCGTGCGCCTCGACGACGTTGACCTGCTTGTTCTCGCGCTCGCCCAGGTGGGCGTCGATGACCACGGTGCGGTTGTGGCAGGCGTGGATCAGTTCCTTGCGGTAGCCGTCCGCCTCCATGGCGCGGATGACGCCGTCGAGCTGCCACGGCGTCGTCGAGCAGCCTGGAAAGAAGAAGTGCCAGGAGATGTTGATCTTGAGGCCGGTCTCCGCGTCCTTCGGCAGCACGTCCTGGTAGCCCGCCAGGTTCATCAGGCGATGGTGATCGCGGATGACCGTCGCGGGCGACGTGCGGAGGATGGCGACCTTGCTCTTGCTCATTGGGTCCGCGCTCAGAATCCGAAAGGCCGGTAGATGACCGATGCGGTCACGAGGCCCCAGAGTCCGACGCAGACGAGCAGCGGGCGATCCGTGATCAGCAGCTCCGACGGGTTGCCCCCGCCGTCCCGGCGGTGCACCAGATACAGGTACCGCAGGATGCCGTAGATCGGGAAAGGAATGGTCAGCACCAGATGGTGGGTGCCGAATCGCTCAACTGTGTCGGGACTCGTGCAGTAGATGATGTACGCCATCAGCGTGGAAGCCGTGACGACGCCGATCATCTGGTCGAGAAGGTAGGGATTGTATTCGTCGAGAATGCGCCGATGACCGCCGGCGCTGCCTTCGAGCAGCGTGATTTCGTGGCGGCGCTTGCTGAGGCCGAGGAAGAGCGCCAGCAGCACTGTGCAGACGAGCAGCCAGTCGCTCACCGGCACGGCGATCGCGGCGGCGCCGGCGTAGGTGCGCAGCACGAAGCCGATCGCAATCGACAGCACGTCGATGATGACGACGTGTTTCAGCCAGCGGGAGTACAGGGCGAAGAGCGTGAGATACGCCGCGGAGGCGGCGGCGAACGACGGGCCGATCCAGAGGGCGGCGGAGAGGGCGGCGGTGGCGAGGAGGCCCGCCCACACGATCGCGCTTCCCGGCGAGAGGTCGCCGGCAGCAATCGGCCGCAGCCGCTTCGTAGGGTGCAGCCGGTCGTTGTCGCGATCGTAGAGGTCGTTGACGAGGTAGACGACGCCGGACAAGACGCAGAACACGGCGAACGCCGCCAGCGCCATGGCGACAGCGGCGGGATCGAACAGCTTGAGGCCGAATGGCAGGGCTGCGAGGACGAAGAGGTTCTTGGTCCACTGCTGCGGCCTGAGAGACGTAATCAGGCTCCGCAGCGTGGACCGGTCTTTCGCTCGCGTTGCTCCGGCCTCCCGCATGTCGAGATCCGGGTAAGTTGGGCGCGCCATGGAGCGCGACAGCAGCAGGGCTGCTACGCCGAGAAGCTCTTGATGGCGTCGGCTTCCGAGTCGTAGGTGTCGAACACCGTCAGCAGCTTGGTGATGGAGAGCAGATCTTCGATCCGCTTCGTCAGGTTGAGGAGCTTCAGGCTGCCGCCCTGCTTGCTGACCGTCGTGTGGGTGCGCACGACCTCGCCGAGGCCGGCCGAGTCGATGTACGGCACACCTTCGAGGTTGAGTACGATCTTCTTGCTGCCCGTCGCGAGCAGGTTGCTGATGGCCTGCCGCAGAAACTCATCGCCCTCGCCGAGCGTCATCTTGCCCGTGAGATCCAGAATCGTGACGTCGCTGACCTTGCGTTCGGCGATTTCCATGCCGGTGATCCTCTCTGCCAACGTGAGCCCGCGGCCCGGGGGGGGCGGCGGGGGCTGTCCAAAAATGGTGAAGCCCCTGAACACAAAGCGTTTAGGCTGTGTTCAAGGGCCCGAATGTTACCCACGAACTGTCGAGTGCGTCAACGAAAGAACGTGTGCACTCGACGGGTCGGGACGCGAAACTACTCCGCCTCGCGACGCTGCTTCTTCCGGTTGCGCTTGCGCGCCAGCGCCTGCTTCGCCCGGCGTTTGTCGCCCGGCTTGAGGTAGAAGGAGTGCTTCTTGATGTCCTTGATGATGTCCTCTTGCTGAACCTTGCGCTTGAAGCGGCGCAGGGCCGACTCGATGGACTCGCCTTCCTGGATCTTCACCTCGGCCATCTCGAATTCACCTCCCCTCTGTATGGCGTTCCCGGCAGCCCCTGAGGCTGACCGGGTGAATATGCTAGGCTATCACACGAAATTGCCCTTCCACGCGGGCAAATGGCCACTGCGCAGTATTGCGCATTTCTCCCGCAACTCACTGAAAACAGGTCGAATGCAGGCATGAAGCTGCTCGTCGTCGGCGCCGGTGCCCGCGAACACGCCCTTGCGGCGGCCCTCGAACGCGGCGGTGCGTCGGTCGTCTGCGCCCCTGGTAACCCCGGCATCGCCGGCGACGTCCGGGTTGAGCCGCTCGACCCGAGCGATCCCGCGGCCGTGCTTGCACTGGCCGAGGCCGAGCGGGTGGACCTGACGGTCATCGGCCCGGAAGCGCCCCTGGCGGCTGGTGTGGCCGACCACTTCCTGGCGGCCGGCCGCCCGATCTTCGGGCCGACCCGGGCCGCCGCGCAGCTCGAGACCAGCAAGGCCTTCGCGAAGGACCTGATGGCCCGCCACGGCGTGCCCACCGCGCGCGCGATCATCTGCGACAGCGCGGACGCCGCCCTGGCCGCCCTTGCCGCCGGCACACTGGGCTGGCCGGTGGTTGTCAAGGCGGACGGTCTCGCCGCGGGCAAGGGCGTCATCATCGCGCCCGACCGCGCGGCGGCCGAGGCGGCGGTGCGGCTGGCGATGATCGACGGCGGGTTCGGCGCCGCCGGCGCGCGCGTCGTGCTCGAGGAATGCCTCGTCGGGCCGGAACTTTCGTACTTCGTGATCGCCGCCGGCGAATACTTCGTCGCCTGCGGCACGGCGCAGGATCACAAGCGCCTGCTCGACGGCGACGAGGGCCCGAATACCGGGGGCATGGGCGCCTTTTCGCCGAGCGTGCTCGTGGACGACGTTCTGCGCCGGCGCATCGAGCGCGAGGTCGTACGCCCGGTGCTGGCAGGCATGGCAGCCGAGGGTGCGCCGTTCACGGGGTTCCTCTACTGCGGCCTGATGCTCACGGCGGACGGCCCCAAGGTCATCGAGTTCAATTGCCGTTTCGGGGACCCCGAAGCGCAGGTCGTCCTGCCGCTCCTGGCCGAGCCGCTGGGACCCGTGCTGGCTCGCGCGGCCGCCGGCGGCCCGTTGCCCGAGATGCTCCGATTCAGCGGCGACACGGCCGTGGGGGTGGTGCTGGCCGCCGGCGGTTACCCAGGTCCGCTCGACACCGGCCACCCGATCGAGGGCCTCGACCTCGTCCGCGCCGAGTGTCCCGCGGTGGCCCTGCGGTTTGCCGGCGTGGCGTCGCGCGACGGCGCGCTCGTCGTCAGCGGCGGACGCGTCGTCACCGTGGTGAGCCGGGCCCCGGGGTACGGCGAGGCGATCGCAGCCGCGTACGACGCCGTCAGCCGCATCCGCTTCGCCGGCATGCAGTACCGCACCGACATCGGTGCCCGGGCGCTCGCCGCCACACGCCCGTGAAGTACGCCGTCGTCACCTTCGGGTGCCGCGTCAATCAGGCCGACTCGCTGGGTGTCGAAGCGGCGCTCTCGGCGGCTGGTGCGACAGCGGTGCCGAGCGATCAGGCCGACGTCGTGCTCGTGAACACCTGCTCGGTCACGGCGAGTGCCGACCAGGGGGCGCGCCAGACGATCCGCCGGATCCACCGCGAGAATCCCGGCGCGCGGATTGTCGTCACGGGCTGTTTCGCCTCGCGCGCACCCGGCGACGTGGCCGCCCTGGCCGGGGTGACGGCGATCGTGCCGAACACGGCGAAGGCCTCGCTCACCGCGACGCTGCTGCCGCTGCTCGACATCACGCCCGCGGACGGTCCTTGCGGGCGTCCGCCCGGCCCGGGCCTGATGGGCCGCACCGCGTGGACGCTGAGGGCGCAGACCGGCTGCGACGAGCCCTGCAGCTACTGCATCATCCCGAAGACGCGCGGCACGAGCCGGAGCCGGACGCTCGATGACGTGCTCGGCGAACTGCGTCGCGTGCTCGAGGCCGGCTACAGGGAAGTGGCGCTGACCGGCGTGCATCTGGGCGCGTGGGGACGCGATCTCGAGGCGCCGCGCACTCTCGTCGCGCTGCTGGCCGCGCTCGCGGCCGAACCCGGTGCGTTCCGCGTGCGTGTCAGCTCGCTCGAACCGATGGATTGCACCGCCGAGGTGCTCGATGTCATCGCCGCGCATCCGGAACGCTTCGCCGCGCACCTGCACCTGCCGCTGCAGCACGCCGCCAACGACCTGCTCGCCGCGATGCGCCGCCCCTACACGATCGAGCGCTATGCTGCGCTCGTCGACAGCGTGCGCCGCCGTCTGCCCGATGCGGCCATCGGATCGGACCTCATCGTCGGCTTTCCCGGCGAGACGGACGCGCAGGCCGAAACGCTGGCCGCGTATCTCGAGACGTCGCCGCTGACGCACCTGCACGTGTTTCCGTACTCGGATCGGCCCGGCACCGAAGCCGACGCGCTGCCGGGGAAGGTGCACGGCGCCGTGGTGAAGGCGCGGGCGCAGCGTCTGCGCGAGGTGTCGCGCCGGCTCGCCACCGGCTTCCGCGCGTCGCAGACAGGACGCGTGCGTCCGGCGCTCACGATCGACGATGGCCGCACGGCGGTCACCGACAACTATCTGCGCGTGCCGGTGCCCCCGGGCCGCGCGCGGAACGAATGGATCGACGTGGTCGTGCCGCCGCCGCCGGACGGCGACAGCGCGGCAGGCTGAGCGCCGTCTACGAAATCGGGGCCGGCAGCAGCGCCTTCAGTGCGTTGTCGATATGCGTGCGGAATGTCTCCGCCGCGTGTCCTTCCGGCACTTCTTCGTACTTCACGTCCGCCGACGCCTCGGCCAGCGCCGTGCGCAGCGTGCGTGCGCCCTTGACGTCGGTGTCGTAGACCGCGCCGAGCACGAAGAACCGCACGCCGTGGATGGCGCGCTGGCCCTGCGCCTGGTTCGTGAGCAGCGTCGAGGCCTGCGCCGGCGGCGCGAGCGACGCGCAGAGACCGAACACGCCCGGGTACTCCACGGCCAGGTCCACCGCGCCGTAGCCGCCGAGCGAGCTGCCGAAGATGAGCCGCTGCTCGGGCGCGGGGAAGGTGCGGAACTTCGCGTCGATCGAGGGCACGAGTTCGGTCGCGATGAAGGCGCGCCAGGCGGGGTTGCGCGAGTACTCCTCCTGCCGGCTGCCCGGTTCGACGAAGACGGCGATCACCGGCGGGATGGTCTTTGCGGCAATCAGCCGGTCGAGCACGGCCGGCACGTCCATCCAGTCGGTGTAGTTGCCGCCGTCCAGGAAATAGACCGTGGGATAGATGTCCTGCGATGCGTCGTAGCCGGCGGGGAGGTATGTCCAGACCCGGCGCGACGCCTTGAGCGCGCGGCTGTCGAAGGTCTCTGCGGTCACCGCGCCTTTCGAGCCGGGGGCGGGCCCTTCCACCTCGGGATGGGCGGAGAAGAACGGCATCCGGATCTCGGAGCGCTCGCCGGAGAACGTGCGGATCTTGCGCGGGTTCCGCGGATCGGGCGCGGTGTCCTTCTCATAGAGGAAGACGTATTCGAGGCGCGCGTTCGTGAAGGCCGAGGCTTCGACGTACGACCACGGCGTGCCCTCGATGCGCGTCGGCGTGCCGGCTTTGGGGTCGTACCCCTGGGGAGTCGTCGCCCAGTTGTTGAAGTCGCCGACGATGCGCGGCACCCGGCCGGTCGGGTCGTCCTTCACGAAGAACGTGAGCCGCGCATTCTGATCCACCACCGGGTTGGCGCCGCGCGCCGCCAGGAAACGCTCGACCAGGGCGGCCCGCGCCTGCGGGTCGGCTTCGCGCGCGACCTGCTTCAGCAGCTCCTGCGCGGAGCGGGGTTCGTTGGCGCAGCCAGGGCCGCACAGGGTGAGGGCCACCAGCGTGACGAACGGGAACAGTCGGATCATGGGCACGTCGACGCGATCACAAGGCGGCTGCGAGGGCCTGGGCGGCGCTCTTCGCGCGGCCGCCCTCCACGATGAGCTGGCCACAGGCCGCCCGGATGTCACGCCCGCGGCTCCTGCGCACCGACACGGTCATGCCGCGTTCGGCGAGTACCCGCGCGAAGGCATCGACGCGGCTGTCGGACGGGCGGTCGAACGGGATGCCCGGTGCGGCATTGAGCGGAATCAGATTGACCTTCGCCTTGATGCCGTCGAGCAGGCGCACGAGGCGCCGGGCGTCGGCCACCGTGTCGTTCACGCCGTCGAGCATCACGTATTCGAAGGTGATGCGGCTGCGTTTGGCGAGCGGGAAGCGGCGGCAGGCGTCGATGATGGCTTCGAGGCCGTATTTGCCGGACGGCGGCACGATGGCCATGCGCTGCTCCTGCGTGGTCGCGTGGAGCGAGACCGCCAGATTCGGCATGAGCGGCTCAGCCGCGAGCTTGTCGAGCATCGGCACGAGACCCACGGTGGACAGCGTGACCCTCTTCGGCGGCAGGGCGAGGCCGTGCGGGTCGTTCAGCAGCGCCAGCGCCTTCATCGTGGCGTCGTAGTTATGGAGCGGCTCGCCCATGCCCATGAGCACGATGTTGAAGGCCGAGTCGAGGAGGCCCGTGACCCGCGCCAGCACGCGCACCTGCGCGGCGATTTCGCCGGCCGTCAGGTGGCGCACGAGGCCCATCTTGCCGGTCAGGCAGAAGGCGCACCCCATCGCGCAGCCGACCTGCGTCGAGACGCAGAAGGTCTGCGACGGGGTGTCGGGGATGTAGACGCACTCGATCTGGCGGCGATCGGCGAAGGCGAGCACGAGCTTCCGGGTGCCGTCCTCCGAGAGGTCCTGCCGGGCGATGGCCGGTGTCGTGAACGGCAACTCGGCGGCGAGGGTGGCCCGCAGGTGGCGGCCGAGGTCGCTCATCTCGTCGTAGCTGGTCGCGCCACGTTTCCAGACCCAGGCGAAGATCTGCCTGGCGCGGAAGCGGGGAAGGCCGCGCGCGACGATCCACGCCTCGAGGTCGGCGAGGCTCAGTTCGGCGAGATCGGTGGGGGCGTCGCGTTGCACGGGTATCTCACGCGCTTTCTGCGACTTGCGCGAACATCGAGTGTAACATCCGCGGGTGGCGCCGAACCGGGCGCTGCTCATGCTTGCGCGCCGTGGGTGTGCATGATATGATTGGTCCTAATCCCTTTCCAGTCAACACTTTAGAGGTCTTCCGAGACCCGAGAGGTCTGCCCGCCATCGTGCCCGACGCTGCCATCCGACGTGAGGTCCTGCCCAACGGACTTCGCCTGGTCACCGAACGCATGCCGCATGTGCGTTCCGTGAGCATCGGCGTATGGCTCACGCGGGGGTCGCGCCACGAACCGCGCGTGCACGAAGGCATCGCGCACTTCGTCGAACACATGCTCTTCAAGGGCACCGACACGCGCTCGGCCGAAGACCTCGCCCAGCAGATCGATTCGATCGGCGGCCACCTCGACGCCTTCACCTCGAAGGAATACGCCGGCTACTTCATCAAGGTGCTCGACGAGCACCTGCCCCTCGCCGTCGATGTCCTGTCAGACCTCGTGACCTCGCCGGCCTTCGATGCCGCCGAGATCGAGCGCGAGAAGAAGGTCGTGCTCGAGGAAATCAAGATGGTCGAGGACACCCCCGACGATCTCGTGCACGAGATCTTCGCCGGCGCAATGTGGCCCGGCCACCCGCTCGGGCGCCCGATCCTCGGCGAGCCCGACACCGTCTCCGCCCTCTCGCGTGACGCGCTCCGCGCGTATTTTCACGACGCGTATATCGCGCCGAACTTCATCGTGGCCGCGGTGGGCAATCTCGAACATGAGCGGGTGCGCGATCTCGTGTCCGCGGCGTTCGCGAAAGCGGGCCTGACCGGTGCGCCGATCGCCGAATCGCTGCCGGCGCCGGCCTCCGAGGTGATCGTCCGCACCAAGGATCTCGAACAGAGTCACGTCTGTCTCGGCGGTCCGGGCCTGTCGCACGGCGACCCCGATCGTTACGCGGCCTACGCGCTGAACACCATGCTCGGCGGCTCGATGAGCTCGCGGCTGTTCCAGAACGTGCGCGAGAAGCGCGCGCTCGCCTACTCGGTCTTCTCGAGCCTCAGCACCTACCGCGACACCGGCGCCGTCACGATCTATGCCGGCTGCGCCAACGATGCGGTGGGCGAACTCGTGGACGTCGTGATGGCCGAAGTGCGACGGCTCAAGGCCGAACCGCTCGTGGCCGGCGAGTTGCGGCGCGCCAAGGACCACCTGAAGGGCAGCCTCATGCTCGGCCTCGAAAGCACGTCGAGCCGCATGACCCACCTCGCCCGGCAGGAGATCTACGGCGACACCGGCGAATCGCTCGACGACATGCTGGTCGCCATCGACGCGGTCACCGACGCGGATGTCGCGCGCGTGGCGCAGCGGCTCTTTCCCACCGGCACCCTCAGCCTCACGGTGCTCGGCGGCGGCACGCCCGCCGCCATCGAGGCGGAACAACTGGCTCTCGCATGATCCGGCGATACACGAACCCCGAAATGGGGCGCATCTGGACCGAAGAACGGCGCTACGACACGTGGCTGGCCGTGGAACTGGCCGCGGCCGACGCCATGGCGGCGGTGGGCATCGTGCCGGCCGAGGCCGCCCGCGAACTTCGCGAGAAGGCCCGCTTCGACATCGCGCGCATCGAGGAAATCGAGAAGACGACGCAGCATGACGTCATCGCCTTCACGACCTCGGTGGCCGAACACGTCGGGCCGTCGGCGCGCTGGCTGCACTTCGGCCTGACCTCGTCGGACGTCGTCGACACCGCGCAGGCGCTCCAGCTGGTCGAGGCGACCGACCTCATCCTGAAGCTGCTCGGCGGTCTTCGCGAGGCCATCCACGGGCGCGCCGAGGAACACCGCCGGACGCCGATGATCGGCCGCACGCACGGCGTGCACGCCGAGCCGATGACGTTCGGCCTCAAGCTGGCGCTCTGGTACGACCAGCTCGGCCGGGATATCGGCCGCGTGACGCGGGCGCGCGCCGCCATCGCCGTCGGGCAGATCTCCGGCGCGGTGGGCACCTTCGCCCATCTGGACCCGACGATCGAAGCCGACGTCTGCCGCCGCCTCGGGCTCCAGCCGGCGCCGATCTCCACGCAGGTGATCCAGCGGGATCGCCACGCCGAGCTGATGTCGGCGCTCGCCATCACCGGCGCGTCGCTCGAGACGTTCGCGCTCGAGATTCGCGGGCTGCAGAAGACGGAAATCGGCGAAGTCGAAGAGCCGTTCGCCAAGGGCCAGAAGGGCTCTTCGGCGATGCCGCACAAGCGCAATCCGATCGGCTGCGAGCAGATTGTCGGCCTGGCCCGCCTGCTGCGCGCCAACGCCACCGCCGCGTTCGAGAACGTGGCGCTCTGGCACGAGCGCGACATCTCGCATTCGTCGGTCGAGCGCGTCATCCTGCCCGACAGCTTCATCGCCCTCGACCACATGCTGCGGCGCTTCACCCGCATCGTGAGCGGGATGGTGGTCTACGCCGATCGGATGCGGGAGAATCTCGAGCGGTCGCGCGGCGTGGTCTTCTCCGGACAGGTGCTGCTGGAACTGGCCCGCCGCGACATCTCGCGCGAGCAGGCTTACGAGTGGGTGCAGCGCAATGCCATGCGGTCGTTCCACGAGCGCCTGGATTTCAGAACGCTGCTGCTGGCCGATGCGGACGTGATGCGCGTGCTCGGCGCGCGCGAGATCGATCGGGCGTTCGATCTCGATGAACAGTTGCGGAACGTGGACGCGATCTTCGCGCGGGTCTTCGCCGCCCCCGCCGCGTAGAAGGAACGGAACGACGATGCGAGCGCGAGTGTATGTGACCCTGAAGCCGTCGGTGTTCGACCCGCAGGGGCGTGTCGTGGCCGAAGCCCTGCACACGCTGGGCTACGGCGACGTGCGCGACGTGCGGCAGGGCAAGTTCTTCGAAGTGGAACTCGAAGGCGACGATCGCGCCGCCGCCGAGGCCCGGGTGGCCGAGATGGCGGCGACGCTGCTCGCCAACCCCGTCATCGAAAGTTACCGGGTCGAGGTGCTGTGACGTTCGCGGTCATCGTCTTCCCGGGGTCCAATTCCGACTACGACGCGTTCCACGCGGCGAGTGCGGTCGTGGGCGCGCAGGCCTCGCTCGTGTGGCACAAGGACACGAGCCTCGGCGGCGCCGATGCCGTCATCCTGCCAGGAGGCTTCGCGCACGGCGACTACCTGCGCACCGGCGCCATTGCGAAGTTCTCGCCGATCATGGCGGCCGTGAACTCGTTCGCCGAGCGTGGCGGGCCGGTGCTCGGCATCTGCAACGGTTTCCAGGTGCTGCTCGAAGCGGGCCTGCTTCCCGGCGCGATGGTGCGGAATCGCGGCATCAAGTTCGTGTCGAAGATGGTGCCCGTGCGCGTCGAGGCGACGGACACGCCCTTTACGGGCGCCTGCACGGCCGGGCAGGTGCTGCGCATGCCGATTGCGCACGGTGAAGGCAACTACTTCGCCGAGCCGGCCGTGATCGAGGCGCTCGAGCGTGATCGCCAGGTGGTGTTCCGCTACGTGGACGAGGCCGGCCAGGCCTCCGCGGCGGGCAACCCCAACGGTTCGATCAACAACATCGCCGGCATCTGCAACGCCGGCCGCAACGTCGTCGGTCTGATGCCGCATCCGGAACGGGCCTGCGAGGCCTCGCTCGGCAGCGCCGACGGGCGCGTCGTGCTCGATTCGATGGTGCAGGCGTTTGCTGCCGGCGTGGCCGGGGGACGGTCCCTGGCATGAGCGGCGCCTCCCGTCCGGCGTCGTCGGCCGGCCGCGCGGGCACGTCGCGCGCCGTCGGCATGGCGATGCTCGGGTCGGCCATTGCGATGGCGACACTCGCGGCACTCGCCTGGGCGCGGGTGCTGCCGTTCGACGACGCCGTGCGCGGGTGGGTTGCGGCCGGTGTGGCCGTGGCTGCCGTCATCGACGGTGCGATTGGCATCTATTTCCTGCGGGCAGCCTCCCAGTCATGAGCGTGATCGATCGCAAGGTTCTCGAGCAGCATGGTGTCACCGAGGGCGAGTACGCCCGCATCCAGGAGCTGCTCGGCCGCGAACCGAACATGCTGGAACTGGGGCTGTTCTCGGTGATGTGGTCGGAGCACTGCAGCTACAAGAGCTCGCGCGTGCACCTGAAGACGCTGCCCACCACCGGCCCGCGCGTCGTCCAGGGCCCGGGCGAGAACGCCGGCGCCGTGGACATCGGCGACGGGCTGGCCGCCGTCTTCAAGATCGAATCGCACAACCACCCGTCGTTCATCGAGCCCTATCAGGGCGCGGCGACCGGTGTGGGCGGCATCATCCGCGACATCTTCACCATGGGCGCGCGGCCGATCGCGCTGTTGAACGCGCTGCGTTTCGGTTCGCTGGAGACGCCGCTGGCGCGCCGCATCTTCTCGGGCGTGGTCGCCGGCATCGGCGGTTACGGCAACAGCATCGGGATTCCGACAATCGGCGGCGAGATCGTGTTCGACCCGATGTATGCCGGCAATCCCCTCGTGAACGTGTTGTGCCTGGGCCTGGCCCGGCACGATGACATCATCAAGGGGCAGGCAAGCGGCGTCGGCAATCCCGTCTACTACGTCGGCGCGCGCACCGGGCGCGACGGCATCCATGGCGCCACCATGGCCTCGGCGGAGTTCGACGAGTCCTCGGCGGAGAAGCGGCCGGCCGTGCAGGTGGGCGACCCCTTCATGGAAAAGCTGCTCATGGAGGCCTGCCTCGAGGTCATGAAGACCGACGCGCTCGTGGGCATCCAGGACATGGGCGCCGCGGGGCTCACCTGCGCCACCTCGGAGATGAGCTCGCGCGGCAACTGCGGGATGGACGTCGAAGTGTCGCTCGTGCCGCAGCGCGAAACCGGCATGACGCCCTACGAGATCATGCTCTCCGAGTCGCAGGAGCGCATGCTGCTCGTGGCCAAGGCCGGGCGCGAGCGCGAAGTCGAAGCCGTGTTCGAGAAGTGGGACCTGCACGCCGTTCGCATCGGACATGTCACCGCGTCCGACCGTGTGCGGCTCTTCCACCACGGCGCCCTCG
Organism: uncultured Acidobacteriota bacterium; assembly: GCA_902826515.1. Lineage (GTDB taxonomy): Bacteria > Acidobacteriota > Vicinamibacteria > Vicinamibacterales > UBA2999 > CADEFD01. The sequence continues at coordinate 14,771 of CADEFD010000090.1, forward strand.
TGGCCGATGTGCCCACCAAGGCGCTCACCGACGAAGGCCCCGTGTACCGGCGGCCCATGGCGCGGCCGGCGTGGCAGACCAGCGTCCAGCAGCTCGATCTCGGCCCGCTCGCGCCGCCGGCGTCGTCGCAGACCGCATTCGAGGCCCTGCTGGCGTCGCCCATCATCGCGAGCAAGCGCTGGGCGTTCAACCAGTTCGACCACAGCGTCGGCACCAACACCATCGCCCAGCCCGGCACCGCCGCCGGCGTCGTGCGCATCAAGGGCGCCACGCAGGGGCTCGCCGTGTCGGTCGACGGCAACGGCCGTCACTGCTATCTCGACCCGTATCGCGGCGCCATGCTGGCGGTGGCCGAAGCCTCCAGAAACGTCGCCTGCGCCGGCGGGGAGCCGATCGGCGGCACCAACAACCTGAACTTCGGCAATCCCGAGCGGCCCGAGATCATGTGGCAGTTCGGCGAGGCCGTCCGGGGCATCGGCGATGCGTGCCGCGCGCTCGACGTGCCGATCACGGGCGGCAACGTGAGCCTCTACAACGAAACGGAAGGCCGGGCGATCTATCCCACGCCGGTGCTCGGTGTCGTCGGGCTGCTGGCCGACGCTGCCCAGACGGTGACCCGGGTCTTCCAGGCGGCCGGGGCGGCCGTGGTGGTCTTCGGAGAGAACCGCGGCGAACTGGGCGGCTCCGAGTACCTGGCCCGCCTGCTCGACCTCGTGCAGGGCGAACCGCCGGCGCTCGACCTGGCCGCCGAACGCGCCCTGCAGACGCTGGTCGTGAGTCTCGTGCGCGGCGGGCTCGTGCAGTCGGCGCACGACTGTTCCGACGGCGGCCTTGCGGTCACGCTGGCCGAGTGCACGTTCGGCTCTGGCGGCATCGGGGTAGAAGTGGCGCTCGACGGCGTGAAGACCGTGCCGGCCCCGTTCGTCGAGGCGGCCACGCTGTTCGGCGAAAGCGCGTCACGCGTCGTGGTCTCCGTGCCCGACGGTCACGTGGCGCAGGTGCTCACCGCGGCGGCCGCGGCGGGTGTGCCGGCGCAGGTCATCGGCCGCACGGGCGGCGGCGACATCCGCATCGACGTGGATGGCGCCACCACGGTGCGCATGCCGGTGGCGGCGGCGGAAGAGCTGTGGGCGACGGCAATCGGACGGCGGATGCAGTCGGCGGCGGGCGCGGCATGAGGCCGCGGTTCCTCCTTCAGGGTCGGTGACAACGGAGACTCGCGATGTTCGACAAGCTTCACGAGGAATGCGGCGTCTTCGGCATCTACGGGCATCCCGAGGCCGCCAACATGGCCTACCTCGGGCTCTACGCGCTCCAGCATCGCGGGCAGGAAAGCGCGGGCATCGCGGTGTCTGACGGCGTGCGCATCCGCGCCTTGCGCCAGATGGGCTACGTCGCTGAGATCTTCACGCAGCCGGCGCTGGCGACACTGCCGGGGCACATCGCCATCGGGCACACGCGGTATTCGACCGCCGGCGAGAGCACCGTGGCCAATGCGCAGCCGCTCCTCATCGACTGCGTGCACGGCCAGGTCGGCATCTGCCACAACGGCAACATCGTCAACGCGCGCGAGATTCGCGACGAACTGGTGCGCCAGGGCTCGATCTTCCAGACCAACAGCGACACTGAAGTGGCGCTGCATCTGTTTGCGCGGTCGCAGGCGCCCGCCGTCGACGAGGCCATCGTCGAGTCGGTCGCCCGTCTCACCGGCGCGTTCTCGTTCGCGTTCATCACGAAGGAACGGCTGGTCGCCGTGCGCGACCCGCACGGCTTCCGCCCGCTGGCCCTCGGCCGCCTTGGCGACGGCTGGGTGGTGTGTTCCGAAACGTGCGCGATGGACCTCGTGGGCGCCACTTTCGTCCGCGACATCGAACCCGGCGAGGTGCTCATCCTCGGGCCCGACGGTCCGAAGTCCGTGCGGCCGTTCCCGGCCGCCCCTTCCGCGCACTGCATCTTCGAACATGTGTACTTTGCGCGGCCCGACAGCGAGGTCTTCGGCAAGAGCGTGAGCGACGTGCGCACGAACCTCGGCCGGCAGCTGGCGCGCGAGACCGGCGTGCCCGCCGACGTCATCGTGCCGATTCCCGACTCGGGTGTGTGCGCGGCTATCGGCTATGCCGAGCAGTCGGGCATTCCGATGCGGATGGGCCTCATCCGCAACCACTACGTGGGACGCACGTTCATCGAGCCGGCGCAGTCGATTCGTCACTTCGGCGTGAAAGTGAAGCTGAACCCGGTGCGCAGCCTGCTCAAGGGCCAGCGTGTCGTGCTGCTCGACGACTCGATCGTGCGCGGCACGACCAGTCGAAAGATCGTCAAGATGGTGCGCGCCGCCGGGGCGGCCGAAGTCCACGTCCGGATCAGCTGTCCGCCCACGATCTCACCCTGCTTCTACGGCGTGGACACGCCGCAGCGCAGCGAGCTCATCGCCGCCACCCACACCCTCGAGGAAATCCGGAAGTACCTCGATGCCGACTCGGTGGCCTACCTCAGTCTCGAAGGCCTCCTGTCGGCGGTGACCCCCGACAGCGGCCGCTACTGCACCTCGTGTTACACCGGCAAGTACCCGGTGGCGTTTCCGCGCGACCAGGCCGCCTATCTGCAGCTCACGCTGAAGCTCGACGGCAAGGGCGCCGCGGCGGCGCCAACTGTTCCTCAGGCGGAGCCGGTGGTATGAGCGGCACGAGCTACAAAGCGGCCGGAGTCGACATCGACGCCGGCAACGAGACCGTGCGCCGCATCAAGTCGATTGCCCGCGGCACGTTCACCCCGGGGGTGCTCTCGGAAATCGGCTCGTTCGGCGGCCTGTTTTCGATGGCGCCCGGCGGCTGGAGCGACCCGCTGCTCGTGTCGAGCGCCGACGGCGTCGGCACGAAGCTCAAGGTCGCCTTCATGGCCGGCGTGCATGACACGATCGGCCGCGATCTCGTGAACCACTGCGTGAACGACATCCTCGTGCAGGGGGCCACCCCCCTCTTCTTTCTCGACTACCTGGCCACGGGACGGCTGTCGCCGGATGTGGCGGAGCAGATCGTGACGGGGCTGGCTGCTGCCTGCCGCGAGAATGGCTGCGCGTTGCTCGGCGGCGAAACTGCCGAGATGCCAGGCTTCTACGCCGACGGCGAATACGACGTGGCCGGCTTCATCGTGGGAGCCGTGGAACGGGCGAAGCTCATCGACGGCAAGGGCCTTGTGCCCGGCGACGTCCTGCTGGCGCTCCCCTCGGTGGGGCTCCACACGAACGGCTACTCGCTGGCGCGGCACATCGTGTTCGAGCGCCTGGGGCTCAGGGTCGACAGCGAAGTGCCGGAGCTCGGCGAGACCGTGGGCGCGGCCCTGCTGCGTCCTCACAAGTCGTATCTAGGGGCCGTGCAGCCGCTGCTGGCGGCAGGTGTGGTCAAGGGGCTGGCCCACATCACCGGCGGCGGCCTGACCGACAACCTGCCGCGGGTGCTGCCCGAGGGCACGGCCGCGGAAGTGCGGCGCGGCGCGTGGCCGGTGCTGCCGCTCTTCTCGTGGCTGGCCGACGCCGGCCAGGTCGCCCTCGACGATCAGTATCGCGCCTTCAACATGGGCGTCGGCCTGGTCATCGCCGTCGCGGAGCCGGACGCCGCGCGGGCCGAGACCCTGCTTGCGGCCGCGGGCGAGACGTCGTACCGCATCGGCCGCATCATCGCCGGGACCCCGGGCGTCGTGTATGCCTGAGGCTGGCGCCTCCGCGCGGCGAATCGGCGTGCTCGTGTCGGGCCGGGGCTCGAATCTGCAGGCCCTGATCGACGCCATCGGCCGGAACGAGCTCCGGGCGACGATCGCGGTCGTGATTTCGAACGTCCCCGGAGTGGCCGCGCTCGACCGTGCCGCGGCGGCCGGCATCGACACCCTGGTCCTGCCACACCGCGACTGGGCCAGCCGTGAGGCCTACGACGAGGCACTGGCGGCGGCCCTGCGCGACAAGGGCGCGGCGCTGGTCTGCCTCGCCGGCTTCATGCGGCGGCTGTCGGCGCGCTTCCTCGAGGCCTACGACGGGCCTGTGCTGAACGTCCACCCCTCGCTGCTGCCGGCGTTTCCGGGACTCGACGGCCCAGGCCAGGCGCTCGCGCACGGCGTGAAGGTGGCGGGCTGCACCGTGCACCTGGTCACGGCCGAACTCGACGCCGGCCCGATCGTGGCGCAGTCGGCGGTGCCCGTCCTGCCGGCCGACACCGCGGACACGCTGGCGGCGCGCATCCTGGTCGAGGAGCACCGGTTGTTCCCGCAGGCCGTGGGGCGCGTGCTCGACGGCGCGTGGCGCATCGACGGCCGCCGGTTCCTCGACGTCTGAGACTGCGGCCAGCCCGTCAGATCGCCGAGGTGCTCCTCAGCGTGAGGACCGAGACTTCGGGCGGACAGTTGATTCGCACCGGCGCCACGACGGTGCCCACGCCGCGGCTGACGAACAGCGTGCAGTTCCCCTCGGTCGCCGGGCCGGCCACGACGGGAAAGCGCCGGGCGGCGATGGCGCCAAGGCCGGGCAGCACGACTTGTCCGCCGTGCGTGTGACCCGCGAGCACGAGCTGCACGTCGAGCGAGGCCGCTTCCTTGAGTCGCCTCGGGTCGTGGGCCAGGAGGATCGTCGTGGGGCCGGCGCCGTGGAGCACGCGGGCAATGTCGCTGACGCGCCGCGTCCAGTAGCGGAGTCCGGCGATGTCCACCGGCTCGCCGCGGATGGTCAGCCTCGTGCGGGCGTCCTTGAGCACCGTGAATCCGCGCGAGACCAGCGCCGCCGGCACGATACGGTCGTCGTCGTGGTTGCCGAGGACGGCCAGCGCCCCGAGCGGCGCCTGCGCCAGTGGCGCAAGCAACTCGGCCGCCGGCACGGCCCGCGTCGTGTCGAGATTGGTGACGTAGTCGCCGCCGAGCGTCACGATGTCGGGGCTGGCCTCGGCCAGCAGCCGCACCGCGGTCCGCACGTCTTCGTCGGGCACCGTGGCGCTTACATGCACGTCGGTGATGAGCCCCACGCGCAGGCCGTCGAGGGCCCGCGGCAGCCCGACGACGCTCAGCTCCCTCTGGTCGAGTCGAATCTGATGACGCTCGTAAGCCGCACCGTAGCCCACGCGGCCCACTACGAGGCCCGCACCGGTGGCGATGAGGCCCTGCAGAGCCGCCCGTCGCGTCGGGCGCCAGCCGTCGTATGACATCACGTCGTCGCGCCATGTTAGCGCAGCCGCGGTCGCCGTCCGGCGCAGCGGTATAGTGATGCGCGTGAACGTCCTCGATGAACTCCGCTGGCGCGGTCTGCTCTACGACCGCACCGAAGGCCTCGATGCGGTGCTCGCATCGGGCTCTGTCACCGCGTACATCGGCTTCGACCCCACCGCGTCGAGCCTGCACGTCGGATCGCTGCTGCCGATCATGAGCCTGGCGCGTCTGCAGCAGTTCGGCCATACGCCGATCGCGCTCGTCGGCGGCGGCACCGGCCTCATCGGCGACCCGAGCGGCAAGGTGAACGAGCGGGCCCTGCTCACCGTGGAGCAGGTCGAGGAGAACGCCGCCGGGATCCACCGGCAGCTCGAGCGCTTCCTTGATTTCGGCCCGCGGCCGAACGCCGCGCGCATGGTCAACAACGCCGACTGGCTGCGGCAGCTGTCGCTGCTCGAGTTCCTTCGCGACACCGGCAAACACTTCACGATCCAGACGATGATGGCGCGCGACTCGGTGAAGCGTCGCCTGGCATCCGACGACGGGCTGTCGTTCACGGAGTTCAGCTATCAGCTGCTCCAGGCGCACGACTATCTCGTGCTGCACGATCGCTACGGCTGCACGCTGCAGGCCGGCGGCAGCGATCAATGGGGCAACATCGTGGCCGGATGCGATCTCATCCGGCGCGTGCGCGGGGCCAGGGCGCATGGACTCGTGCTGCCGCTCGTCACGACGAGTGCCGGCACCAAGTTCGGCAAGACGGAAGCCGGCACGATCTGGCTCGACGCCGCCCGGACGTCGCCATTCCGCTTCTACCAGTTCTGGCTCAACACTGACGACCGCGATGTCGTGTCGTATCTGAAGTGGTTCACGATGCTCGACGCCGCCGCCATCGGCGCAATCGAGGCCGCGCACGCGGCCGCGCCGGAGAAGCGCGGCGCGCAGCGCGAACTGGCGCGCATTCTCACGCGCACCGTGCACGGCGACGATGAACTTGCCAGAGCCGAACGGGCCTCGGCCGTGCTCTTCGGTGGCCGGCTCGCCGACGCGGACCCGGCCGATGTCCTGATGGTGTTCGACGACGTGCCCTCGCTGGCCATCACGCGGGACGAGCTCCAGGGGGCCGGAATGGCCGCGCCGGACCTTGCCGTGCGCGCCGAACTCGTCGGTTCGAAGGGCGAAGCGAATCGTCTCATCAAGCAGGGCGGCCTCTACGTGAACGACCGCAGACTGGCCGACGGCGACAGCCGAATCACCGAAATCGACATGATCGGCGGGCGGGTGCTGGTGCTGCGAAAGGGCCAGCGCGAGCGCCGTGTCGTGCGCATAAATGGCTGAATCTGCACCAATCTGCACCGAGATTGTTTGCGTCGCCGAGAAGCGCTTGACACTTCGGCGTCAGATGGTTACGATTTGAATCTCAGTCAGACACGTCGTCTCGGTCTGTAGACGATGTGCCCGCTCGGAACGCCTGCTCGGAAGTAACCGCCTGCGGTTCTTGCTCAGCTAAGGTTCTACGACGAGTGCTTCGCGCGGACCTGTCGACAAAAAAACTTAAAAGTTTTTGTTGACACGGTAAAGAAAACAGATGTAATCTTGGAAGGTTCGCCTGAAGAGCACAGCGGCAACAAGCGCGGTGACTGACGGCGGAAGAAATCGGGAAGCGCAAGTGTTCCCGGCCTCGGTTCTTTGAAAACTAGATAGAGCGTGCACACAGTCCGCTGAAGCTCGAGCGCAAGCAAGAGCGGCAGCGGATCAAAACCAGCCCGTCGAGTGTCAGCAGGTCCGCAATGGTCCAAGCGCAAGCGAGGATCGAATGCGGGCCGACATAAGACGTAACAAACAGAAGAGCCGACAGGCTTCTCTGGTTTGAGAGATGCCCAAAGGGTTGCCGCAAGGTGCCCGGAGGACAGACCTTTTAACTTGAGAGTTTGATCCTGGCTCAGAATCAACGCTGGCGGCGTGCCTAACACATGCAAGTCGAACGCGAAAGGGACTTCGGTCCTGAGTAGAGTGGCGAACGGGTGAGTAACGCGTGGGTGACCTACCCTCGAGTGGGGGATAACGTTCCGAAAGGGACGCTAATACCGCATGACATTCTGGGTTTGAAGACCTGGAAATCAAAGCCGGGGACCGCAAGGCCTGGCGCTTGAGGAGGGGCCCGCGTCTGATTAGCTAGTTGGCGGGGTAACGGCCCACCAAGGCGACGATCAGTAGCCGGCCTGAGAGGGCGGACGGCCACACTGG
>CADEFD010000091.1 GCA_902826515.1 uncultured Acidobacteriota bacterium
GGAACACGGTGCCGTCGCAGTACCTGCCGCTCGTGTTGTGGATGGAAGCCGACCGCCTCGGCTCGCTGCGCATCGACGAGCAGACCTTCATCAACGAGCGGGAAGTGGTGAAGGAAGAACGGCGCATGCGGGTGGACAACCAGCCGTTCGGCAACCTGAACGAGCTGCTCTACAAGGCCGCGTTCACGACGCATCCCTACAAGAATCCGGTCATCGGCAGCATGGCGGATCTCGACGCCGCGACCATCGACGACGTCCGCGCCTTCTTCAACACCTTCTACATCCCGGCCAACGCCACCGTGGTCATCGCCGGTGATTTCGACGTGGCGGAGACGAAGGATCTCGTCACCCGCTACTTCGGCCGCATCCCGGCCGGCGCCGGCAAGGTGCCGCGCGACATCACGCCCGAGCCGGTGCCGGCGGCCGAAAAGCGGATCACGCTCGAAGAGAACTGGCCGCTGCCGGCCGTGATCGTGGCGCACCACATCACCTACGACGGCCACCCCGACTCGTACCCGCTGCACGTGCTCGCCAAGGTGCTCTCCGACGGCAACAGCTCGCGCATCTATCGCAGCCTCGTCTACGACAAACGCCTCGCCGTCGCGGCGTTCGGCAGCGCCAACCTCATCGAACATCCGAACCTCTTCTACGCGGTGGCGCTCGTGGCGCCCGGCCAGTCGCCCGAGGCGGTGGAGAAGGCGCTCATCAGCGAACTCGACAAGGCCGCCGCGGAGGGCATCACCGATCGCGAGCTGCAGCGCGCCAAGAACCAGTTCGCGCGCGACTACATCCTCGGCCGCGAGTCGGTGCAGGCCAAGGCCGGCGTGCTCGCACACGCCGAGGTGCTGCACGCCGACATCGCGACCGCCGACGGCGAGTTCGCCATCTTCCAGAACATGGCGCGCGCCGACGTCCAGCGCGTCGCGAAGAAATACTTCACGTCCGGGTCGCGCGTCGTCATGCACGTGCGGCCGAAGAACGGGGGCAGCCGCCCATGAGCCGTCGAGCGTTCCACGTCGTGCAGACTTCGCTTTTCGCGTCCATCGCCGTGCTCGTCACGTCGGTGGGCCTCTCGGCCGGCCAGGGGCCGCGCACGCCCATGGTGGCCGATGCGCTGCGCTGGCCCTCCGAACGTCCGCCGCGCCCCCTGGCCGCGAAGTCCGTCACGTTCCCCAAGTACGAAATCCGCACGCTGACGAACGGTCTCAAGGTCGTCCTCGTCAGCCAGAACGAGCAGCCGATCGTGAGCGCGCGGATGCTCATCCGCGCCGGCGCCGCCCAGGATCCGAAGGGCAAGGAAGGGCTGGCGATGCTCACGGCGGCGCTGCTCGATCAGGGCACCGCCACGCGCAGCTCGGCGCAGATCGCCGAGGAGATCGACTTCATGGGCGGCCTGCTCGGCAGCGGCGCCGGCACCGACCTGAGCTTCGTGAATACGGTCAGCATGACCGACGGGCTCGGCGCGGCGCTCGACCTCATGAGCGACATCGTGCGGAAGCCCGCGTTCGCCGACCAGGAAATCGAGCGGCAGCGCCAGCAGGCCCTGTCGTCGCTCACCGTCGCCGCCGAGGATCCCGACACCGTGGCCTCGCAGGTGATCGACCGCCTGGTGTTCGGGTTCCACCCGTACGGCATGCCGGCCGGTGGCACCGTGCCGTCGCTCGCGTCGCTGACGCGCCAGGACTTCGTCGACTTCCACAAGGCGTGGTTCGTGCCGAACAACGCCCTCATCGCCATCGTCGGTGACATCACGCCCGACGCCGCGTTCGCGCAGGTGCAGCGGGTGTTCGGTGACTGGGCTCAGGGGCAGGTGCCGGCCTTCGTGCCGATGGAGCCGCCGCCGCCGGTCAAGCGCCTCATCGTCATCGACAAGCCGGGGTCGGTGCAGACCGAGATCCGCGCCGGCCATCTGGCCTTCGAACGCCGCCATCCCGATCACCTGGTGATGGATCAGGTGGTGAAGATCCTCGGCGGGGAAGGCGGCAACCGCCTCCAGCAGGTGCTGCGCACGCAGAAGGCCCTGACCTACGGCGCCTCGGCCGATCTCGACGCCTACAAGCTCACCGGCGCCGTCATCGCCGAGACCGACACGCGCACCGAGGCCACCGCCGAAGCCGTGCGCACGGTCGTGGACGAGTTCTTCCGCCTGCAGCGCGAGCGCGTCTACGAAGGCGAACTCGAAGGCGCGCAGGACTTCCTGGCCGGCAGCTTCCCGCTCTCGATCGAATCGCCGGATGCGATCGCGACGCGCGTGCTCAACCAGCTCTTCTACGATCTGCCGCTCGACGACCTGCCCGCCTACCCGGAACGGGTGCGGTCGGTCACCGTGGACGACGTGCAGCGCGTGGCGAAGAGCTGGCTCAAGCCGTCGTCGCTCTCGGTCGTGCTCGTCGGTGACGCCGACCGGTTCATGAAGGATCTGGCCGGCGCCGGGTTCTCGAGCATCGAGCGGATTCCCATCGAACAGCTCGACCTCACCGCCGCCGACCTGCGCCGCGCGACGCGCGGGCCGCAGGACTGATCGGGCGCGCGTCGCTCCGGCCCCGACGATGCGGGTAATGGTCTCGTGCGGCGAGCCGTCCGGCGATCTCTACGCCGGCGCCCTCGCGCGCGCGCTCAGGGAGCGCGCGCCCGGCCTCGACGTGTTCGGCTTCGGCGGTCCGCTGTGCCGCGAGGCCGGCGTCCGCATGGTGGGCGAGTACACCGGGCTCTCGGTGACCGGGCTCACTGAAGCCCTGCGCGTGCTGCCGGCCACCTGGCGCATGATGCGGCGCCTCGTGGACGCCTGCGACGAGACGCGGCCCGATGCCCTCGTCGTCGTCGACTATCCCGACTTCAACTTCCAGTTGATGAAGCGCGTGGCGGCGAAAGGAGTGCCGGTCGTCTACTACGTGACGCCGCAGCTCTGGGCGTGGCGGGCCGGCCGCATGAAGGCCATGCAGCGCGACGTCGCGCTGGCGCTGCCGATCTTCCCGTTCGAAGAGGGGCTCTACCAGCAGGCCGGCGTGCCCGTGCAGTTCCTCGGCCACCCGCTCGTGGACCGCGTGCCGGCGCCGAGCGCCGATCCGGCGGAGGCGGCGCGTCATCAGGCGGCGCTGCGTGTGGCGCTCGGGCTCGCCGTCGGCCGGCCCGTGGTGGCGCTGCTGCCGGGCAGCCGCCACAACGAGCTCTCGCGGCTCGTGCCGGTCATTGCGGCGTCGTTGCCGGCGATTCGCGCCGCCGTGCCCGATGTGCAGTTCGTCGTGGCGTGCGCGCCCGGACGCCGGCCCGACGAGTTCGCCGCGATTCTCGCCGCCGCGCCCGGCACGCCCGTCGTGCAGCACCGGACCGATGACGTGCTGGCGGCGTCGGATGTGGTCGTGACGGCTTCGGGGACCGCGACGGCGCAGACCGCGCTGCACGAGCGGCCGATGGTGGTCATCTACAAGCTCTCGCCGCTCACCTACGCGCTCGGCAAGCCGCTCGTGACCGTGGACACCTACGCGATGGCCAACCTCATCGCCGGCGATCGCATCGTGCCCGAGCTCATCCAGGACGGCTGCACGCCGGAGGCGATTACCGCGGAGACCACGTCGTTCCTGCGCGACCGCGAGCGCTGGGCGCGCACCCACGCGCGGCTCGCCGAGACGCGCGCGAAGCTCGGCGCGCCGGGTTCCACGGCGCGCGTGGCCGACGCCGTGCTGGCCGTGGCACGCCGGGCGCGCGGCTAGCCGGACCGGCATCGGCCACGCGAGCCGTGGGCGTCGCAGCCACGAAGTAGACTCAGGGCATGCGCACCTTCACGCTCGTCCTGCTGGCCGCGCTCGTCGTCGCGGCCCCGCCCGCCGGCGCGCTCACCGTGCTGCCGGCCACCTTCGAAGAACTGGTGCGCGAATCCGTGGCCGTGGTGCACGGCCGCGTGCGCGAGGTCGACGGGCGGTGGACGGCCGACCGCCGCACCATCGAATCCACGATCACGCTCGATGTCTACGACGCCTTCAAAGGCGCCGATCTCGACACCGCGACCTTCGTCGTGCCGGGCGGGCAGGCCGGTGGCCGGATTCTGGTGATGCCCGGCGCGCCGACCTTCCGCGTGGGCGACGAAGTGGTGGTGTTCCTGCGCGGCCGCGCGCCGTCGATGCCGCAGCCGGTGGGTCTTTCGCTCGGCGTCTACCGCGTGGCGCATCCATCGGCCGGCGCCGCGCTCGTCGTGCCGTCGCCGGTGCATGCGGCCGACTCGCCGACGCGCGTCGTGCGCGGCACGCCGGCGCGTCAGGTACGCGCGCTCGCGGACTTCGGCGCGGCCGTGCGCGCGGTGGGAGCGGCGCGATGACCCGGGCCGTCTGGGGCATCGGCGTCGTGCTGCTGGTGCTCGCCACGGCGCCGGCGCAGGCGTATCTCAAGTTCGGCGTCGATGTGGGCGGGCGCACCGTGCCCGTGCGCTGGTCGCCCGGCGCCATCCGCTACTTCATCTTCGAACGCGACTTCGGGGGCGTGTCGGCGCAGGCCTTCAGCGACGCCATCGGCCGCGCCACCACGACCTGGAACGCCGTGCCGGGCTTGCCGGTGTCGTTCAGCGCGCAGGGCCTCACCCGCAGTCAGCCGCTCGAGGCCGACGGCCGCACGACGCTTGGCTTCCTCGACCGGCCCGACCAGGAGCGCGTGCTCGGCGCCACGACGTTCCTGCTCGACGCCACGACCGGGGCGCTCATCGAGTCCGACATCTACTTCAACACGCGCTTCCGCTGGTCCACCGCCGCCGCGGGGGAACCCGGCGCCACCGATCTCGAGTCGGTCGCCCTCCACGAGCTCGGCCACCTGCTCGGGCTCGGGCACTCGGCCATCGGCGAGACCGAGGTCACGGCCAACGGCCGGCGCGTCCTCTCGACCGGCGCCGTCATGTTCCCGATTGCGTGGCCGGCCGGCGCCATTGCCGATCGCGTGCTGCAGCCGGATGACATCGCCGGCGTGCGCGACCTCTACGACGTGCTGCCGGCGGCGGAGTTCGGCAGCATCCAGGGCCGCGTGACGAAGAACGGCCGCGGCGTCTACGGCGCGCACATCGTGGCCTTCGGCCTCGAATCCGGCGAGATGATCGGCGGCTACACGCTCAACACGAACGGCGACTTCGTGATTGCCGGCGTGCGGGAAGGGCCGCATATCCTGCGCGTCGAACCACTCGACGACGCCGATCTCGAGAGCTTCTTCGGGCCGGCGAACGTGGACATCGCCTTCAGCGTCACCTACGGTCCGCGGCTCGCCGTGGTGCAGGCCGGCGGCGCCACGAGTCCGCTCACGATCGAGGTGCGCCCGAAATGAGGCGGGGTGCGGCACTACTGGTCGTGATCGCCGCGGTGCTCGCCGCCGCGCCTTCGGCGTCGGCGCAGCCGGCTGGTGGCGGGCCGGCGCTCTGGCGGCCGTGGCATCCGGTCATCAGCGTGGGTGGCGGCTGGGTGGGCCGGGCGTCGCTCGGCACGGTGCGCGCCGAGACGCGAGCGACGGGCCTCGGCACGCTGACGCCGTCGGCGTTCCCGCTCTTCACGGCCGACTCGACCCTCGACGCCGGGCCGCGCGCCGAACTGGCGCTGGCGGTGCCCGTCACGAGAACCCTGCTCGTCGAGGTGCTCGGCACGGCGGCCCGCCCCACGCTCTCGACGGCGATCAGCCGCGACGCGGAAGGCGCGCCGGCGACGACGGTGACCGAAGACATCGACGACTACAGCGTCGGCGCCCGCGTGCTCTACGACGTGCCGCGCCTCGCCTTCGGCGGCCGGGCGCGGCCGTATCTGCTCGCCGGCGGCGCCTACGTGCGCCAGTTGCACGAAGACCAGGTGCTCGTCGAAACGGGCCAGGCGTGGACGGCCGGCGCGGGGCTGCGCCTGTGGCTCGCGGGGGCGCGCCAGGGACGCTCGTTCGGCGCGACGACGGAACTCGCCTGGCAGTGGCGCACCGGCGGCATCACGTTCACGGACGGCGCGCGCGGCGCGCCGTCGTTGTCGCTGCGGCTCTTCGCCGGTCTGTGACGGGATGACGGCCGCCGTCCTCCGCGCGGTTGGCGTTTCGAAGCGCTTCGGCGCGGTCGTCGCGCTCGACGACGTGTCTCTCGACGTCGCGGCCGGGGAGTGCGTGGCGCTCGTCGGCGAAAGTGGTTCGGGAAAGAGCACGCTCCTGCGTGTCTTCAACGGCCTCACGACACTCGACGCCGGCGAGGTGTTCGTGGAGGGCCACGCCGTCGCCTCCGCCGACCTGGTGCGCCTGCGCCGTGGCATCGGCTACGTGCCGCAGGACGGCGGGTTGCTGCCGCACTGGACGGTGGCGCAGAACGCGGCCCTCGTGCCGCGGCTCACTGGGCGCGCCGATGCGGCCGGCCTCGCGTCGGCCGCGCTCGACCTCGTGGGGCTGCCGGTCGCGCAGTTCGGCGCCCGCTGGCCGCATCAGCTCTCGGGTGGACAACGCCAGCGCGTCGCCTTCGCGCGGGCCCTCGCCGCCGGCGCACCGGTGGTGCTGCTCGATGAACCGTTCGGCGCGCTCGATGCCATCACCCGGAGCGATCTGCAGGCGATGTTCCTGGCGCTGCGGGCGCGCACGCGGCTGGCGGCGCTGCTCGTGACGCACGACCTGCATGAGGCGGCGCGCCTGGCCGATCGGATCGCCGTCATCCGCGGCGGGCGGATCGAGCAGACGAGCACGCCCGCCGAGCTGACCACGGCGCCCGCCACGCCGTACGTGGCCGACCTGCTGGTGCGCGCCCGCATGACGGAGGCGCCGGCATGAGTCTCTGCCGGCGGCGTGCCGCCGTGTGCCTTGCGGTCGTGGTTGCGTGGGCGCTCGCCCTGCCGGGTGCGCGGGCGCAGCAGGAGGCGCCGGAGCGGCCCGTGGTGGTCGGCTCGAAGCCGTTCGGGGAGTCGTATCTGCTGGCGGAACTCTTCGCGCAGATTCTCGAGGCGCGTGGACTCGCCGTGACGCGCCGTTTCGGCCTCGGCGGCACCGAGATCGCGTTTCCGGCCCTGCGTCAGGGCGCCATCGATGTGTTCCCCGAGTACACGGGCTCGGGGCTGCTCGTCATCCTGAAGGCGCCGATGGCGACCGATCCGGCTGCCGTGTTCGACACGGTGTCCCGGGAGTTCGCGGCGCGCTACGACCTGCGCTGGCTGGCGCCGCTCGGCTTCGAGAACACCTACGCGATGTCGGTGCGCACCGAGATGGCGACACGGCTCGGCCTGCGTACGCTGAGCGACGCGGCGCGTGTCAGCGGCCAGCTGCGGGCCGGCTTCACCGCCGACTTCATCGGCCTGCCGGACGGCCTGCCGGCGCTCCGCGAGACCTACGGGCTCGCGCCGGTGGCCGTGAACGCGCTGGCGCCCGCGCTGAAGTATCAGGCGCTCGTCGCCGGCGACGTGGACATCATCGACGCGTATTCCACCGATGGCCTGCTCGACCGCTACCCGCTCACCGTGCTCGCCGACGACAAGCGCGTGTTCCCGCCGTATGACGCCGCGGCGATCGTGCGCGGGGCGCTCGGGCGCGAGCAGCCGGCGGCCGTCGCGGCCCTCGGCGAGCTGAGCGGCCGGCTCGACGTGACGCGCATGCGCCGGCTGAACGCGCGGGTCGAGGTGGAAGGGCAGCCGGTGGCGGCCGTGGCGCGGGCGGCGCTGGCGGACCTCGGCCTCGTGACATCGAGCGCGCCGGGGGCAACGACGCCGGCCGGGGCTGGCCAGACGACGGAGGCCGAGGGCTCGTTCGCCCGCTATCTCTGGACGCGCCGCCAGGCCATCGCGTCGATGAGCGCACGCCATCTGCTGCTCGCTGGCGTCGCACTCGCGGCCGCAATTCTCGTCGGCGTGAGCGCCGGTCTCGTGCTGGCGCGGCGAGCGGGCGCCGAAGGTGCCACGCGCGCGTTCGGCCTCCTGCAGACCATTCCCGGCATCGCCCTGCTCGCCTTCATGCTGCCGCTCCTCGGCATCGGCGTCGTGCCGGCGATGGTGGCGCTCTTCCTCTATGCGCTATATCCGATCGTGCGCGGCACGGTGACCGGCGTGCGTCAGGCCGACCACAGCGCCGTCGAGGCCGCCGTGGCGCTGGGCATGACGCCGCGTCAGGTGCTCACGTGGGTGCAGGTGCCGCTGGCCGTGCCGGTCATCATGTCGGGCGTGCGCACGGCGGCGGTGACGAGTGTGGGCACGGCGACGCTTGCGGCGTTCGTGGGCGGCGGCGGGCTCGGCGATCCGATCGTGGCCGGGCTCGCGCTCGCTGACACGCGCATGATCCTGTCGGGCGCGGTGCCGGCGGCGGTGCTGGCCGTGCTCGTGGACGTGGTGCTGGCGCGCGCGGAGCGCTGGCTCACCCCGGCCGGGCTCGTGAGGTAGGATGCAGCGCCGCCTCGCGGCAGGGAGACGACAGATGCGAGTGACAGCGACGAGCCTCGGGACGCTGCTGGTGATGACGGCGCTGGCCGGGTCCGCGACGGCGCAGCCGGCCGGCGTGGCGGCGTGGACGGCGGCCCACGAGAAGGCGATCGTGGACGAATTGCGCGGCCTCGTGTCGCTCCCGAACGTCGTCGGCAACGACGCCGACATGCGGAAGAACGCCGACCGCCTGCAGGCGCTCTTCACGGCCCGCAAGTTCAAGGTCGAGACCGTGGGCGGGCCAGGATCGCCCGTGGTGTTCGCCAGCCTCGACGTGCCGAACGCGGCCGGCACGCTCACGTTCTACATCCACTACGACGGCCAGCCGGTGGACGCGAAGGAATGGACGCGCTGCCAGCCGTTCACGCCGTGCCTGTGGAGCGCGGCCGGCCCCGTGCCCGACGACCCGGCGCGCACGACGTTCGATCCGGAGTGGCGCCTCTACGGCCGCTCGACCTCCGACGACAAGGGCCCGATCGTGGCGTTCCTCAATGCCGTGGACGCGCTGCGCGCCACCGGCAGCGGGCCCACCTGGAACCTGCGTGTGGTGCTCGACGGCGAAGAAGAAGCCGGCTCGGCGAACTTCCGCCGCTTCGCCACGGCACGGCCCGGCGCCCTCAAGACGGATCTGGCCGTGACGCTCGACGGGCCGCGGCACCCGAGCGGACGGCCCACGGTGTACTTCGGCGTGCGCGGCGGTGCCGGCGTGACGATCACCGTCTACGGCGCCAAGGGCGACCTGCATTCCGGCAACTACGGCAACTGGGCGCCCGATCCGTCGATGCGCCTGGCGAAACTGCTCGCGACGATGAAGGACGACACCGGCCGCGTCCTCATCAAGGATTTCTACCGCGACGTGCGTCCGCTCACGCCCACCGAACGCGCGGCCCTGGCCGGCGCGCCGGACGTGGAGTCGCTGCTCGCGCGCGAGTTCGGCGTGGCCACCCCGGAGCGGCCCGACGAGCGGCTCGAGGTGAAGCTGAACCAGCCGACGCTCAGCGTGCTCGAGATGGCCACGAGCGGCATTCCGGGACGCTCCGCGATTCCCGGATCGGCGACCGCGCGCCTGGAGGTGCGGATGGTGAAGGACCTGGTGCCCGAGACGCAGAACGCCCTCATCACGGAACACGTGAAGGCGCAGGGTTACTTCGTCGTGAGCGGACGCGAGCCGACCGACGAGGAGCGCCGCACCCATCGGCTCCTCGCCCGGGTCGATCCGCGCCGCGGCTCGGCGGCCTCGCGCGTGTCGATGGACGACCCGAAGGCGCAGGCCGTGGTGAAGGCCCTGACGATGCGCGGGGTGCCGCCGGTACAGCTCCCGACCCTCGGCGGCAGCATGCCGTTCGGCACCTTCAGCGACGAGTACGGGATGCCGACGGTGGGTGTGTCGATCGTCAACTACGACAACAACCAGCACGGTCCCGACGAGAACCTGCGCCTGCGCAACCTCTGGGAAGGCATCGAGATGCTGGCGGCGCTCATGACGCTGCCGAAGTAGCCCGCGGCTACTTCGTGAGGTCCTTCGGCGCCCAGAGGAAGCCGAACGACTGCGCGCCCTCCTTGCCGTGTGTCTTGTGGTGCACGAGGTGCGCCATGATGATGCGCCTGAGGTACGTCCACTGCGGCACGTTGCGGATGCGCACGCGCCGGTGCACGACGATGTCGTGGAAGATGACGTAGATGGCGCCGTAGGCCGTCATGCCGAGGCCGACCGGCAGCATCCACGTGCCGCCGCCGTCCACGCCGGCCTTGATGAGGAGGATCGACGGCACCGCGAAGAGGATGCCGAAGAGGTCGTTCCACTCCCAGCCGCCTTCGTGGGGCACGTGATGGGACGCGTGCAGGAACCAGAGCGGCCCGTGCATGAGGAAGCGGTGCGTCAGATACGCCACGCCCTCCATGGCCACGAGGGCGAGCAGGAACCACGCCGCGAACATCCACCACGCCATCACGTTCACCCTACCATGCCGATCGTGGGCGGCGTGAAGAGCCCCGCCCGCGGCGGCGCCGTCCGGTCGCCGAGGGTCTTCATCCACGCCGTGGCGAGACCCGCCTGCACCAGCCGGGCGAGCTTCTGCGCCGTGCCCACGGTGGTGCGCGACGTCCACGCCTCGGCGCCGCGGTAGGCCACCGCGCGGCCGATGTCGCGATACACGAGCCGCGCCGTCGCCACCGCCCACGCGGAGCGTCCGGGCAGGTGCGGCACGCCGTGCCACGCCGAGTCGTAGTACCGCTCGGCGTCGGTCAGGAGCCGCGCCACGACGGGAGCCACCGCGGCAGCCTGTGCGGGATCGAGCGGCGCGCCCTTCGTGAGCGTCACGCCGGCCTCGCGCAGCCAGCGGGCCGGCAGGTAGATGCGCCCGGCCTCGAGGTCGTCGCCGACGTCGCGGGCGATGTTGCTCAACTGGAACGCCAGCCCGAGATCGGAGGCGCGGCAGAGCACTGCCCGATCGCGCACGCCCATCACCCACGCCATCATCAGGCCGACGACGCCGGCCACGTGATAGGCGTAGTCGAGGGTGTCGTCGATGGTCTCGTAGCGCCGGCCGCGCGTGTCCATCGCGAAGCCGGCGAGATGGTCGTCGGCGAAGACCCGCGGCAGGCTGGTGGCGGCGACGACGCGGGCGAGGGCCGCGAAGGGGCCCTCCTCGCCGGCCGTGCCGGCAAACGCGCGGGCCGTGCCGGCGTGCAGCGAGGCCATGCGGGCGTCGAGGTCGGTCAGCGCCGTGTGCCCGTGCCCAAGCACCTGGCCATCCACCACGTCGTCGCAGTGCCGGCACCACGTGTAGAGATCCCACACGAGGTCACGCGTGGCCGGATCGAAGAGGCGCGCGGCGAGCGCGAAACTCTTCGAGCCGGTGCGGATGGCGGTGTCCTTCGACTCGCCGCCGGCTCTGCGCGGCACGGGGTCAGGCGCGGCGTCCACCGAGGTCCTCGATCATGAGCCCGGCCGTGGCCTTCGCGGAATTCACCACACCGGGGACGCCGGCCCCGGGATGTGTGCCGGCGCCCACGAAGTAGAGGCCGGGCAGGCGGTCGTCGCGGTTGTGCACGCGGAACCACGCGCTCTGTGTGAGCACGGGCTCGAGCGAGAACGCGGAGCCATGGTGGGCGCCCAGTTCGTGCTGGAAGTCGAGCGGCGTGAAGATGCGCTGCGTTACGAGATCCTCGCGCAGGTGCGGGATGTAGCGCGCCTCCAGGTAGTCAAGGATGCGGTCGGCGTAGCGCGGGCCTTCCGTGGTCCAGTCGATGCCGCCCTTGCCGAGGTGTGGCACCGGCGAGAGTACGTAGAACGCTTCGCAGCCCTTGGGCGCCAGCGTCGGGTCCGACACCGTGGGCGCGTGGAGGTAGAGCGAGAAGTCGTCGGCGAGTGTGCCGCGGTCGAAGATGTCGCCGAGCAGCTCGCGGTAGCGCGGCCCGAAGATCACGTTGTGATGCGCCAGATGCGGGTGCCGCCGCTTCGTCCCGAAGTAGATGAGGAAGAGCGACATGCTGAAGCGCTTCCGCTCGAGCGACGCGGCCACGGCGGCGCCGCGCGGCTCGTGGCCGAGGAGGTGCTTGTAGGTGTGCACGACGTCGGCGTTGCTGGCGACGGCGGTGGCGGGGAACACCTCGCCGCCGGACGCGCGCACACCGGTCACCCGTCCGCTCTCGACCAGGATGCGATCCGCGGGTGTCGAGAGGCGCACGGTGCCGCCCAGCCGCTCGAAGAGCGCCACGAGGGCGCGCACGAGCGCACCCGTGCCGCCGCGCGGGAAGGTCACACCCCAGGTGCGTTCGAGCACGTGGATAAGCGTGTAGATCGAGGAGGTGGCGAACGGATTCCCGCCGACGAGCAGCGAGTGGAAGCTGAAGGCCTGACGCAGGTGGTCGTGCTGGATGTAGCGGGCGACGATGTCGTAGACCGTGCGGTAGGCCTCGAGGCGCACGAGCTGCGGTGCCGCTTTCACCATGCTCCAGATGTCGAGGAACGGCACGTGCGCGAGCTTCGTGTAGCCTTCGTCGAAGACGTCGGTGGCGTAGGCGAGGAAGCGGCGGTAGCCCTCGACGTCCGCCGGATTCACCATGTCGATCTGCCGGATGATCGCGTCCATGTCGTTCGAGTAGTCGAACGTGTGGCCGTCTTCCCAGAACAGGCGGTAGAACGGCATCACCGGCAGCAGGTCCACGTGGTCGGCGAGACGTTCGCCGGCCAGCGTGTAGAGTTCTTCGAGGCAGCCCGGCGCTGTAATCACGGTGGGGCCGGCGTCGAACGTGAAGCCGGCGTCCTGATAGACGTAGGCCCGGCCGCCGGGTTTGTCGCGCTGTTCGAGCAGCGTCGTCGGGATGCCGGATGCCTGGAGGCGGATGGCGAGCGCCAGTCCGCCGAAGCCGCTGCCGATGACGACGGCGCGGGGTGTCGAAGCCGAGGCCATCGTTACTCCCGAAGATGCGCGAGGGCGCGCCAGACAGGCACGGGCGGCCGGCCCGCGACGAGCCGCAGGTGATCGCCCGCGGTGAGGCGCGCGCCATAGAAGCGCGCGATGAGGTCGGCCGGTCGGCCGTAGAACTGTTCGAGGATCCGCGCGCGTTCGGACGGGTGCGCGGCGCGGAAGAGCCAGCGATTGAGCAGGCGGAAGAAACCTCGGCTCTGCCATCGCCGGGTTGCCAGGGTCCGCATCTCTGAATAGACGCGCGCCGGCGTGAAGGGATCCATCCCGGCCAGGTGTTCGGCGGTGGCCACCGCGTCGGGCAGCGAGTAGCCGGTGGTGGGATGGAAGAGGCCGGCCCGCATGCCGATGCGCGGCTCGTCGCCCTGCCAGAAGGTGTCGATGGCGCCGCCGAGCGGAATCGGCAGGCTGCCGCTTTCCTCGCGCACGACTTCGCGCACGCGCCAGCCGCGTGTCTGGGCGTAGCCCGCGATGGCGCGGCGGGCGGCCGCGGCGTCCACGCCCGGCGTGTCGGCGTAGGCGGTGTCCTCGATGAGCAGCTGGTCGGCCGACCACGGCAGCACGTACATGAACTTGAAGGCGCCGTCCTGCGGCACCGTGGCGTCCATCAGCATCGGGTGGGTGACGCCGTGCGGCGTCTCGCACACGACGTCCTGGCCGAGGAACGTCTGCCAGCCGAGCGGCACCTCGACCGGAGCCGCACCGCGTGCGTCGATGACGACGCGTGCCTCGATCACCTCGCCGCTCGTGAGCCGCACGGTGGTCGGCGTGAGGGCCTCGACCGTCGTCGCGAGCCGCAGCGTGTCACCAAGGGCGGCGCTGACCACGTCGTGAAGGCGCGAGGACGTGATCGACCAGTACTCATGCTCGAGCGTGCGCGTCCGGCCGGGGAATGCGACGTCGTACCGCGGCCAGCGGTGCACGACGAGGGGCGCCATCCAGTGCTGGGAGGCCGGCAGCAGGTCGGTCGCATGACAGGACCACGTGTGGTTGCCGCCGAGCGTCGCGCCGGCATCGAGGAGCGTGACCGCACATCCGGGCCGCACCATACGCAGGTGCCAGGCGGCGAGGCTGCCGGCCAGGCCGCCGCCGACGATGACGACGTCCACCATCTCGTGGCGAGCGTATCACGCGGGTCGCGGCGGGACGGGCGCATGGCGCTGGCTATACTGGGGCCGTGACGTCCGCGCGCACGCCCGACGACTACGCGCTCGAAGTCGGCGGCGCGTCCCGCCGTCTGCACGACCGCCCGGTACTGCGCGGTGTCGATCTCGTGGTGCCGCGCGGCGCGCTCGTGGCGATCGCGGGTCCGAACGGCGCCGGCAAGTCGTCGTTGATGCGCGCCATCGGCGGACGCCTCGCCCTCGACGCCGGATCGGTCCGCATCGCCGGCGCTGAGGCAGACGCGGCGCGGCGGGCCGGACGCCTCGGTGTCGTGCCGCAGGACGTGGCGCTCCATCCGCAGCTGACGGTGCGCGAGAACCTGCGCCTGTGGAGCACGCTCGCCGGCACCCCGCGGCAGGAGGTCGCGGCGCGCATCGAGGCGGGGCTCGCCTGGACGGGTCTGGCCGACCGCGCGCGATCGCGCGTCGAGACCCTCTCGGGCGGCATGCGGCGGCGCGTCAATCTGCTGGCCGGGATACTGCACCGTCCCGCCCTGCTCCTGCTCGACGAGCCCACGGTCGGCGTCGATACCGACGCCCGCGAGCGCATCTACGCGCTGCTGCGCGATCTCTGCGCGCAGGGGATGGGCGTGCTGCTGGCGACCCACGAACTCGAAGAAGCCGGCCAGCACTGCGACACCGTGGTCGTGCTCGATGCCGGCCGCGTCGTGGCGGCCGGCGCGCGCGCGGACCTCATCGCCGCGCACGGCGGGGCCGATGGCGATGGCGAAGTCGTGGTCGTGCCGTCGTCGGCCGACGCCTCCGACGGCCTGCGCGCCGAGGGCTTCGCGCCGGCGAGTGACGGCGAGTGGGTGAGTGCGGCGGCCGTCGTGGATCTGGCCACCCTCGAGCGCCGCCTCGCGAGCCGCGGTATCACCGTGTCGGAGATCCGCCTGCGGCGGCCCACGCTCACCGGCGTCGTGGCGCGGGCGATCGCCGCGCACCGGGAGCGCGCGTCATGAGGTGGGCGGTCTGCCGCGCGCAACTGCTCGCGCTCGCCGGCGACGCCGGCGCGCTGGCCATGAGCTTCGTGTTGCCGGTGCTCGTGTTCCTCGTCTTTGCGGCGATCTTCTCGAGCGCGACCGGCGACGACCTGCGCCTGCAGGTGGCGCTCGCCGACGAGGCCGCGACGCCGCTCTCGCGCCGTCTCGCCGCCGCCATCGAACGCGACGGGTCGCTGCGCGTGACGCGCACGGACTCGCGCGCGGCGGCCGATGCGCGCGTGGCCGACGGCGCCGCCGATGCCGCGGTCGTGCTGCGGCGCGATGGGCGCGGACTCGACACGCTCGCCGGCGACGGCCCGGCGCCCGTGCTCGTCGTGAGCCATCCGGCGCGCGCGGTGGCCGGCGGCATCGTGGCCGGCGCCGTCCAGCGCGCCTACTTCGCGGCGCTGCCGGACGCGGCGCTGCGCGGGGCGGTGGCGCTCGTGGACGAAGTGGTCGTGCCGCTCACGCCCGAGCAGAAGGCCGCGGCCGCCGGCGTGCTCGACGAGATGGCGGCGGATGCCGCGGCGGAACCCGGTGGCGACGACGCGGGCGCCTTCTCGTCACTCGTCGAAACCGCCGTGCGCGACGAGGCGAGCGCGCAGGCCAGCGTGCCGGCCTACTACGCGGGTGCGGTCGCCGCGCTCTTCATCCTGCTGGCCGGTGTGCCCATTGCCGCCGCGCTCCACGACGAGCTGGCCTCGGGCGTGGCCGATCGCGCCGTGGCCGGACCGGCGGGCCTGGCCGCGCTCGTCGACGGCCGCGGGCTCTTCCTCGTGGTGCAGGGCGTGGCGCAGGCGGCCGTCATCTTCGCCGTGTCGTGGCTGTGGGCCGGCGCGGTGCCGGCGGCGCCGCTCTGGCCGTGGACGGTCGCGGCCGCGGCGCTCGGCGTGGCGTCGGCCGGCGGCACGCTGCTCCTCGCCGCGATCTGCGGCACGGCGCGTCAGGCCGTGACCGCCTCGAACATCGCGGTGCTGGTGGCCTCGGCGGTCGGCGGCAGCATGGTGCCGCGGTTCCTCATGCCGCCCTGGCTCCAGGACCTGGGCTGGCTCACGCCGAATGCGTGGGCGATCACCGCCTTCACCGAGGCCCTCGGCGCGCACCCGTCAGGACCGGCGACGTGGACCGCCGCGGCCGTGCTGGCGGGCGGCGGCGTGGTGGCGTGGGCCGTGGCGCGGCGCCTTTTCGCCCGGCGCGCCGTGCGCTGAGGTGAGATCGGCGACAAGCAGCCGACAGCGGGAATAAAGCCCGGGCTCGCGGGGTTGGCCCCGTACACTGCCTGTTCGGCTTCCCACTGCTGCATGAGCCACGCCGCGCTCCGTCCGCTCGCCTTCACCGAATACGTCGCCGAACGTCGCGCCGACGTCGATGCGGCGCTCGACCGCTGGCTGCCCGCGCCGCCAGACTGTCCGGCCGTGCTGGCCGAGGCGATGCGGTATGCCGTGGCCTCGGGGGGCAAACGTTTTCGTCCCGTGCTCGCCCTGGCGGCGGCCGATGCCGTCGCGGTGGCCAACGGCGGCGACGACGAGGCCCGCGCCGCGGCGATCGCGCTGGCGCTGCCGCTCGCCTGTGCCGTGGAGCTCGTGCACACCCAGTCGCTCGTGCACGACGACCTGCCATCGATGGATGACGACGTCCTGCGCCGCGGGCAGCCCACCGTGCACGTGCGCTACGGCGAGGGGGTGGCGATTCTCGTGGGCGACGGCCTGCTGGCCGAAGCCTTCGGGCTGCTGGCCCGCTGGCCCGCCACCGCCGAGGCGCCCGACGCCGTGCCGCGCAAGCTGCGGGTCATCGCCGAACTCGGGCAGGCGGTGGGCGCTGCGGGCATGGTGGGCGGCCAGGCGATCGACCTGGCCGTGACGGGCTCGTGCGGTCCGCACCGCGCCGGCGCGTCGCTCGACCTGGCGGCACTGTCCGACATGCACGCCCGCAAGACCGGTGGCCTCATCCGCGCGGCAGCGGTGGGCGGCGCCATCATGGCCGGGGCGTCGGCCGAGCAGGTGGCGGCGATGTCGGCCTTCGCCGCGCGTGTCGGCCTGGCGTTCCAGATTGTGGACGACGTGCTCGACGTGGAAGGCTGCGCGGCCACACTCGGCAAAACGGCAGGGAAGGACGCCGGGGCCGGCAAGGTCACCTTCCCCGGCCTCGTGGGACGCGACCAGGCGCGCCTGATGGCGATCGAGGCGGTGGCTGACGCCGAGGCCGTGCTCGCCGGCGCCGGCCTGTCGTCGCCCTACCTCACGGGCCTCGCGCGCAGCGTCGTGCACCGTCGCGACTGACACGGCGTCAGCCGTCCACGCGCAGCGCCTCCATCGGCGTGGTGTGCCGCACACGTCGCGCCGCCGGCCACACCGCGAGCAGCGCGGCGGCGGTGACGGTGCCGGCCGCCACGGCCATCAGCCACGGATCGCGCGTGGTCACGCCGAAGAGCAGCCCGTCGAAACCGCGCGCTGCGAGCCAGGCGAGGCTGAGCCCGGCGGCCGACGCCGCGGCCGCCAGCACCGCGGTGTCACCGATGACCTGCGCGGCCAGCCGGGCGCCCGACGCGCCGAGGGCAGCGCGAATACTGAACTCGCGGGCGCGCGCCGCAGCCAGCGCCGCGGTGACGCCGTAGGCGCCGATGGCGGCCAGGAGCATGGTGACGGCGGCGAACAGCGTCACGAGGACGGTGTTGAAGCGGCGGGCCGCGAGCGCGTCGTCCACGGCAGCAGACATCGGGCGGATCGTCGCGATCGGCTGCGCCGGATCGGCCTGCCGCACCGCCGCCCGCAGGGCGCCGCTCACGACCGCCGGATCGGCATCGGACCACACGAGGAACGCCAGGAACGGCCAGGCTTCCGTGTTCTGCGCGAGCGGCACGTAGAACGTCGGGTACGGTGCGGTCTCGACGCGGCGGTAGCGCGTGTCACCGACGACGCCGACCACTTCGTGGGGCCGTCCCCCGAACTCGATGACGCGGCCGACGGCCGTGCCCGCGAAATGGCGGGCCGCGAACGCTTCGTTGACGACCACGACGGGGGAGGCACGACGGTCGTCGGTCGCCGCCAGCAGGCGCCCGGCCGTCAGTCGCAGGCCGAGCGTCGTGAAGAAGCCGGGTGTCACGACCTGGAAATCGGCGTCGGGTTCCTGGCCGCCTGGCGGCTCCGGCGCGCCGACGATGCGGATGCCGCGGTTCGGGGCGCCGGAGAGCGGCGCCGTGAACGCCGCGGCCACGCCGCGTACGCCGGCCTGACGCTCCATCGACTCGAGGACCGAGGAGACGAAGCGTTCGACGGGCGGGTTTGCCGCCGCGGTGCGGTTCGCTTCACTCCCGTAACGATCGGTGGCGAGGGTGAGTTCGGCCGCCACACGTCCCGCCGTGTCGTAGCCGAGCGGCACGCGCGTCGCGGCGCCGAGGCTCGTGGTCAGCAGCCACGCGGCGATGACCACCATCTGCGCCAGCGCCAGTTCCGCGACGACGAGACCGCGGTGCCAGTGGCGCGCGCCACCGCCGGCGATCCGCGCGCCGCTCGTCTGCACCGTGGCCGACGACGACCACGCGCCGCCGGCGAGTGGCGCCAGGCCGACCACGATGGTGGTGGCCAGGGTCAGCGCCGCCGCCACCGCGAGCACGACGCCGTCGAGTGTGATGTCCTGCACCCGCGGCAGCGCGGGTGGCGCGAGCGCCACGAGCAGATCCACGCCCCAGGCCGCGAGCAGCAGGCCGAGCACACCGCCCGGCAGGGCGTAGGCTAGCGCCTCGCCGAACATCTGGCGTGCCAGATCGGCACGGGCCGCGCCGAGCGAAACGCGCACGGCCAGGTCGTGGCCACGGCTGACCGCGCGGCCGATGAGCAGATGCGCGACGTTGGCGGCGGCCACGGCGAGCAGCACGAGCACGGCGGCCTGCAGCAGCCACAGGACGCGTGTCACGTCGCCGACCACTGCCTCGTGCAGCGGCATGATGCGTGCGCCGAGCCCGTTGTTGGTGTCGGGGTACGCCGCTGCGAGTTGTGCCGCCGCCGCTGCGAGTCGCGCCGCGGCCGCGTCGTGCGACACCTCCGGGCGCAGGCGCGCCACGACGAACAGCACGTGGGCGTCGCGCACCGCCGTGACATCGCCGGCGAACGGAAACGACCTGGGCACGCCGCGATCGCCGTTCACCCAGATCTCCGCGCGCGGCTGCAGCGGGAAGGTGAACGTGGCGGGCAGCACGCCGACCACCGAGCAGGGCCGGCCGTCGAGCACGAGGGTGTGACCGAGCGCGGTCGCGCCCGGGAACCGCCGGCTCCTGAGCCCCGCGCTCAGCACCGCCACACAGGGGGCGTCCGGCGCATCGTCCTCCGGGGCGAGCGCCCGGCCCTCGGCCGCCGCCTGCCCGAGCGTGTCGAAGAAGGTGCCCGAGGCGGAAACGCCGCGGAGGCGTTCGGCGTCGCCCGACCCGGTGAGCGTCAGCGAGACGCCGTCGAACGCCGCCATCGACGCCACGGCGTCACCCATCGCGCTCCGCCAGTCCAGGTAGTTCGCGGGCGCGACCCAGCGCGCCGGATTGTCGGGCGCGGTTTCCCAGAGCATCACCAGCCGGTCGGCGGCCGGGTAGGGCAGCGGCGCCAGCACGACGTGCCGCACCACGGTGAAGATGGCCGTCGAGGCGCCGATGCCGAGCGCGATCGACGCGATGGCGGCCACCGCCAGTGCCGGCGAGCGACCGAGTGCGCGGAAGCCGAGGAGCAGGTGGCGCATGGGGGACGCCCCTACGAATCCCGTGCCACGTCGCGCCGTTCGGCGCGCGCCGGGAGCCGGGCCATTCCCGGCACAAATTGCGGGTCATGCCCCCGGCGTCCCCGCGCCGGGCCCACGGGGTGTCCGGCCGCGAACGCCGGGTGCCCGTTCCCGAGCGGCCGCCGGCCTGCGGCACCTGTTAGAATTCTCAGGATCATGTCCAGCCGCAACTCGTTCAGCACCCGGTCGTCCCTCACCTCGGGGGGCCAGTCCTACGACTACTTCAGCCTCACGGCCCTCACCCAGGCATACCCCTCGGTCGAACGCCTGCCGTTCTCGCTGAAGATCCTGCTCGAGAACCTGCTGCGGCGCGAGGACGAGGCCTTCGTCAAGGCCGACGACATCCGCGCGCTGGCCGGCTGGAACCCGGCGGCGAAGAACCCGGACAAGGAAATCTCGTTCATGCCGGCCCGCGTCATCCTCCAGGACTTCACCGGCGTGCCGTGTGTGGTCGACCTGGCGGCGATGCGCGACGGCATCGCGGCGCTTGGCGGCGATCCGGCGCGTGTGAATCCGCTGCAGCCGGTCGAGCTCGTCATCGACCACTCGGTGCAGGTGGATCACTTCGCCTCGGCCAACGCGCTCACGCTCAACGGCGAGCTCGAATACCAGCGCAACCGCGAACGCTACGTGTTCCTGCGCTGGGGCCAGGGCGCGTTCGAGAACTTCCGCGTGGTGCCGCCCGAGACGGGCATCGTGCACCAGGTCAACATCGAGTACCTGGCGCGCGTCGTCTGTCAGGACGCCGGCGTGATCTATCCCGACACCTGCTTCGGCACCGACTCGCACACCACGATGGTGAACGGGCTCGGCGTCGTGGGCTGGGGCGTGGGCGGCATCGAAGCCGAGGCGGCGATGCTCGGCCAGCCGAGCTCGATGCTCATTCCGCCGGTCGTCGGCTGCCGGCTCACCGGCAAGCTGCCCGAAGGCGCCACCGCCACCGACCTCGTGCTCACGATCACCGAGGCGCTGCGCAAGCACAAGGTGGTGGGCAAGTTCGTCGAGTTCTACGGCAACGGCCTGGGCCATCTCACGATCGCCGACCGCGTGACGCTCGGCAACATGTGCCCCGAGTACGGCGCCACCGTGGCCATCTTCCCGGTGGACAGCCTCACGCTCGACTACCTGCGCCTCACCGGCCGCAGCGCCGAACAGGTGGCGCTCGTCGAAGCCTACGCGCGCGCGCAGGGCCTCTTCCGCACCGACGCGACGCCGGACGCCACCTATTCCGAGACGCTCGACATCGACCTCACGACGATCGTCCCGAGCCTCGCCGGTCCGCGCCGTCCGCAGGACCGCGTGCCGCTCGGCAACGCGAAGCTGTCGTTTGCGAGCACGCTCGACGAACTGAAGAAGGGCGTCAAGGTGCAGCCGGCGGGCGGCGGCACCGCCGTGGCCACGCAGACGCAGCTCGAACACGGCTCGGTCGTGATTGCGGCCATCACGAGCTGCACCAACACGTCGAACCCCGGCGTGATGATCGGCGCCGGCCTCGTGGCGAAGAAGGCGGTGGCGAAGGGGCTCACGCGCAAGCCGTGGGTGAAGACGTCGCTCGCGCCCGGCTCGAAGGTGGTCACCGA
>CADEFD010000092.1:0-16722 GCA_902826515.1 uncultured Acidobacteriota bacterium
TCGAGGCCGCAGATCCACGTGACCACGCGCTCGATGCCCATGCCGAAGCCGCCGTGCGGCACCGTGCCGTAGCGTCGCAGGTCGAGATACCACTCGAAGGCTTCCTGCGGCAGCTCGTGGTCCTTGATGCGCTGGATGAGCAGGTCGAGATCGTCGAGGCGCTGGCCGCCGCCGATGATCTCGCCGTAACCCTCGGGCGCCAGCACGTCCACGCACAGCGCCTTGTCGGGCTGCTGCGGGTCCGACTTCATGTAGAACGCCTTCACCGCCGCTGGATAATGCGTGACGCAGAGCGGCGCGTCGAACTGCTGCGACAGCACCGTTTCGTCGGTGCCGCCGAGGTCCGTGCCGTGCTGGAAGGGGAGGCCCTTCTCGACGAGCAGCTTCGCGGCGTCGTCGTAGGTCATGCGCGGGAACGGTGTCTTCACGGCTTCGAGCTTCGTCGTGTCGCGCTCGAGGAACTTCAGTTCCGCCGCGCGTTTGTCGAGTACGCGCGCGACCACGCTCGTCACCAGGCGCTCGGCCAGGTTGATGACGTCGTTCAGATCGGCGTACGCCATCTCGGGCTCGACCATCCAGAACTCGGTCAGATGCCGGCGCGTCTTGCTCTTCTCGGCGCGAAAGGTCGGACCGAAGCAGTAGACCTTGCCGAGGGCCATCGCGTTCGCCTCGTTGTAGAGCTGTCCGCTCTGCGTGAGGTAGGCGGTGGTGTCGTCGAAATACTGCACGGGGAAGAGCGTGGTCGTGCCCTCGCAGGCCGCCGGCGTGAAGATCGGCGTGTCGGCGAGGATGAACCCTTCACTGTTGAAGAAGTCGCGGACGGCGTTCACGACCTCGTGGCGCACCTTCAGGATGGCCGTCTGCCGTTCGGCGCGGATCCACAGGTGACGCCGGTCCATCAGGAAGTCCACGCCGTGTTCCTTCGGCGTGATGGGATAGTCGTGCGACACGCCGACCACGTCGAAGCCCGAGGCCACGAGTTCGTAGCCGCCCTTGGCGCGGGCGTCCGCCCGCACGTTGCCGCGCACGACGATCGACGTCTCCTGGGCCAGATGGTCGGCCGCCTTGAACGCGTCCTCGCCGACGTCGTTCTTGCCCATCACGACCTGGAGGAAGCCGGTGCCGTCGCGCACCACCAGGAAGTGGATCTTGCCGCTCGAACGGCGGTTGTGGAGCCAGCCCTGGACCTGGACGTCCTGGCCGGCGTGTTCGCCGATGCGGTGGATGGAGATGGTCGGAATGTTCATTGGCTCATCAGCTCGTCGTTGATGCCGAGCGCCTGCTCGAAGCGCTGGCGGGCGCGGGCCGCCCGCGCCAGCACGGCAACAGGCGACGCAGCCGGCGCGAGTTCGAACGTCCAGGGCCCGGCGTAGCCCACTTTGAGGAAGGCCAGCAGCGTGCGGGCCCAGTCGATCGAACCGTCGTAGGGCACGAGATGGTCGTCGCGCGAGCCGCGGTTGTCGTTCACGTGCGTGGCGATGATGTGGCCCGAGGCCGACTCGATCGCATCCACCGGATCGCCGAGCAGCCGCGCATGACCCGTGTCCATGCAGATGCCGGCCACCGGCCAGTCGGCGGCGTCTTCGATGAGCGCCACGAGTGCGTCGGGCGTGGAGAGGCGGTTGGTCTGCACTTCGAGCGCCATCTGCACACCGCGTTCTCCGGCGTAGGGCATCAGCACGTCGAGACTGGCCCGCGCCGCCGCGGCATCGTTGTCATCGGCCGCTGCGACGTGTTCCGGCAGACCCAGGTGCACGACCAGCGTGTCCACGCGCAGCGCGCGCGCCATGTCGAGGGCGGCGCGGGTTTCCTCCACCGCCGTCGTGCGCGCCTCGAGGCTGCCGGCCGCGAGCGACAGCGAGCCCTGCCAGCGGCCGTCGTAGGCGAGCGCCGTCGGCGCGTGCACGGCGGCGAGGGTGAGCCGGGTGTCGTCGAGCCATTCGCCGAGCTGCTGGATGGCCGCCGGATCCGTGTAGTCGAAGTGTGACCGCAGCGCGAAGAGTTCGATCGCGTCGAAGCCATGCGCCGCGATCTCGACCAGGTGCTCACGGTCGAGGCGGGCCTGGTGGAAGAGATACGTGGACACACTGAAGCGGGCGGCGCTCACGATGGGCCGGAATTGTACCGCAGCTCGTCGACGAGCCCGCCGAGCAACTCGGCGAGGCGGCCGAAACGGGGATCGCGGCCGAGCGTGCGCCGCACATAGGTGAGGGTCCGCGGCACGTACTGCATGTAGACGGGATTGCCGCGCGTCGTCGTCTGATACCCGAAGGTGCCGAGGGCTTTCAGGTTGCGCTGCAGCGCCATCAGATCGAACCGGCGTCGGAACCCGGCGCTCGCCTCGGGCGTTGCCGCCGTGCCGCGCGAGAGGGCGTAGTAGTAGTCGATGAGATCGTCGACCGCGGCGTCGGGCAGGTCCACGTAGGAATCGCGCAGCAGCGACACGAGATCGTAGGTGTCGGGGCCCATGCGCGCGTCCTGGAAGTCGATGACGTGGAGCGCGCCCTCGTGCCACATCAGATTGCGGCTGTGGTAGTCGCGGTGGCACAGGACGCGGGTCTCGTTCGCGAGCTCGTCCACGATGACCGCCCACTCGGCGCGCAGCGCCTCCCGGATCGGTTCCTCGGGCACGGCGCCGCGGTAGGCGAGCAGGAAGTGCCGCACGAAGAACTCGAGTTCCCACGTGAGCTTCTCGTGGTCGAACGCCACGCCGAAGGGCGGATAGGTGGGTGAGGCGAGCGCCGCGCCGCGCTGCTGCAGGCGCACGATGAGGCCCACGGCCTCGCGGTAGCGCGCGGCCCGTTCGGTGGACGAGGCGCCGCCGAGATGCGCCTGGAGCGTGACGTCGCCCAGATCCTGCTGCGCCAGGATGCCGAGGGTGTCGTCGTGGTGCAGGAGGGCCGGGATCGGCAGCGGCATGGCCGCGAAGAGTTCGGCGACCCGCACGAAGGGCGAGGTCGCGTAGTCGATCGGCCCGGCGTGCACGCTCAGCACGATCGAGGGCTGGCCGCGCAGGAGCACGCGCACATAGCGGCGATCGGAGGCATCACCCGTGAGCAGCACCGTACGCTGCACCTCGGGCGTGAGGCCCTGGAGGTCGAGATATGCGGCGACACGCTGGTCGAGATCGGCGGACATGGCGGGAAATTCTATCTGGAGGCGTCGAGCGGCGCGATCCACAGATCGCCGTCGGCCTCGCCGCGTCCGCCGGCCGGCGCAAGTCCGCGCGGCACCACGGCCACGCGCGAGAGCTGTCGCCCGGGCGGCACCAGCACGCCGTCGGCGAGGATGCAGTCGCGCACGACGGCGCCGGCGCCCACGGACACGTCGTCCCACACGATGGTGCCGGTCAGGTCCGCCGTGTCGGCGATGGTGACGCCCTCGCCGCGATCGAGCGGCCGGCGTTCTGCCGCGGCCACGGCGCGTACCGTGGCGAGATAGTCGGCGGGCGTGCCGATGTCGTGGAACGTCACCACGCTCGGCCAGACCCGCACGATTGCGGGATCGCGCGCGACGAGCGCGGGATAGAGCGTCTTCAGCGTCTCGGACGGCGCGTCGGGCGAGGCCGCCGCGAAGGCCGCCCGTTCCGCGACCTGGACGCCGATGAAGTGTACGTGCCGCAAGGCGGCATGCGCCGGTGCCGGCGCATGCCCGGCGCGGGTGACCCCGGCGAAGTGTCCCGCGTCGTCTACGGCAAGGGCGTTGTAGCCGGGGCGCGCCTCGGGCGTCGAGGCCATGGTGACGAGCGGCTGGTGCGCGGCGTGCGCCGCTGCCAGAGCGGTGAGGTCGAGGTCGGTCAGCGTGTCGCCGTTCACGATGAAGGCGCGGTCGCGATCCAGCAGGTCGAAGGCGCGGCGCGGCCCGCCGCCCGAGCCGAGCACCCGCGGTTCCCACGAGTAGCGGACGTCCACGCCGAGATCGCCGCCGTGTCCCACGAGGCCCGTGATGCTGGCCGGCAGGTGGTGCAGGTTCACGACCACGCGGCGCACGCCGGCGGCGGCCAGCCAGCGGATCTGCCGGCGGATGATCGGCTCGCCGGCCACCGGCAGCGCCGCTTTCGCGCGCACCCACGAGAGCGGTGCGAGGCGCGTCCCGAACCCGGCGGTGAGGAGGATGGCGGCGTCGATCACGGCCGGCCGGCGCCGAACATCATGTCGCCGCCGGCGCCTTCGCCGGCGGCGGCGAGCCACAGGCTGCGGTACGACGCGGTGACGTAGTCGGCGGGCGAGAAGCCGAGGCGCGCCGCCCAGTCGTGGATGGCCTCTTCCTGGCCTTCGATTTCGAGGAACGTGCCGATGGGCGTGTCGTCGATGGCGATGAGCGCGCCCGCCACGGCGAGCTCCTCGCGGTACTTCTCGTAGCGGAACACCGGACGGTAGCCGAGGGCGGCGAGAATCGCGAGCAGCCGTTCGGCGCTCGCGGCCGACGTCTCGAGTTCCTCGCGCACCTTGAGCGGGCCGGGCACGACCGCGCCCTTGTAGGTGAGAAAGGCGTGGCCGTCGTCGTCGCGCACGCGCAGCGCGCAGCCGCGAGCGACGAGCGCCCCGTCGGCGGTATCGACGATGACATCACGCTGCAGACGCCGCGCCCGGCGCGGCACGGCACCCAGCGCGAGCGCCCGCGTGCGGGCGGCCTCG
The DNA here is from genome assembly GCA_902826515.1 of uncultured Acidobacteriota bacterium. Taxonomy (GTDB): domain Bacteria; phylum Acidobacteriota; class Vicinamibacteria; order Vicinamibacterales; family UBA2999; genus CADEFD01. The sequence continues at coordinate 4,638 of CADEFD010000092.1, forward strand.
GCGCCGGGGACTCGCAGCTTGATTTCGCGTTCGACGCCGCCGGCCAGCGTCTACTCCTTGCGGACCGTGACGAAGCTTTCCTGGCCGTTGCGCAGCACGAGCAGGAACGCCGTGGAGCCGGAGCCGACCTTGCCGAGCTCGCGGGCCGCGTCGGCCACGGTCGTGACCGGACGGCGGTTGACCTGCAGGAGCACGTCGCCGCGGGCGAGACCGCCGCGCTGCGCCGGGCTGCCGGCTTCGACGTCGGTGATGATGACGCCCTCGGTGCCCGACGGCAGGCGCAGCCGGCGCGCCATTTCCTGCGTGAGCGAGCCCACGGTCATGCCGAAGCCCTCACCGGCCTGTTCTTCCGGCTCGGGTTCGTTGGTGTCGCGCGAGGCGCGGGCGGTTTCGGCATCGAGGTTCAGCTCGTCGATGGTGATGCTGAGGCGCTTCTCGACCTTGTCGCGCAGCACCTTCACCGGCACGGTCGATCCGGGCGTCGTGCGCGTGACGTAGCCGACCAGCTCGTCGCGGTTCTTCACCGGCTTGCCGTTGAACTCGATGATGACGTCGCCGGGTTCGATGCCGGCCTTGGCCGCCGGGCCGCCGGCGTTGACCGACGAGACGAGCGCGCCGGTGCGCTCCTTGAGGCCGAGCATCTCGAGCGAGTCGAGCGGGATGGCGCCCACCGACACGCCGATGACGCCGCGCGTCACCTTGCCGGAGCGCAGCTGCGGCAGCAGTTCCCGCACGGTGTTGATGGGGACGGCGAAGCCGATACCGATGTTGCCCGCCTGCCGCGAGTCGGTGTAGATGGCGGTGTTGATGCCGATGACTTCGCCGCGCACGTTCAGCAGCGGCCCGCCCGAGTTGCCCGGGTTGATGGCGGCGTCGGTCTGCAGCACGTCCTGGCTGCGGCCGTCGGTGATGGGGAAGGGCCGTTCGGTCGCGCTGATGACGCCGACGCTCACGGTGTGCGCGAGGCCGAACGGGTTGCCGATGGCCATCACCCAGTCGCCCGGCTGCATCTGCTCGGAGTCGCCGAACTTCACCTCGGTGAGTTCACGCTTCGGCTTCTCGGTGAGTTCGATGAGCGCGCTGTCGGTGAGCTGGTCGCGGCCGACGACCTTGGCGAGGTAGCTGACGTCGGGGTCGTCGCCGTAGAAGGAGACCTGAATCTTCGTGGCGTCCTCGACGACGTGGTTGTTCGTGAGGATGAGCCCCTCTTTGGCGCTGATGACGAAGCCGGTGCCGGCCGCCTGCGTGACCTGCGGCCGCTCCTGCTGCTGACGGCGCTGCTGGCCGCCGCCACCGCCGCCGAAGAAGCGCTCGAGCAGGTCGTCGTCGCCGCCGAAGAACTGCGTCATCTGCGATTGCCGCTGCCGCGACTCGGTGCGGATGTTGACGACGGTCGGGCTCATCGACTTCGCGATCGTGCGGAAGGTCGAAGCATCCACGGGGCCGGTCAGGGGCGCGCTGTTCGCCGGCGGCACACCGGCCGTCACGCCCTGCGCGGACGAGGTGGGCGCCAGTTCGAGTTTCGACGCGATGACCATCCCGACCGCGGCCGACGCGACGGCGATGAGCAGGGCATAGAACAGCGTGGTTTTGCGGGTCGACATCGAGTCCTCCACCTACACCAGCGGCACCACGGCGGTCTGCCGCGGGCCCGTCACCTCGGGGCCGGCCGGGCCCCAGGCGATGTTGATTTCCGTGCGCACACCGAACGTCGGGAAGTAGAGGCCGGGTTCAATCGTGAAGCCCGTACCCGGCAGCAGCCGCCGTTCGTCTTTCGTTTCGTAGTCGTCGAGGTGCGCGCCGTTGCCGTGCACCTCTTCCCCGAGGCTGTGTCCCGTGCGATGCAGGATGGCGGCGCCGAAGCCGCGCTGCTGCAGCACGGCGCGGGCGGCGGCATCCGCTTCGTAGCCGCGCACCTCGCGGCCGGCCGCCGCGGCTGCGGTCACGAGATCGACAGCGGCATCGCGCGCATCCCGGATGGCGGTGAACGCCGCTTCGACCGGCGCCGGAATGGCCGGGCCGGTGAAGCCCATCCAGCTGATGTCGGCATAAACGGCGCGCGGCGTGGTCTGCTTGCCCCAGAGGTCGAGCAGCACCACTTCGTTCGGGCCGATCGGCCGCGCGGCGGTGGCCGTCGGCTGATAGTGCGGATCGCCGGCGTTCTCCTGCGACGCCACAATCGGCGCCGCGTCGGTGACGAGGCCTTCTTCGCCGAACCACGTCATCATCGCCGACTGGATGTCGTATTCGGTCGTGGGCACGTTTTCGCGCAGGCGACGGGCGATGAGCGCGAAGGCGCGATCCTTGATGCGGTAGAGCGCCTCGGACGCGGCGCGGTGGGTGGCGAGACCGCCGTCGGGCCAGATGGCTTCGAACTGCTGCACGAGGTCGCCCGACGACACCACGGCGGCGCCGCAGTCGCGCACGAGTTCGATCGTGCCGGCGTCGACCCGCGAGACGTAGGGGATGGCAGCGCGCGGCGAATACTCCATCGCCACCGTGCCGCAGCCGGCCAGGACCTGACGGAGGCCGGCCTCGAATTCGACCCGGCCGGCGTATTCGAAGGTGCGCCCGGGCAGGTGCGCGAGCGTGCGCTTCTCGATTTTGTGCACGAGGGCCCGGGGCTCGCCCTCGGCCGGCACCAGATAGAACCAGCGCCGCGTGGTCATGTGCCCGGTCGTCGCCAGGCCGGCGACCCGGCGCGACACCGGGTTCGAGCCATGGAAATCGTAGAGCAGCCAGCCATCGAGGCGGGACGCGCGGAGGGCCGCCTGTACGGCGGGTACGTCAAGGGACATACGAATTTTGAGTATAGCTGGTTTGATGCGGTCCGGCCGGAGGGCACTCCGGGCCGGGCGCCAGAGCCGTTACCAGCTAGGACGCAGCACAGCGGCTGAAAGTTTTCCCGCCCCGGCCGCCGGAGTCCCGCGCCGCGCCGAATGGGCAACCGGCGGCCGCCGGCCGCCGTCCTATAATCAGCGGTGCCGCGCCGTGCACTCGGCCGCCGCCCCGACGCGGGTCGCGTCCGGTGAAGTCTCTGCCACAACCCAGGATCATGCGCATGACTCGTACGACATGGCTCGTCACGTCGGCTGTTCTCGCGGTGGGCGTCGTGCTCGGCGCCCAGGGCGCGCCCCAGGATCAGGCGATCCAGCCGCCGGTGACCTTCCGCTCGGAAATCAACTACGTCGAGGTGGACGCCCGCGTGCTCGACGGCCAGGGCGCCTTCGTGCCGGGCCTCACCGCCGCCGACTTCCAGGTGCTCGAGGACGGCAAGCCGCAGAAGGTCGATGCCTTCTCGTTCATCAACATCCCCGTCGAACGGCAGGCCCGCCCGCTCTTCGCCAAAGCGCCCATCGAACGTGACGTGGCCGACAACATCACCGGTTACGACGGCCGCGTCTACGTGATCGTGCTCGACGACCAGCACACCCATCCGCTGCGCAGCCAGCGCCTCAAGGCGGCGGCCCGGCAGTTCGTGCTGCGCTACATGGGCGCCAACGACACCGCAGCCATCGTCTACACGAGCGGCCGGTCGGATGTGGCGCAGGAGTTCACCAACAGCCAGCGCCGGCTGCTCGCCGCGGTGGACAAGTTCATGGGGCGCAAGCTGCGTTCGTCCACGCTCGAGCGGCTCGACGAGGAGCAGCGCACGCGCGGCACGCGCCAGCAGGGCGACCGCATCGACGACCCCTTCGATCAGGAACGCGCCATGACGGCGCGCACGACGCTCGACTCGCTGCGCAACCTGTCGAACTACCTGGCCGGTATCAGCGGCCGCCGCAAGGCGATCATCTACTTCAGCGAAGGCGTCGACTACGACATCTACGACGTGTTCAGCACCTCGGGCGGAGCGAGCGCCGTGCTGCAGGCGTCGCGCGACGCGGTGGCGGCGGCCACGCGCGCCAACGTCTCGATCTACGGCATCGATCCGCGCGGCCTCGGCGCCATGGCGGACGACATGATCGAGGTGCAGGACACGCCGCAGGACACCTCGCTCAACCTCGGGCTGTCGTCGTTCGGCAACGAAGTGCAGCGCTCGCAGGACAGCCTGCGCGTGCTCTCGAACGAAACCGGCGGCTTCGCCGTGGTCAACCAGAACGACATGGCCACCGCCTTCGAGCGCGTCGTGGCCGACAACAGCGCCTATTACCTGCTCGGCTACTACTCGACCAACGAGCGGCGCGACGGCCGGTTCCGCAAGATCGAGGTCAAGGTCAGCCGGCCGGGGCTCACCGTGCGCTCGCGCAAGGGGTATGTCGCGGCGCGCGGCCGGAGCGAGGTGAAGGACGACGGCAAGACCGCGCCCGAACTGCGCGCGGCGCTGTCAAGCCCGCTGCCGACGTCGGCCCTGCCGATGGCGCTCGCGGCCGCGGTCTTCAAGGGCGGCGCCGGCAAGGGCGCCGTCGTGCTCTCGACGCTCATCGCGGCACGCGACCTCGACCTGGTCGAGAAGAACGGCACCTTCAACAACGACCTCGAAGTAGTGGTGACCGCCGCCGACTACGGTGGCAAGTCGTTTCCCGGCGACCGCGCCACGCTGACCCTGGCGATGAAGCCCGACTCGGTGCAGCGCCTCCGGGCCGGGGGCTTCCGCATCCTGAACTCGATCGATCTGCCGCCCGGCCGTTATCAGCTGCGGGTGGCCGCGCGCGAAGGCAACACCAGGCGGGCCGGCTCGGTCGTGTACGACCTCGACGTGCCCGACTTCACGAAGGACAAGCTCGCGGTGAGCGGCCTGGCGTTGACCTCGGCGACGAGCGGCCTCATCCCCACGGCGCGGCCGAAGGATCCGCTGGCGAAGATGCTGCCAGGCCCGATGACCACCTTCCGCGACTTCGTGCAGGGCGACGAGATCGCGCTCTTCGCGGAGATCTACGACAACATCAAGCAGGCCCACAAGGTGGACATCGAAGCGAGCCTGCGCTCGGAAGGCGGCCAGGCCGTGTTCCAGACCCGCGAAGAACACGACAGCAGCGAGCTGGCCGGCGGGCCGGGCGGGTACGGTTTCATGGCGCGCGTGCCGCTCAAGGAGGTGCCGCCCGGGCTCTACGTGCTGCGTGTCACCGGCAAGGCGCGAATCGGCGATCAGGTCGAGGTGATGCGCGAGACGGTGGTGCGGGTGCTGGCCGACCCGGCGCGCTGAACCGGCGGCCGCGTACAGACAAACGGCCCGCGGATGCGTTGCATCCGCGGGCCGTGTCGTGTACGGCGCCCTGAGGCGGTGTTACTTCGGCGTCGCCGGCGGCACGTCGATCTTGGGCACCACGTTCGTCTTGATGGTGCCGTTGGCGTGGGTGAACTGGTACTGGTTCGTGTCCATGTTCGGATTGCGCGGCGTGCGCAGCGTGATGGTCACGGCCTCGCCGGCCTTGAGCGGGCTGCGGTGCCGGTAGACGTCGCCACCCACAGGGTTGCGCTTCTTGTCGTACCAGTTTTCTTCGACCTTGAGACCGGCGATGGCGCCGGTGGTGGCCGGGTTGCGAACGGTGATGATCGTCACCACCTCGGTACCCGACAGCTTCGTGTTCGGCTTGGTGATGTCCAGCGTCGCCTCGCCACGAATCGGCGGAATGAGCTTGCGCTCCTGGGCCGAGGCCTCACCGGTGACCAGGCCCGCGACTGCAACGGCCAACATGAACTGCCCAAAGCGCTTCATCGACATTTCCTCCGATCGTGCGACGGCGCCCGTGGCCGCCAGCTGGTGTGGAGTATATAGCAGCCCGCCCCCGACGCTCACATCTCGCCGTTCCAGTCCTCCGGTTCAGCCGTAGCCGAGCGGAAGACTTCCAGGTGCCATTTGCCGCCGCCCCAGGGCTCGATAACCTCGGTGGCCACCACGTCCACGAGCAGCTCGGCGAAGGTGCGGCCCTCGGGGTCGCCCTCCAGATGGTAGGCCGGATCGTCCCACGAGAAGTTGGGATAGAGCGTCATCGTGAGGAAGAGGTCGTAGCCGTCGTCCACCACGATGAGCTGGCCGCACGGCGGCTTCTGCGTCGAGTGATAGATGAGGTACTTCTCCGCGCTGTGGGCGCGGATGTAGCGCTTGAGCACGAACTCGCGCGCCACGATCTCCTCGACCGCGATCTTCTTGTCCCAGCAATCGGCGCAGTAGCGCTCCTCGCCCTTGGGTTCGGTGACGTCCTTGGCGCCGCAGAGCGCGCAGTGCACCTTGTTGCTCGTGGTCTTGCGGGACATCAGACCATTGTACCGGGCGCCCGTCGGCCAGCGCAATCCGCCACGGCCTATCGCCCGGCGGCGGGCGCGTACAGCCGGCGCACGTATTCCTTGAGCATGCGCGCGGTGGAGAAGCGCGGCAGATTGGTGCGCATGGCTTCACGAACGACCCGCATCCACGCCGCCGGCACGCCCGCCTGATCACGGTCGTAGAAGGCCGGCACGACGTCGCGCTCGAGCAGCGTGTACAGGGCGTCGGCGTCGGCGTTGTCGGCCGCCTCGTGATTGTTGGCGTCGGCGCCACCCTCGATGAGCCAGCCGTTGTCGCCGGTGTACCCTTCCGCCCACCAGCCGTCGCCGATGCTCAGGTGCGGCACGCCGTTGAGCGCCGCCTTCATGCCGCTCGTGCCGCTCGCCTCGAGCGGCTTGCGCGGGTTGTTGAGCCACACGTCGCAGCCCTGCACGAGCAGGTGGGCGACGTGCAGGTCGTAGTCGTCGATGAAGGCCACGCGGCCGCCGAACAGCGGATCGAGGGCGCGGCGGAAGACCCGCTGCAGGTGGTGCTTGGCCGGATCGTCGGCCGGGTGCGCCTTGCCGGCGAACACGATCTGCACGGGACGCCCTGGCGCGTTGAGGAGGCGCGCCAGGCGCTCGACGTCGTGGAAGATGAGCTCGGGACGTTTGTACTGCGCGAAGCGCCGCGCGTAACCGATGGTGAGCGCGTCGGGGTCGAGCATCGCGCCGTGTGTCACGACCCGCGGCGGCGCGACGCGCTCGATGGTCCAGCGCTGGCGGGCCCGCTCGCGGATCCAGGCGAAGAGCGCGTCGCGCAGGGTGAGCCGCACGCGCCACAGTTCGGCGTCGGGAATCGCGTCGAAGCGCTGCCACGTGGCCGGGTCGTCCACGCGTCGGATCCAGTCCTCGCCGAGGTGCGCCGCCAGCAGCTCGCGGACGTTCGCCGCCACCCACGTCGGCACGTGCACGCCGTTCGTGATGGCCTGCACCGGCACCGCGTCCACCGGCCGGTCGGGCCACATGCCCTGCCACATCTCGCGCGTGACGTGCCCGTGCAGTTCGCTCACGGCGTTGATGCCGCCGGCCGCCCGCATGGCGAGTGCCGTCATGTTGAACATCGAGCCGTGGCCGCTGTCGTGTTCGCCGAGCGCGAGGAACCGCGCGCGGTGCTGGCCCAGATCGCCCCAGCAGCCGGCCAGATGTTTCTCGACGAGATGGTAGGGGAAGGCGTCGTGGCCGGCCGGCACCGGCGTATGCGTGGTGAACACCGTGCTCCGGCGCACCATGTCCAGCGCGTCGTCGAACGACAGGCCCTGCTCGATGTGTTCCCGGATCCGCTGCAGCACGACGAACGCGGCGTGGCCTTCGTTCAGGTGCCAGACGGCCGGCTCGAGGCCCATGGCGCGCAGCACGCGCACGCCGCCGATGCCGAGGATGACTTCCTGCTGGATGCGCGTCTCGCGGTCGCCGCCGTACAGGCGCGCCGAGAGCTCGCGGTCCCACGGCGCGTTCTCTTCGAGGTCGGTGTCGAGCAGGTAGAGCCGCACGTGGCCCACGCGCACGCGCCACACCGCGGCGAGCACCGTGCGATCACCGAGCGGCACCGCCGTGATGCAGGGCTTGCCGTCGGGCGTGATGGCCGTTTCGATCGGGGCATCCGCCCAGTTGATGCGTTCGTAGTGCTCCTGCTGCCAGCCGTCGGTCGAGACGCGCTGGTGGAAGTAGCCCTGCGGATACATGAAGCCGATGCCGACGAGCGGCACGCCGAGGTCGCTCGCTTCCTTGCAGTGGTCGCCGGCCAGCACGCCGAGGCCGCCGGCGTAGATCGGCAGTGACTGGTGCAGCGCGAACTCGGCCGAGAAGTAGGCGATGACCTTGGTGCCGAGCTCCGGCCCTTCCGATTTCCACCACGACTGATCCGGGTGGCGCGCCGCGTCGAGGCCGCTGATGGCGGCGTCGTACATCCGCACGAACTCCGCGTCGTCCGCCGCGCGCTGCAGCGTCTCGGCGCCGATCGTGCGCAGCATGCGCGCCGGGTTGTGGGCCGTGGAGCGCCACGCCGCGAGGTCGAGCCGGCGGAACAACTGCCGGGCGCCGGGCTGCCAGCTCCACCAGACGTCGGTGGCGAGTTCGCCGATGCGGTGGATTCGGCTGGGGAAAGGAATGGCGAAACGTTCCATATCGTGGCGGGGCTCGGGGCTCTGGGCCCGGGACTCAGGTCAACAGGAAGGCTGGCACCGCTGGCGCCAGCCCGGCACATCACAGTATCGGTTGGTCGGCGCCGGCCCCGCAGTCAGCGCGGCGGCGGGCAGGCGCCGACGAGCAGCGCGAAGCGGGAGAGATCGATGTTGCCACCGGAAATGACCGCCACGACCTTGCCCGCGCCGGCGCGCCCTGACAACGCCGCGGCCGCGGCGCACGCGGCGGCACCTTCGATGATGACGTGGAGCCGGTCGGCCACGAGCGCCATGGCGCGGGCGGCATCGTCGAGCGTCACGACGAGCGACTCGGCCACTGTGGGCTGCAGCAGCTCCCACATCGACGGCAGCACCGATTTGCCGCCGGCGCCGTCCACGAACGACGCGCGCCAGGCCTCGAAGCGTTGCGGCGTACCGGCCGCCAATGACTGGGCGAGCGGCGCGGCCGTTTCCGGTTCGGCCGCTACGACGCGGACATCGGGCCGGCGTGCGTGCATCACGGCGCCGAGGCCCGAGAGCAGGCCGCCGCCGCCGATGGCCGCGACGACCGTGGAGACATCGGGCAGGTCTTCGAGAATCTCGAGGCCGGCCGTGGCGTTGCCGGCGATGAAGGCATCGTCGTCGAAGGGATGCACGAAGTGGCCGTGCATGCGATCCGATCGGTGCGTTTCGACCGTGCGCCAGCACTCATCGTAGGTGGCCCGCACGATCGTGGCGCCGAGCCGTTCGATGGCCCGCACCTTGGTGTCGGGCGCGGTGTCCATCACGAGCACGGAACACGGCGCGCCAACGGTGCGCGCGGCGTAGGCCACGCCCTGCGCCGCGTTCCCGGCGCTGACCGTCCAGACGCCGCCGGCCAGTTCGGCCGGCGTCAGCTGGCGCACCGCGTTCATGGCGCCGCGCAGCTTGAAGGAGCCGATGGGCTGCAGGCATTCGAGCTTCAGGTAGACCTCGACCGGCTCCCCGGCCGGCGTCGAGACGGGCACGTGCAGGCGCACGAGCGGCGTGCGCACCACGGCGGAGTAGATGGCCGAGGCGGCGTCCTCCACCGCACTCATCGGAATGTGACGCATGGGTGCGCGATGGTACCACGGGCGCCCGGGCGCTCCGGTGACGCGGCGCCACGTAGAATGCGGACGGCGGAGGACACGCATGACGGCAAGGCGACTGATGGTGTGCGGACTCGTGGCGTGCGGCGTGAGCGTGCTGGCGCAGGCGCCGGACCCGCGTCCGCGGGCGCGCGATCTCGGTCTGGCGCCCGGCGTCTTCGCGCCCGGTCCCCTGAACGCACTGACCGACGTGGATGGCGTGCGCGTGGGCCATGTCACGCTCTCGACGGGCGACACGATCCGCACCGGCGTCACGGCCATCGTGCCGCACGGCGGCAACGTCTTCCAGGACAAGGTGCCCGGCGCGGTCTTCGTCGGCAACGCCTTCGGCAAACTCGCCGGTTCGGCCCAGGTGGACGAACTCGGCACCATCGAGACGCCGATCGTGCTGACCAACACACTCGCCGTCGGCGCGGGCGTCGAGGGCGTCGTGCGGTGGACGCTCGCCCAGACGGGCAACACCAACGTGCGGTCGGTCAATGCCCTCGTGGGTGAGACGAACGACAGCGGCCTGAACGACATCCGCGCGCTCGCCGTGCGGCCCGATCACGTGGTCGAGGCCATCGGCGCGGCCCGCGGCGGCGCGGTCGCCGAAGGCAGCGTCGGCGCCGGCACCGGCACGCAGGCCTTCGGCTGGAAGGGCGGTATCGGCACGTCGTCGCGCCGGCTCACCGCCGCGCTCGGCGGCTACACGGTGGGGGTCCTCGTGCAGAGCAATTACGGCGGCGTGCTCACGATGGGCGGGGCGCCGGTGGGACGCGAACTGGGCCGCTACGCCTACGCCCCGAATCCGCGCGGCAACGAGGCGGGCGATGGCTCGTGCATGATCGTCGTGGCCACCGACGCGCCGCTCGACGCGCGCGACCTGAAGCGCCTGGCGGCCCGCGCCGTGTTCGGCCTGGCGCGCACCGGCAGTTCGTACAGCAACGGCAGCGGCGACTTCGCCATCGCCTTCTCGACGCATCCGTCGCTGCGCGTCGGGTTCGGCGCCGAAGCGCCCGCGACCCGCACGGTGCTGCCGACCGACGGCGTGTCGCCGCTGTTCCAGGCGGCACTCGAAGCGACCGAAGAAGCCGTCTACAACTCACTGCTGCGGGCAACGACCACGACCGGCCGCGGCACCACGGTGGAGGCGCTGCCGGTGGACCGCGTGCGCGCGATCCTGCAGAAGTACAACCTCGGCGGGCGTTGAGGGCCGCGCGGCGTCAGCCGTTGAAGCGTTTCTCGGCGGCCGGCGTCATCGAGAGGCCGCCCGTGTGCACGAAGAGCACGCGGCTGCCGGGTTCGATGTCGCCCTGCGCGATGAGGCCGCACAGACCGGAGAAGCCCTTGGCGGTGTAGACCGTATCGAGGAAGTAACCTTCGACGGCGGCCATGAGGCGCATCGCGTCGTCACTGCCGCGATTGGCAACCCCATAACCTTCTTCCGCGAAGCCGTACACGACCTCGTGGCGTGGCACGTCCGCCAGCGTGAGCGGCAGGCCGAAATGTGTCGCGGACTCGAGGAAGAGGGTGGCCGGCGACTTCATCCGGAAGGCTTCTTCCACGGCGTACCGGGTTTCGATGGCGATCGGGTGGACACGGGCGCCGAAGCCGCCGAGCGCGAGGCCGAGCAGGATGCCGGTGGTCGTGGAGCCTGTGCCGTAGGCCACCACCACGTGATCGAAGTCGAAGGCGCCGCCGCGCTGGGCCGCGATCTCGGCGATGCACTGCATGTAGCCGGGCTCCGCTTCCGGCATCGTGCCGCCGCCGGGCACGAAGTAGCCGCCGGTCGTGGCGGTGACCTCGCGGCAGAAGACGTCGAGCCGCGCGCCGTCTTCGGGCGTCGGGTCGGCGAAGTTCATCGGGCTGAAGTGCAGGTGCGCGCCGAGATAGTCGAGCAGCAGCAGGTTGCCCTGCCATTGCCCCGGCGCGGTGGGCCGCTCGCCGGCCACGATGCAGTGGACGTCGAGGCCCACACGCCGGCAGGCCGTGGCCGTCATCATCGTGTGGTTCGAGGTGAGCGGCCCCGGCGTGACCACCGCGGAGAAGCCCTTCGCGCGGGCGTCGGCGAGCACGTACTCGAGTTTCCGTGTCTTGTTGCCGCCGAGCGCCACGCCGGAGCAGTCGTCGCGCTTCATCCACAGATCCACGCCAAGGCGGGCGCTCAGGCGCTCGAGCGGGACGAGCGGGGTGGGGAAGGTGCCGAGCGGAATGCGGGGGACGCCGGCGAGGAACGTGGTGAGCTGGTCGAGGGACGGCACGGCCGGCATTGTACGGGGGCGCGGGCGGCGCATGAGCAGGCTTGCCGCATCGCGGCCGATTCGATACAATGCGAAGTTCCTGCCGGTCGAAACGACCTTCTTCTTGTGCGGAAGTGGCGGAATTGGCAGACGCGCTAGCCTCAGGAGCTAGTCCGGGCAACCGGGTGAAGGTTCGAGTCCTTTCTTCCGCACCACTCAGTCGGCTTTCGCCTCCTTCGCGGCGCGGAAGCCAGCCTCAGGCTCTCGGCCGTCGCCCTCCGGGCTCGGCCTTCGGGCACGAGTCCTTTCTTTCCCACACACTGCTTGGCCTCGCGCTTTGCGCTCAGCCTTCGCCTGACCCACT
>CADEFD010000092.1:16822-21120 GCA_902826515.1 uncultured Acidobacteriota bacterium
GCCTTCGCCTGACCCACTACTTCTTCCAGTCGGGTAAGCGGTCGTTGCCGGCGCCCTGCGTGAGGCGTGTCCACTGGCCGGTCGCCGGGTCGATGATGGCCAGGTCCCAGTTCTCGCCGTCGTGGTGTTCAGGGCTCACCGAGAACACGAGGCGTGTCATGTCGGGCGACCAGGCGGGATAGTAGGTCCACAGGCCCGGCACGGTCAGCACCTTCGTGGACTGCAGCGTCGCGCCGTCGCGGAGTTCGAGCGTCGAGGGCGCGTTGGCGCCAAGACGCACGTGGGCGAGGCGGCGGCCGTCGGGGGACCAGCGCGGCCAGCAGGCGCCGGCGGTCGAGGGCACGGGCACGATGCCGCCGCTCGCATCGCGCACGTGCACCTGGAAATCCCAGAAGGCGCCCACGCGAAGTGTCTGCGCGGCGAAGGCGGTGCGCGACGGCGCCGCCGAGACGCTCGGCATGATGGCGCGTCCGACGAAGTGCCGCGTCAGGCGCACGGTCGCGCCGGTGGCGATCGTCAGCAGGTACAGATCGCCGCGGCTGTCGCGGTCGGATGAGAACACCACGCCGGTGCCATCCGGCGTCCACGACGGATCGGTGTCCTGCGCCGGGTCGGTCGTGAGCCGGCGCGCGTTCGTGCCGTCGGCGTGCACGATCCAGATGTCGAGGTCCGGCGTGCCGGTGTCGCGCGTGGTGCCGCTGTAGTGCGCGCGGTTGGAGGCGAAGACGACCTGACGGCCGTCGGGTGACCAGCGCGGCGTCTGTTCTGTGGCCGAGCCGTCGCCGGTCAGCCGCGCCACGCCGCCCCGCGCGAGGTCGAGCGTGTAGAGGCCGGGCCGGCCGGCGATGTCCGACTCGAAGACGAGCGTGCCCGCGAGTCCGGCGGGGAAGGGGCCGGCGGCCTGGGGCAGGCGCGGCGGCTGGGCGTGCAGCAGACTTGCCACGCTCGCGATGAGCAGCGCGACGAAGGCGGCGCGGCGCCGGATGCCACTGGCGAGGGCCATCCCTGTGTATACCGTACGGGGACGGCGGGGTGTTCAGAAACGGGGCACCGTGTTCAGGGCACCGTGCCGTTTCAGCACATCAGTGAATCGCGAGGCGGCGGTCGATCGCGTCCACTTCGTCGAGCAGACGGCGCAGCAGCACCGCGTGTGATTCGGTGTGGGGCGTGCGGAAGATCGTTCGCACCTCGCGCAGCCAGTGGCGCACATCGCCCACGAATTCATCGAGTTCGGGCTTGTCACGGGCGATGTCGGCCGTGGCGCGTTCGATCTGATTGAGCAGGCCCACCGCCTGCAGCAGCTGTTCGTGCGAGAGATCCACGTTCCCGGGTCGTCGTGCCATGCCCACCTGTATCGCAAGGCATGTGCCACCGCGCCGGGCGTGGCGAACGGCCGTGTTATCGTCCGGGCGATGACTCCCATCGTGATCGGTGTGGCCGGCGGCTCCGGATCGGGCAAGTCCACCGTCGTGCGGCGGATCGTGGACAGCCTCGGCGACGACCAGGTGAGCGTGCTCGAACACGACCGCTACTACCGCGACCGTAACGATCTGCGTCTCGAGGAACGCGCCGCCCTCAACTACGACCATCCCGATTCGCTCGAGACGGATCTGCTCGTGCGGCACGTGCACGCGCTGCGCAACGGCGAGGCCGTCGAGGCGCCGGTTTACGACTTCGCGCGCCATGCGCGCACCGCCGTCACTCACCGCGTGACGGCCCGGCGCGCGCTCATCGTCGAAGGCATCCTCATCTTCGCCGACCCGTCGCTGCGTCCGCTCATGGACATCAAGGTCTTCGTGGACACCGACGACGACACGCGCGTCATCCGCCGCCTGCAGCGCGACGTGGCCGAACGCGGCCGCACGATGGAATCGGTGATCGAGCAGTACCTCGGCACGGTGAAGCCGATGCACCTCGAGTTCGTGGAGCCGAGCAAACGTTACGCCGACATCATCGTGCCCGTCGGTGGGCACAATGCGGTGGCGGTCGATCTGCTGCTGTCGCTCATCCGCAGCGTGACCGGCGCCGGACGTTAGCGGGCGGCGGCGTCGTGCGCCGCTTCGTAGCGGCGGATCGCGTCGTCGTGCTGCAGGATGAGGCCGATGTCGTCGAGCCCGGCGAGCAGGCGCTCGCGGGCGCGGTCGTCGACCACGATCGGCGCGTCGATCCCGCCAGGCCCGGTGACGCGTCGCGCCTCCAGATCCACCGTGACCTGACAGCCGGCGGCGGCCTCGGCGGCGCGCACGAGGGCGGTCACCGTGTCGGCATCCACGCGCGCGGCCAGGAAGCCGTTCGCCACGGCGTTGCTCGCGAAGATGTCGGCGAAGGACGGCGCCAGCACCACGCGGAAGCCGTAGTCGTGCAGCGCCCACACCGCGTGTTCGCGCGACGAGCCGCAGCCGAAGTTCGGCCCGCCGACGAGGACCGACGCGCCGGCATAGCGGGGATCGTTCAGCACGAAGGGCTCGCCGTTGGTCCGCCAGTCGTAGAAGAGCGCATCGGCATAGCCCGTGCGACCGAGCCGCTTCAGGAACTGCTTCGGGATGATCTGATCGGTGTCGATGTCGGGGCGGGCGAGCGGCGCCACGACGCCCGTGTGTGCATGGAAAGGCTGCATGAGGGTCCGGGCCTACCGGTACGTCCAGTTGCGGATGTCGGTGAAATGGCCGCGGATGGCGGCCGCCGCCGCCATCGCCGGGCTCACGAGGTGCGTGCGTCCGCCCCGGCCCTGGCGCCCTTCGAAGTTGCGGTTGCTGGTCGAGGCGCAGCGCTGGCCGGCATCGAGGACGTCGTCGTTCATGCCCAGGCACATCGAGCAGCCCGGCTCGCGCCACTCGAAGCCGGCGGCGCGCAGGATCTCGTGCAGGCCCTCGGCTTCGGCGGCCTTCTTCACCGGCTGCGATCCGGGCACGACCATGGCGCGCACGGTCGGCGCCACGTGATGGCCCTTGGCGACGCGCGCGGCTTCGCGCAGATCCTCGAGACGGGCGTTCGTGCAGGAGCCGATGAACACCCGATCCACCGGGATGCCGTCGATCTTCGTGCCGGGCGCGAGGCCCATGTAGGCGAGCGCCTGTTCGAAGCTGGTGCGCGCGGAGCCGGCGAGGGCGGCCGGATCCGGCACGGCGCCGGTGACCGGCACGACCATGTCGGGACGCGTGCCCCAGGTCACGAGCGGCACGACCGTCGACGCGTCGAGCGTGATGACGCGGTCGAACGTGGCGCCGGGGTCGGTCGTGAGCGCGCGCCAGCGGGCTTCCGCCGCCGTCCAGGCATCGCCCTGCGGCACGTGCTTGCGGCCGCGCAGGTAGTCGATGGTCGTGTCGTCCACGGCCACGAGGCTCGACCGCGCGCCGGCTTCGATGCTCATGTTGCAGAGCGTCATCCGGCCTTCCATCGACAGCGCGCGGATGGTGTCGCCGGTGAACTCGATGGTGTAGCCGGCGCCGCCGGCGCAGGTGATCTCGCCGATGACGGCGAGCGCCAGGTCCTTGGCCGTGACGCCGGGCGCGAGCGTGCCGGTCACGCGCACTTCCATGGCCTTCGGCTTCGTGAGAGCCAGACACTGCGTGGCCAGCACGTGTTCCACTTCGGAGGTGCCGATGCCGAACGCCAGCGCGCCGAAGGCGCCGTGTGTCGTCGTGTGGCTGTCGCCGCAGACGATCGTCATGCCCGGCTGCGTCAGGCCCTGTTCCGGGCCGATGACGTGCACGATGCCCTGGGCCGGCGAATCGAGGTCGTGCAGCACGATGCCGTGTTCGACGCAGTTGGCGCGCAGCGCGTCGAGCTGCGCGGCGGCGAGCTGGTCCACGAGCGGCAGGTGGCGCGGGCCGGTCGAGATGTTGTGATCCAGCGTGGCCACCGTGCGATCCGGGCGCCGCACGCGGCGGCCGGCCAGGCGCAGCCCCTCGAAGGCCTGCGGCGTCGTGACTTCGTGGATGAGATGCAGGTCGATGTAGAGGAGGTCGCGGCCGCCGTCGAGGTGATCGACGACGTGGGCGTCCCAGAGTTTGTCGAGCAGCGTGCGCGGACTAGACGCCATGGTAGGACCAGTGCCGTTCGAGGGCATCCGTGACCGCGCGTTCGATGGCGTGGCCGATGTCGGACGTGCTCGTGACGGGCTCGCCCGGCCGCGCCAGATCCGCCGGACGCATGCCGTGCGCCAGCACTTCCCGCGTGGCCGCGTCGATGGCGTCGGCCTCGCGCGGCATGTGCTTGGTGTGCCGCAGCATCAGCGCGATGCAGCCGATGGCGCCAATCGGGTTGGCGATGTCCTTGCCGGCGATGTCCGGCGCCGA
>CADEFD010000093.1 GCA_902826515.1 uncultured Acidobacteriota bacterium
GGCGGTTCCGACCCAAGGGACCGCGACCGGCCTGACCCGCGCGACGTCTTCGTGGGACACGTGGACCTACCCAGAGGCCGCGACCGCGAGCACGTCCACCACCGCGGCCACGACTACACGCTGCGCGGCTCCGAGAGCCGCACGCTGAGCGCCGTCGGCGCCTTCCGCGTCATCCCGGCCAACGACCTGCGCGACACCTTCGACAAGCCGCTCGACCCGCGCCACGGCGAGCTGTGGCACCTGCGTGAGGCAGGGCTCGTCCAGACCGTCCGCATCGACCGGGACCACGCCGTGGTCACCCTGACGCGCGAGGGCCGGGACCTGCTCGAGTCCCGCCGGTGGGACCGTGAGCCCGACGGGCCGGAGCGCGACCGGCAGGCGTTCCACGACGGCATCCAGCGTCCGCGTGAGCTGAAGCACGACGCCGAGCTGTATCGGGCCTACCTCGAAGAAGCCGAGCGGCTCCACGAGATGGGCGCCGACATCCACCGTGTCGTGCTGGAGAACGAGCTGAAGGCGGAGTACCAGGAGTTCCTGCAGGAGCGGAACCGCGACCGCGAGGATGCGGACGGCCGGCCCGACCGGACGCTCGACGAGATTCGCGAGTGGGCCGACGAGCATCACCTGCCGAGCGACGACCGGGGGCACGTGATGTTCCCCGACGCACGGATCGAGTACGAGTTGGACGGACACGACCGCACGCTCGACGTCGAGGTGATGACCGTGCACTACCGGGGTGCACACGCCTCGTCGAAAGCTCGCTCGGGGTTCTCGCTTTCCTTCTCTGGTCGATCCGGCCGGCGTGGAGGTGGCCGCAGCGGCGTGGGCCTGGCGGAGGAGATGGTGCCATGACCTTCGATGAGCGTTGCGCCGCCGTCGTGAAGCTCGGGTTCACCGAGCGCCAGGCGCGGTTCCTGACGACGGTGATGCTGCACACCGGCGTCTGCGTCCCGCGCCAGTACGCCCGCTACTGCCGCATCGTCCACGGCCAGAAGACCCGGACATTCTTCGCGAAGCTGGTTCGGCTCGGCTACGCGTCGATGTACGACTGCCGCCACAACCGGGCGCAGCTCTATCACCTGAACAAGCGGTCCCTATACGCGGCAGTCGATCAGGCCACGAGCCGGCTGCAGCGTCCCCTGCCTCTGAGTCAGGCCATCCACCGGCTGATGGTCCTGGATGCCATCGTCGAGGACCCGGAGATGATCTGGCTGGGAACCGCGGAGGACAAGACGGTCCACCTCACCGCGCTGACGACCATCGCGCCCGAGGAGCTGCCGCACGTCACGTCCGCCGCCGGCGACCGCCGGACCTTCCGGTACTTCCCAGACCGCCTGCCGATAGGCATCCACCTGGCCGGCCGTGGGGTCCTCGTGTACGTCTTGCTCGACCCGACGCTGAACGACTTCCGCCTATTCCTCGAACGGCACGCGGCTGTGCTGCGCGCGCTGCCGGCGTGGACAGTGCGTGTCGTGATCCCGACGCAGTTTCAGAGCGTCCAAGACGTGGCACTGCAGGCGAAGCAGGCGTTCTTCACGCAGCTCGTGGTGCCGGCCTTAAGCCCCTCGAAGATCGAGAGAATCCGACAGCGGTTCAAGGACGTTCGGACGCAGGTCTACCCCTTCGACTTCGGGCCAA
The DNA here is from genome assembly GCA_902826515.1 of uncultured Acidobacteriota bacterium. GTDB lineage: Bacteria > Acidobacteriota > Vicinamibacteria > Vicinamibacterales > UBA2999 > CADEFD01. Next base: position 1,639 of record CADEFD010000093.1, read on the forward strand.
CGGACCATTACATGGAGGGCCGCGACCAGCTGGCCGCACCGAGATACCACGCTCTGTTCAAGGTGTGGAAGACGGAGGGCGACGCCGCTCTCGCGGGGCTGTCGTCAGGTGTCATTCAAGGCGTTTTCGAGTCGGGAGCTGGACGGATCGAAACACTAGAACTCGGGAATCGGTATGGCCACCTCGCCCCCTTGGTCGCCGTCGCCTAGCTTAGGTTTCATCGCGTGCTGAGTGTCAATAGGACCGCGGATCCGCCGCGGTGAGCCCGGAGCCGGTCCAGCGGAGTTCGCAGGGTTTGCCTCCGGCCTCTGTCGGGATGGCGCCGAGGGCCTCCGCTAGTCCCTCACGAAACACGAAGACGCCTCGGACGGCATCGGGCGCGTCGTGGACCGCCAGCGAGCCGCACGCTTGCGCGCGGGCCACTCGTGCGGCGTCGGTCAGCAATGCATCACGAGTGTTTGCCGCGGCCACCCATAGGTGCCGTTCCTCGTTCAGCCGCGACGCAAAGAGGGCGAGAAGCCCCGCCAGAGCCACCGTGGCGACGACGTTGAGTCTACTTCCACCCCATCGGTCAAACGCCACGGACGCCGCCAGCGCAAAACCGGCAGCTGGCAAGTAGAGATAGCGGCTGCCCTCCAGGTTCGGAGCGACGTAAAACGAGAGAAGGAGAGGCAGCGTGCTGAGCGTAATCCAACCGATCCCGAGGCACAGAACCGCTGCAGCCCGATTGCTCTCATGCCTCGTCCCAGACGCTCGCAAGACTCGGATCGCCGCGATGGCGAACAGTGTAAGGAGCAGAAGACCTCCGACGTACACCGTAGCCTCGACCCCCTCGTCGGTCCGCATCGGAACAGTGAGCCCCGAGAACGGCCGGACCAGCAGATCCTTCCACTGGCGCCGGTCACCCGGCAGATTCTGGAGATGTCCTGCGACAACCGGGGCCAGTGATGCGCGAATCGAAACGTAGCCAAGCCCTAGCATTCCAGCGATCAGAACCTGGGCGATTCGAGGTCTTGATGTCTGGACTGGAGACACGGCGGCCGCCAGCAGCAAGAGTGCGGGTATCGCGAGCCCGGTTTCCTTCGAAAGAAGCCCCCCCACGCACATTAGCAAGAGCGTCCAGACGTTCCCGGCCTTGCCGGACTGCGAAAGCCACACTGCGACTGCGCCGAGTGCGAAGGCGGTCGATGCGAGGTCGAAGACCCCAGCGCCCCAACCAACAGCTTCAGTCGAAGTCGGGAAAAGCGCGAACATGACCCCGGCGCTGACCCCGGCACGCGGTCCCAACCATAAGGCTCCGATGTGCGCAACCAGCGCACTATTCATCGCGTGGAGCAGGACGTTGACAAGGTGAATTGCTGCCCAGCTGCCGCCAATACCAAAGAGTAGCTGCCAGATCCCCAGCGGAAGCGGGCGGACGAAGTTCCAATCGGCGGGCATCCACTCGCCCGCGACAGCCCACTTGCGCAAGACGAAATCGTCAGACAGAGGACCCAGGCTGACACTCCAGCCAAAGGCTGCGGCCGCGAGCGCTGCCGGCACCAGCGTGACCCACTGCGGCCGAGGGACCACCGGCGCCTCAGGAGAGGTTGGGGCGTCACGCTTCCAGCCGAGATGCGACAACGAGAACAGCAGCAGGACCACGACAAACGCGATTCCGGCGGCCTCGAAGTTGTGGCGTCGTACTCCGTAGCCGAGCAGACCGAGTAGGGTCAGCCCCAACAGCCACAGCCACCCTGCGGCGACCAACCATCTCATCACAGCGCGCATCGCTCCTCCGCTCTCGACTGGACTGAATCCTAGCAGTTCGTCTGCGAGGGCAGACCCGAGCATGGCGCCCCCCCGAAGCGTTCAAGAGGACCTCTGGTCGGGGCATGCTTGTCGGCGCAATGGGTGCCTCGCCGCAGAGCGCCAATGAGCGACTCCGGCCCGCGTTCGAGGTTCCATGGACGTAGCGCCTGGTAGAGCTGGCCTTTGATGCACTATTGTGTCCGTGCTCCCGCGCGGTGCGATGGACGCCATGGCCGTGCGATCGCGGCACAGTTGCCGGAGGCTTACCGGGGACACTACCTATCTACCGGTTGAACGGCCGGTCTTGCACCCACCGGAAGCCGCGCTGCAGCAGTGTGAACTGGGTATGGTCGACACGCTCCAGCCGGATCACTGTTGTCTGCCCATCGACGCTGCCCAATAGAGTCATCATCGACGCCGTGGCATCGTCGTACTGAAGCTGCCCCACGACGCCGCCGTCGATGTCTAGTAGGTCGATGCGCCGCGCCTCCGTGTCAACCTTCACGCGTCGCACATCCAGCGTGTCGTCCATACGCTGAAACGCCGCCACCGCCGGGTGGTCGAACACCAGTCGACGCCAACGCTGCTGGTCCGTCACAAGCGGTGGGCGGACGACGCCGGCGACACGCAGCTCGACCACGTCCCAGATCCCGTACAGGGGTGAACGCGGCGCGTTCGGCCCCGCGCGCCTCCAGCTCTGGTAGGCGGTGTTGGTCGCCGCGAGCACCACGAGCACGGCCAACACGGTTCGGCCTATGAGCCATCGCCGACGGCGGCGGAAGCCCGTCGCGCTCGTGTCAGGCGGCACCACAGACGCATCGTGCATCACGGCCCTCACGAGCCGCGCGGCATGCGGCGCCAGCAGGAACAACGCCAGTAGGATCAGGTGTAGTGAGAACAGCTTGACGGGCACGTCGTAGGCCAGGTTCAGCGCGAAGATCTGCCCGGCCGCCATCAGGCACAGCAGCGCTCCGAGCACGGTCGTGCGCGACCAGAAGAGCAACACGCCGCCGACGAATTCCACCATGCCCGTGAACGTCTGATACCCCGGCGAGACCCCCATGAACGTCCACAGCACGCCCATTGGCGAGAACTGGCCGAGCGGCTCCAGCAGGCGCATGAGCGTTGGCGCCGGCATCTGCACCGGGAACACCTTCATCATCCCGTAGGAGACCATGATGGACCCGAGCATGGCGGCCGCCCCGAACTGTGACCACTGACGCAGCCAGCGGTCGCTGCGTGGGCGCGGCTGAAGCCCGGTCCACACAGCGGTCACAAGCGCGGCGAACCCCAGCGCACAGAGGGCGCCGGCCCAGTCGATCGCGCGGTCGCCACTACCCGTCGAGGTCAGCGCGAGCGTCCCCGGGGCGCCCAGCACGCGCGTGGCGACGAGCGACGCCAACGGGCGCGGTATCAGCCCGAGCGTATAGGTGGCGAAGTAGACGGCGACGAACCGCAGAAGCGCGGCCGACGCTGACGACGCAGGCGGCGTGCTCTCTTCTTCCGTTGCGTACCCTGGGGCCGTCACGCGCGCGTCTCCGCTCCCGTCATTCGCGGCGGCCGCCATTTCGAAACGAGGGCCCGCTCAACCCACAGCCACGCGCCCACCGGCACGACTACGAACGCCAAGATGGCGACCACTGAGCGGCCGCCACCCGACACAAGGGGCAGCGCAAACCGGAGGCCCGTCGCCACCAACGCGACATACGAGTAGGCCATGAATCGCAGGTGCCAGACGCGCCAGTCCGGCGCTCGGCGCCTCATCAGGCGCGGCATGGCCATGCCGGCCGACACCAGCGCGAGATTCTGGACGGAGACCGCGTGGAAGAACGTCAGCTGGCCCGTGGACGTGTAGATGAAGAAGGACGACAGACAGTAGACAACCGTCGACGCGACATACAACTGGCCCGCGCTTCGATGGGCTGGTCGCCCCTTCGGGAGCAGCCCGGCGCAGGCCCCGGCGACCAAGGCTGCGGCACACGCGAACAGATGCACGTTGACCACGTGGAGGCCGATGCTATCAGACGAGGTGGAACGCACCGAACTGCGAAGCGGATCGGCCTTCGGGAAGGAAGCGAGTTAGGACGGCAGGGCATCACGGGGGCCGAGGAGGGGGACGATACCCCAGTGCGCGGTTGGCCCCCTTCGCCCGGCGTCGCTCTCCCCTGCCGTGGCCGCCCGATCCGGTGAGTGCTCGCTGCTCGCCGCCGCCAACCCCTTCAGCACAAGGCGCTTGACCGCACCGGGCACCACATTGGGTCGGCGTTCTCTGCCGGCCTGTAAGCGCCCCTGACAGGTCGTCAGTACGGAAATGGGGCGTGAGCGACCCCGTCACCCGGCGCCAAAGGCGTCCCCGGCGCCGCCCACGAGGTCGCTCACGCCCCACTTGTCGGTGTGATGGCCTGGGAGGGCGCGGCGGTCAACCAAGACCGAATCATGCGGCAGGACCGGCGGCACGACGACGCTCCGACCAGGCATTCTTCGGAAGCGAAGGCCCGCGTCAAGGCTTCCCTCCGTTCCGTCGGCGCTGCGCGGCCTTGACCCGCGCCTTCCGCTTCCGATGATCTGGGCACTTGTCGGAGCGTCCGCAAGGGTGATTGTCAGGCACACCCGGAGGCCCAATACTAGGCACGACCATGGCGCGAGTCCGTCCGCCCAAGAAGCTTGTTGCGGCTCTCCGCGGTGACCTGGCTGCGCTGGCGAAGGCCAACGCCATCAGCACGGTGACGCTGCGGCAGTTCGACGCGCACTACCCGCCGCCAGTGCGGGCCTTCAGTGCGAAGGACATCAAGCGGCTACGCGAGCGTCTGATGCTCAGCCAACCAGTGTTCGCTCGCGTGCTGCACACGACGCCGTCGACAGTGCGTAGGTGGGAGCAGGGAGACACGCGTCCCGCTGGTCCTGCATTGAAGCTGCTCAACATCATCGCGGACAAGGGACTAGAAGTAGTTCTCTAGGCTGGGGTCGTTGCTGTCATTGCGCTCGCCACGGTGCGATATCGAGTTCCCGCAGCAAGTCCGATGTGAGCGCCGCGCAGGACGCCGCAACAACATCTGCCGGCATCAGGGCGCCGGCCGCCCGCACTGCCATCTGCGGACCGGCTGCGCGAGCATCGGTGAAGTGCTCGTGCAGGATCGCGAGGGCCTCGCGCGTGACCTCGCGCGCGACGTCCGCTTGCAGGAGGGTGCGGACCACGCCCGCGAGCTCTGCCGTCTCTGTGGCTTGCAGGAGGCGCAGCATGTCCAGGGCGTCCTTGTCTTCCAGTCGACGGTGTTCGCGTTCGGCCACACGTTCGGCAACCTTGTGAGCCTTCGCGATGAGCAGGGCCGTGGGGCCGGCGATGGCCACCTCGAAAGCCCTGACATCGGCTGGGTCAAGCGCGCCCATCGTGACCACGTGCTTGTCGATCAACGCGGCTTCAAGGCCGCGCGTCTTTCGAGCCACTTCCTTGGCGTGACCGGGCAAGCGGGCCGCCCGCCTTCCGGGTCCTCCGACGGCGTCTGGCACCATCAGATCCACTTCAACGCTCGCTGCCACGCCGGCGACAGTTCGCGAGGCTAGCCACACGCCCACCCTGTTGCCCCGTTCGAACTGCGCCTCGAGCATTGCCGCCTCGATCTCGGGGATGGCGAGCACGAGCGCCGGATCGAACGTGATGTCGGCATCGAGCGTGAACTCTGGGACCGCCATCTCGATGGCCCCGGTGTGCATGTAGACCGCCTGTGCGCCGACGACGATCACGGCGTGGCGCTGGTTGCCCAGCGCCTCCAGCACGTCGAGTAGCACGGCTCGCGCGAGCACATACCGAGGATCATGCACGCCAGGTGCCCTCGTTCCGCTGCATCCAGTCCATCAGCGCCTCAGCTTCGTTTGGCCCACGACCGGGGCTCGTGAGCAGGTCGACGGCGACCTGGCTCAGCGCCGCCAACGTGACACCGCCCTTGCTGGACGTTCGCTCGAACACGATGTCGTCGAACGGCGTGAGGATGGCCACGTTGGCGCCGGCGTCGCCGGGCCGCAAGTCCAGCGCTTTCTCGACATCTGTCGGGTCGTCGACATACACCATGAGCAGCCGCGGTGCCGCCACTGGCGCAACCTCGGCGGCAGCCCATGACCCGGTCACGGCGTACTTCACCTTCGTCTTCTTCAGTCGCTCAATCACGGCAGGAATTCCACGAGCTGCGAGATACATCGTGGCGCCCTGACGCGCGAACGGCGAATATTCCTGGGACCAGCGGTTCAAGAGGGCGCGCCAGTCGACGGTCGTAATTGGTCCGCGCGTGGTGCGGGTGATGAGCGCTTCGCGGTCCAGAAAGTCGACGACACGGGAGGCGTAGCCGGGATCGATGCCGGCGCGCTTGGCCAGCTCCCGCAGGCCAACCGGCGGCTGGAAGTCGCACAGCGCCCGGACGAGCCGGCCGGCCTTGGGGCCCTTGAGCGACTTGCGGGCTCTCGAGCTCTTCTCGGGATTCTCGCGGGCACCCGTCGTCTCGATGAACAACCCTGGCTCGGTGAGGGTCAGGCGGACGTTGCCGGTCAGGTCGGCGTACGAGAATCCCCGGTTCCGGAGACGTTCCTGGGTTCGTGGACTGAGGAAAGGCACCGCTATGAGAACGGGCCGCTCGGCTGTTGGCTGAAGTGTGGCGGCCAGGCCGTCAACTTCCTTCGGTTCGACGCGACTCCGCGTGTCGATTCGCAACCGGCCGGCGGTGCCTTCCTTCCGACGGATAGCCAGTACCACACCGCCCGGTGCCAGCGCCGTTTCCTTCTCCTTGGTCAGCTGGCTATCCCAGCCGACGGGCAGCCGGCCCTGTAAGGCCTGCAAGACTTCAGTGAGCAGAGCGTTGCCAGATGTGACGATGTTGCCCACAGTGGGCAACACTATAATTAAGGCAACACCTCAAGTCAACTCGAAGGGTGGTCTGCCGCACTTGGTCCCGCGAAACCTGGGCTCATTCCGCCGTCGAAGGTGCCTCGTCGCCAGCAGCCTGAAGCTCGCCGCCCGTCGATAGCAACTTCGGGGGCCTGGGGCAGCGAATCGCCAGCAACCTTGGCACTTCAGCCCTCACCGACACCGCCATCTTCGCTGCGCTCAGCGACGCTCTGAACCAGAAACTCCGCCAACTTCGACACCGGGCAAAATGCGACCCTTTGCCCCAGCGAGAAGGCGGCGGGCTCGACGAACCGTGTGACGATTACAGGTCTGATCCCCCAAGCCCGCTCACGATCGACGCCGAGCGCTTTGGCAACTGCCAGTGGAGCGGTCGCCACTGCTGCGGCCTTCCTGAGCAACTTGTCGACATACTGGTTCGGACCATTGAACTTTTCGATTGAGCGAGCAATCGTGTTGGGGGAAAACGCGCTGAAGACGTCCTTCGCGTCTGCCACCCAAATGATCCCATGCGCTTCGTCGGCAGCGAGACAGTCAATCTCGCCGGCCCACGCGGCATCAGACACGCCGATCAGTTTTGGCTTCTTCACGTTGCGTCGAACCCACGGCGTCGTCTCCAGAAACGCAGCCTCCGTTTCCAGTTCGAGGCTCACGTTGCGCCACTCGCGAAGCCTGTCCAGCGCATCGATCAGTGCCGGGAAGTGCGCCGTCTCAGCAAAGATCAGCCGCCCTTGCCCCAAGTTACCTGCGATCACCCGACCGGACGCCTCACACTGCCACGGCATGACCATCAGCTTTCCGTCAGGGGTCCGGACAAACGGCCGCGTCATGAGTCGGACCCTACGCCGCTCCTGTTCCCAATGAGGAATCTCCTGGCCAAGGTCTTCGGGGCGCAAGGTCAGCTGGTCAAGCGCGCGCTCTACGTACGCAAGTTCAACGTCGGGCGCGGCCTCGTGGCACCGCGCCACAATGTCCTCCTTGGACGCCACGTCCAGATCCTGTCCAGCTGAGCAGCGCCACGTCCTTCCTACCTGCAGCACGAGCATCAACGCATCTACGGTGTACCCGAGCCCATCCCGCAGAGTTTCGCTTACGTGGTCGAGTCGAGTGCGCACCTCCTGCGCGTCTCTGCCACTTCTAGGAGGCTCGTCCGCATCAACTCCGTGGCGCACCTTCATGTTCGCCCTAGCCTTGGCGAACGCGCTCTGATCCATTCGGTAGAGATGGGGCTCGCTGGTACGCTGTCGGATGGCGTACATAGAGTCAATCTCGGTCGTGGAAGGCACCAAGGCGTAGTGATTGCTCTCACTGCGAATGCCGGATTCAACCAACAGTTCGGCTGTTCCCAGGAGTGCGACCCAAGACAACCTAGCGACTTCCTCCCGCCCGCGTGGCGACGGAAGCAAGAGGGCCTCCTCTGCAATCGCAGTCGCGATACGCGCCAGTCTGTGACTATCGTTCTCCTCGCGGATTTCAGTCTCGACGGGGTCGTACGCTAGCAGTGGGAATAGCTCGTTGTGACGACGCGTCTGCGTCTGATTCCACTTCTGGCTGAGGCACCTCTCGACCTGCGTGAGGGCGAATTCCATAAGCTTCGCTTGGTTAAACACCCGCATCTGCTCGGTCAGCATCTCGCGCAGCGTTGGTACGATAACCCGGCTCTCGAGTTGCGTGGCCTCGCTTCCCGAGAACCGCCCGGGCGCGACTCCCGCCGATTTGAGTCGTCGCGCCAGCTCCCGCTCGGAGACCGCCACGGCAGCTGCATGGACGTCAAAGGGCCTCCGAGACGCAAGCTGCCGCACTGGCAGCTGAATCGCATCTGACCGGAGTCCTGGGGGAGCTGAAACGTACTCGTTGACGAACTGTTCGAACTCCCCGTTCGCTTCGTCGCCCTGCATACCCCGCAGACCGCGCCCCAACGCGGTAGCAAGATCGCGTTCTACGCGATTCGCATCTGCCTGAATCAGCTCGGGCAGGTTGGCGCTGTAGGCCAGCCCAATTTCTTGAATGTCCCTGGCGACCTCGGCAAGGTGTAGCGCCGGCCAGCCCGAGTGGGCATCAGAGCGTAGAGTTACCCGAAGCCCACCCTGACCGATCGCTTGCGCCACCTTGTGTCGGAGCGCCTGGCTCTGTTCGAGCTTCCAATGAAGGCTACTCGCGAGGTTGAGCAAGGTGTCGCGGTGCTTGCTTGGTGTCCCTGGTTCGAAGCACTGCACCGCCACAACGGGAGCAGCGAATCGCACCTCCCAAAACGGGCCATCCGGGAACGCCCCAACGCTACATGTCGGCCAGTGTTCGTGTCGATGAGACCCGTCCCATTCAGTCATCGGAGGCAATCGCAAGAGTCGGAGGGCGTCGTTCACTACCTGATTCGCAGCAGCTTGGGACCACTCGGCATCGCCTCTATGGGGCTCGATCGAGATCAGGTCCCACGCCTCGCCTTCGCGGGCGATGCATTTCCCGTTGCTGCGCCAGTGCTCGAAAGCATTGATGGTCTCGAACGAGTTGACTACCGTGCGTCGTGACAACGCGCTCAGCTCTTCAAAAAAGTAGAAGATGTCATCAGGCGACTCCTTTGTCTCCCTGACGATCCACGCCATGTCGTCGAGCGAAGGGCCTCCAATGCCGGCGACCGTTCTCGTTACTGCGTGACCGGCTGTGTTCACGACCATCACGGAGACGATTCGAAGCCCAGCATCCAAGCGCAGCTCGCCCGAGGGTCCGAAGAGCCGAGCCGGTGGCCGAAGCTCAGCCAGAGCGGCACCATGCGAGTTGAGTACTCGATGCATGTCGCTGCTTTCGGAGTTCAGAATCGAAATGACGTCGAACAACATCACTGTGCGTTCGTCGAGCAGTAAGGCAAACACCGTCGGGAGAGAACCGAGCAACGAGAACGGCCCAGCGAACTCGTGCCTTGTCATTCGAAATAGGCGAGCAAACGCTTGTTGCCCCTCCTGCTCGAATTGCCGTTGGCAGGCGGCGCGCCGATCGCTCGCGAGTGCCGCCAACCTGATCAACGCGGCTTCGAACGAGTCGGGCCAATAGGCCGTGGGAGTAGCAAGAAGACCATTCGGACAACGGTAGGCGAATGTCGCGCCAAACAGCGAGCTCGGATCGTTGACGTGCGTCTGCTCTGAATCGATGCTGTGCGTGCCCCACGACAAGGCGCGTCCGACCGGCGTGTTGGCGTCCCACCGGAGTGTCGCCTGACGGACGGTGAGGGCTGCCTTAATCTCCTCCGCTGACACCGAAGGCTCGTCAGCGGGAAGGGGCCGGTCCGCGCCGTCCGGCCAGTGGGCGGACATCTGGGTGGCCACCGAATCGAGTCTCGACAGAACGCCCTCAGCGAGGTCGTGAATCGTGAAGCCCAGCAGTTCACGGAGCGCACTGTGAGTGGAACGGTCGACCAGCCGGGCTCGCTCGAACATCGCGACGGGTCTCTCGACATTTCCTGGCAGCAGTCGATAGCTTCTATCACCCCAGTTCACGCGAACCTCAAGACGAGGATCGAGTGGAACGTAGTCCTCAAGCCACTGGAATCCGGCGTGCTGCCTTCTCACCATGCCGAGGAGTCCGCGAAGGTCTGACGCAGTTGCGACGACTGACCCGGCCGGCCATAAGCGAGCTCCGTCGATAAACAGCCGGGCTAGGGTGACTGCTCGGTGAGACGCGGTCGGTGAAATCGCCGCGGCCTCGATGAGGGCAAAAAGCGAGGATGCCGTCAAAGGCGACAGGGCTGCACGAATCTCCGCGGCGTCGGCCGCGCGGCGTTTCTGTCGCGCCTTCTTGCTGCTCTGGCCCATGCGTCCGCAAGTGAGTATGCGACACCGGCAACAAGAATTCCCCAGCTTCCGTAGCCTCGGTGTCCAACCGCGTGCGAAGGATTCGGTGAGGGCCGGACTTAGCGAAATCTTGTTGACAGGTCACGGGGGTCGGCGTAGCTTTCCAGTCATAGTCGTGGCGGTCACCGCCACCCCCTCCTGTGGCTTAGAGCCCCAGAGGCGCTGCGCTCTCGTCGCTCCCAGAGCCGCGAGACGCAAGCCCCCTGAGAGTTCCGGATTCGGTTCACCTTGGCTAGCTTGGCCATGCCTCACCAGCGTCGACCACATGGTCGCCTGGCCGGCAGGCTCCGCCGAGGATGACGTCCCGCTCGCGGCCGAAGCGTACGATGCGCGCTCGGCCGGCGGAGACCTCGAACTGAACGCCGCCGGAACAATCACGTAAGCGCGCCGCACGCGGGTTCGTCGATCCGGCAGCCCGCCGGCGGTGCCTATAGGACCTCCGACGCGCTCGTGACCATCACCAGCGCGCCGCGTCCATCCAAGGCCGCTACGCAGATACGCGGCCACGCGGACCGGCGCGATCCAAGCTCGCGCGCTCCAACGGTCCATTCGGGCTCGACGGCACCGATGCCGCCCTCGCGGACGCATCCTGCTTCGTCGTCTGTCGCTCCACCTCATGGTGGGTCAGGCCGGTATGGCCGCTGCGGCAAGCCCCGAGTTGTCTTCAACATCTTCGTTGCGAGTCGACGCGGGGGTATCATGCGAGGACGGAAGCGATCTCATGTGCGAGGGCCGCTGCGCGGACGCGAAGCGTTCAAGCGCGCCCACCGCGTGTCGTCAGAGACCGATGCTCAGGTCGACGGGTCCCTTCGAGCGCTGGCGCGACTGCTGGCCAGGCAGGCCGCGCGTGAAGTCTTCAACCGCGCCAGGAGCCGCGAAGCCGACCGTTCGACCGAAGAGGGCCGCGAATGATAGTCGCCATCTACGCCCGCTACTCGTCTGAGAACCAGCGCGAGGCCTCGATCGAGGACCAGTTCCGCATCTGCCGCGAGTTCGCGCGCAAGCAGGGCTGGACGATCGCGGGCGAGTATTCGGACCACGCCATCTCCGGCGCCACGCTGATGCGTCCTGGTTTTCAAGCCATGATGGCCGAGGCCCTGCGCGGCAAAGTAGACGTCGTCATGGCTGAGGCGCTCGATCGCTTCAGCCGCGACCAGGAAGACACGGCGGGTCTCTTCAAGCGCCTCACGTTCGCCGGCGTCGGCATCGTCACGCTTGCCGAGGGCGACATCACGTTCCTTCACATCGGCCTGAAGGGCACGATGAACGCGATGTTCCTGAAGGAGCTGGCAGACAAGACGCGCCGGGGCCTCCGTGGCCGCGTGGAACTCGGCAAGTCGGGCGGCGGCGTGAGCTTCGGCTACCGGATCGTGCGCACGTTCAAGGACGGCGCCGTCTCAACCGGCGAACGCGAGATCGTCCCTGAGGAAGCTGACACCATTCGACGGATCTTCAGGCAGTACGCGGCCGGCGGCTCGCCGAAGCAGATCGCCAAGGATCTGAATCGGGAAGGGCTCCGCGGCCCGCGCGGCGCTCTGTGGAGTTCGAGCACCATCCACGGCAACCCGAAGCGCGGCACCGGCATCCTGCACAACGAGCTGTACATCGGCCGCATGGTGTGGAACAAGCTGCGCTATCTGAAAGACCCGGACACGGGGACGCGGGTGTCACGCCAGAACCCGGCATCCGAGTGGGTGATCACGCAGGTGCCCGCGCTGCGCATCGTGGACGACGAGTTGTGGCAGGCGGTGCAGTCGCGTTACGCCGGCGTGCAGAAGAAGTGGACGGCGGCCGAGCCCGGCAAGCGCTTCAATCAGTTCGTCCGCCCGAAGTACCTGTTCACCGGGCTAACCAAGTGCGGCGAGTGCGGCGCCGGCTTCGTCGTCTACTACCGCGATCGCCTGGGCTGCTTCGGCACGCGCGAGCGCGGGACGTGCACGAACAAACTGACGATTTCGCGTCAGGAGGTCGAGGCGCGCGTGCTGGCGGCAATGCAGGAGAAGCTGCTGCGCAAAGACTTCTTCGAGGAGTTCTGCCGCGAGTTCACCAGGGAGATGAATCGGCTGCGCATGGAACAGCGAGCCAGCCTTGGCGGCGCGAAGCGCGAGCTTGAGCGTGTGAACCGCGACATCCGGAAGGTGATCGAGGCCATCAAGGCCGGGTTCGCGCTGTCTGAGCTGAAGCCGGAGATGGACTCGCTCCAGGCCCGGAAGGAGACGCTCGTGGCCCAGCTCGAGACCGCGGACGAGCCCCCTCCGCTGCTCCACCCGAGCATGGCCGACCTCTATCGGTCGAAGGTGGAGGAACTGGCCGCCGCGCTCCAGCGCGATGACGCCCGACTGGAGGCGTCGGAGAGCCTCCGGGGGCTCATTGATTCGATTGTCTTGACCCCAAGGGGCGACCAGCTGGGGATCGAGCTGAAGGGGAACCTGGCCGCGATGCTGACTGCCGTCCAAAAGACGAAAAGGTCGCCAGAGACTGGCGACCTTCTCGTGCCGATTCAGTTGGTTGCGGGGGCGGGATTTGAACCCGCGACCTTTGGGTTATGAGCCCAACGAGCTACCGGACTGCTCCACCCCGCGACAGAAGAAGTTGAGTATAGCACAGGCGCCAGCGGCGCCAGCATCTACTCTTCGATGACGAAGGCCGCCATGCCGGATTTGGCGATTTCCCGGTCGTTCTGCAGCGCCGACACCGACCAGAAGTAGGTGCCGTAGTCGAGGTAGAGCTCCTTCGGCATCGCCACCTGCGGGCGCGAGATGTCGTCCTTGCGCCACATCAGCCGGTCCGTTTCGTTCCAGAGGCCGATGGCGTAGCGGTCGGCGCCCTCGATGGGGCTCCAGCGGAATTCCGCCGGCGCTGCCCCCACGAAATCACGCTTCGGCGCCTCGTGCTGGATGACACGGAGTTCGAGCGGTGGCGCCTGCGCGGCGGCCGGTGCCGGGCGGCTTCCAGCGTCGGACGGCGCCGCACATGAGCTGGCACCGAGGGCCGCGATGAGGAGCAGCGCGCCCGCCAGGCCGTGCCTGACGCCGGGGCGAGAACGATCGATCGTCATGCTGGGTCATTGTACGGCGGGAGCCGCGACGCCGCCGCCCGCGTGCGCGGGGCACCACCCGGCCGTGCCAGCAGCGCGCGGAGATCCGCCGCGTCATCGAGATCCGGCCAGCCTCGCACGGTGGTCACGTCGCGTCCCGCCTCGACGAGCCGCGCGGTCACGTCGGTAAGCACGGACGGCTGGCTCCAGGTCACCTCGTGGAACGCGAAGGCCAGCGACGCGACGCCCGTCGCGGCCACGAGATAGAAGCCGCCGTCCGCCGCCGGACCGAAGACGACGCGCGAATCGCGCCGGTGCCCCGCAAGAGCGGCGTGCGCCTCGACGAGCGCCGCGGGTGGCAGATCGGGGATGTCCGATCCCACGAGTACCACCACGTCGTGCCCTGCGGCGAGCGTCTCGCCCAGCGCCGCAATCATCCGCGCACCGAGATCGTCCCCCGCCTGCGCGTGCCAGTGCACACGCGCGCCGTGCGCCGTCAGGGGCGTGTCGTGCGCGAGCCATGCCGCCATGCGCGCGACGTCCTCACCCGGGGTGACGTGCACATGCAGCGGCCAGCCGGCGGTGAGTGCCGCCTCGATCGTATCGGCCAGCAGCGCGCCGCGCAGGCCGGCCGCGGCGGCCGGTTCGAGACCTGAGGTAAGCCGGGTCTTCCCCGCCGCGAACGGGCTGCGCGCGAGCATCACGACGGCCGGATGGGCGCCCGTCACGGATACGGCCGCGTCGGGCGGACGGTTCACGCCTGCGGCGCGACGCGCGCGGCGGCCGGCGCCACGGCGCGTTTCTTCGTCGCCGCCTTCCACACGCGCGCCGCCAGCAGCACGCCGACGATCGCGAAGTAGTAGATCGGGTTGGTCGTATCGAGCTTGACCTTCCAGAAATAGTGCAGCGCGCCGCCGAGCGCCGAGACGTAGACCAGGCGATGCAGCAGGTTCCAGTTGCGGCCGCCGAGCCGCCGGATCCAGCCGGTGGTCGAGGTGAGCGCCAGTGGAATCATCAGCACGAACGCCGTGAACCCGGCGGTGATGTAGGGCCGCTTGACCACGTCCTCCCACACGCCGTCGAAGACGAGCGAGTGGTCGAGCACGAAGTAGGTCATGAAATGCAGCGTGCCGTAGAAGAACGCGAACAGCCCGATCGGCCGCCGGAAGAGGGTCAGCGGATTGAATCCGGTGGCCCACCTGAGCGGCGTGATGAGCAGCGTCAGCACGAGGAAGCGCAGACACCAGATCCCCGTGTGGTTGGTGATCGTCTCGACCGGGTTGACGCCGAGGTCGCCCCAGAACGCGTTGTAGACGAGCCACGCGGCCGGCTGCAGCGCCGCCAGGAACACGAGCGGCTTGACGATGCGCCGGACGATCTGTGTCTGCGTCATTCTCGACTCACCGAATGGCGCGCGCGCCGGCTCAGTAGAACTTGCGCAGGTCCATTCCCGCGTAGAGCGACGCCACCTGATCGCCGTAGCCGTTGAACGGCAGCGTCTTGCGGCGGAAGAACTCGCCGATGCGGCGTTCGGTCTTCTGCGTCCAGCGCGGATGATCCACGTCGGGGTTCACGTTGGCGTAGAAGCCGTATTCATCGGCGCGCGTCTGCTGCCAGGTGTTCAGCGGTTCCTTCTCGACGAACTTCACGCTGACGATCGACTTGACGCCCTTGAAGCCGTACTTCCACGGCACCACCAGCCGGATGGGCGCGCCGTTCTGGTTCGGCAGCACTTCGCCGTAGAGGCCCACGGCCAGCATCGCCAGCGGATGCAGCGCTTCGTCCATGCGCAGGCCTTCGCGATACGGCCACACGAGCGCCGGTTCGGTCTGCCCCGGCATCTGCCGCAGGTCGAGCAGCGTGCGCATCTCGATGTACTTCGCCTTCGAGGTGGGCTCGAAGCGCTTCACGAAGTCGGCCAGCGGAAAGCCGTTCCACGGAATCACCATCGACCACGCCTCGACGCAGCGCATGCGGTAGATGCGCTCTTCGAGCGGGAACCACTTCAGGATGTCTTCGAGGTTGTAGGTGCCCGGCTTGGCGCACTCCCCTTCGACCTTGATCGACCACGGGCGCGGCTTGAGCGCGTGCGCGTGGCGGGCCGGGTCGCCCTTGTCGAGCCCGAACTCGTAGAAGTTGTTGTAGGTCGTCACGTCCCGGTACGAGTTCATCGTCTCGGTCGTGCTGAAGCTGCTCTTCTTGAGATTCGCCAGCTTCTGAGCCGACGGGTTCTGCGCCTCGGCCGCACCGGGCGTTACGACCCCGGTCGCGAGCGCGGCGGCGGCCACGCCGGCGGCGCCGATGAACTCGCGGCGGCGCAGATAGAGGTCGCGGGGGGTCACCTCGGACTCGCGCAGGTCGGGCGTGGACTTCATCAGCATCGGATAACCTCAGAAAGCGTTCGGGCGACGATCATACCTGCGGGCCAGCCGCTCTGGCGAGACGCCCAGGAAATACAAGGCGAGCGTCCCGAGGTTCGACAAGCTCTGGCGCAGCCAGCCCCGCTGCTCCCAACGGCGGGCGGACGTGACCATGCCTTCGCTGAGATGAACCACCCGGCCCTGCCGTTTCAGCCGCCGCACGAACTCGACGTCTTCCATGAGCGGGATGGGCCTGAACCCCTGTATGGACTGAAACACGGCGCGGCGCACGAATATTCCCTGGTCGCCGTACGGCAGCCCGAAGAGGCGCACGCGCGCCGCCACCGCCCACTCGAGCCAGCGGGCCTGCCAGACGCGCGTGTCGAGGCGGAAGGCGAAGGCGCCGCCCACCACGTCGCCCCGCCGGTCGAGCGTTTCGAAGATCTCGAACCAGCCCTCGGGCAGATGGCTGTCAGCGTGCACGAACCACAGCCAGCGCCCGCGGGCCTGTGCGGCGCCGGCGTTGAACTGCACGCCGCGTCCCGGCGCGCCGTCGATCCAGACGATATCGGGACGGCCCTCGCGGATGAAGTCGTGTGTCGAGTCGGTGGGGCCCATGCTCGAGACGATGATCTGCAGCCCGGGCCGGCTCGGCAGTTGCGAAAGCAGCGCGGCCAGCGGCGTCGAATCGCCGCGCACGGGCACGACGATGCTGAGGAGCGGCCCGGCGGCAGACATGAACGGCTCAGCCATAGTACCGTCTGCCGCATGCCGATGCGTATCGCCGCGCCGCTGCTGGCCCTGCTCGGACACGAGTTGCGCGCGCCCGCGGGTGTGGTCGGGGGCTACCTGGCGCTGCTCGAACAGAGCCGCGACTCGCTCACGCCCGACCAGCAGAAGGCGCTCGCCGGGGCGCGCAAGGCGCAGCAGGCGCTCGTGGATGGACTCGACGACCTGCGGCGGCTCACCGTGTCGTGGCGGGCCGACGAGGAGCCGCTCACCTGGGTGGCGCTGCCGATTCTGGCGCAGGAGGTCCGCGGGCTCGCGGCCACGCGCGGTGTGGCGCTCGCGCTCGATACGACCGACACGGTGGACGTGCCGCGGCGCGGGCGCGACACGGCGCTGGCCGAAGCACTGGTCACGATCGGTGAAGCGGTGGCGCGTGAACACGGCGTGGCGGTGGTCGCCTCGACCGCCGTGCGCGACCGGACGCTCGTGTGGCGCGTGCGTCCGCTGGGTGCGCCGGGTGACGACGCCGCCACGCGGCACGAGTTCCACGTGTGGCGTCCCGGCCTCGGCGTGCGACTCGTCTCCGCGGCGGTCACGATCACCGCCTCGCACGGCACGCTCGACGACCTGCGGATCGGCGAGGCCCGGCACGGCGTGGACGTCATGTTCGATCTCGACGCGGCGAGCGCGCCGCGACCGGCGCCGTTCGACGCCGGCTGACCGCGCGATCAGCGGATCGCGGTGAGGCGCGTGCCGCGTGCGATCTCGCGGCGCACGCAGCGTTCGGCGCGCAGGAAGGCCTCGCGCTGCGCGCCGCCCGACACCGGCCGCAGCAGCTCCGCGTCGCTCGGACAGCGCACGCGTCCCTGCTCGGACGGCGTCGCCGCCAGCGGACTCGCGTACAACATCGCCGCGCCCACTTTCACCCACGCCGGCGCCTTCGTGAGGTACGGCGTGACGACGGCCCACGCCACTTCGTAGCGGAGCGTCGATTCGAGCACGCCGCGCTGACGCAGGTGCGAGATCGGCGCCAGATCGATGGCCGTGCCCACGGTGGCCGCCGCGACCCACCACGGCTGTCCGGTGGCATGGCCGAAGGCGTCCATCGTGGGATGTACGGTGACGGCCAGCACCTCCGGCGCCTTGACGAGCGCGCGGGCGGCGACATCGTCGCGCGTCTGCCGCACCAGGCCAAGGACGAGCGCGCGATCGTGTTCCTCGAACGCCGGAAGCGTCAGGCGGATGTCGGTGGCGGTGAGCGCCGCAGGGGCGACCGGCGGCGACACCACGGGCGGCGCCGGCACGGGCGCGGGCGGCGCGGCGATGACCGGGCCGCCGGGCGGCGTCGCGCGCGTGAGCGTGGTCGTGGCGCCCGGGCTCACGACGAGGTCGCGGAAGTACGCCTTGAGGATCGTGGCGGCGGTCTCGCCGCGCGCGGCGCGTTTGCCCGCGCCCACGACACAGAGGCCCACGCCGTGCCCGTAGCCCACGCCGTCGAACTGGTAGGCGGCGCCGGTCTTCGTCACGTCGAACGCCGTGCTGCGCACGAGCTGCCAGCCGAGCGTGCGGCCCACGGCCATGCGGAATTCGTGCGCCGTGAGGGTGTTCGGCGTGAAGCCGTCCACCCGCATCCGGCCGGCGCGGCCCGACGGCGTGCGATCCACGATCGAGAGACCGCGCAGACGGCCGGCGAGCCCCGCGGCGCGCAGCGCCCGTTCGAGATCGGCGGCCGGAATCGTGCGCGACCAGCCGGGCTCGTCGTGGCAGGCATCCTGCGCGTCGCCGGGCGCGTAGTCGGTGGCGCCGGGCCACACCTCACTCGCCAGCGCCGGCGTGCCGCCGTTGTGCGCGGAGTAGAAGACAAAGGCCGGCGCCCCCTTGTCGAGCAGGATCTGCCCGGCCGTGGCCTGCGCGGCGTCGCGCGCCGACGACAGCACCGGACGCATCACCTGGCAATGCGTGGTGTCGCAGAGGTCGTATCCCTCGGCACGGTGCCGATGCCGGTTGGCCGCAGCGAACGTGCGGATGACGATGGCGAGCGCCTGCTGCGCCGCCGCGCCCGCGCGCGGCTGCCCTTCGCCAGAGACGACACGCGCCACGTAGTCTTCGAGCGGCAGCGTCTCGACACGCACGTCGCCGTCGGGCGCGGTCACGCCGATGCGGATGGCAGGCGCCAGCGCGGACGCGGACGGCTGCGCGGGGGCGGCGCCGGCCCAGGCGACGAGCCCGGCGCACACGACGGCCGACGCCACGGCGACCAGACGCCGGGCCGCGGGTGTCAGAGCTTGGTCTTGCAGCCGGGCCGGCAGCGACATGGGATGGTCTTGTCGCCTTCCGTGTTGTAGTC
>CADEFD010000094.1 GCA_902826515.1 uncultured Acidobacteriota bacterium
GGCGGGCTCGGCTTCACCCACAAGTGGAACATGGGGTGGATGCACGACATGCTCGCCTACTGCGCGCAGGATCCGATCTTCCGCAAGTGGCATCACGACAAGATCACGTTCTCGCTGCTCTACGCCTTCAGCGAGAAGTTCCTGCTGCCGTTCTCGCACGACGAGGTCGTGCACGGCAAGAAGTCGCTGCTCGCCAAGATGCCCGGCGACGTCTGGCAGCAGCATGCGACGCTGCGCGCGCTGCTCGGCTACATGTTCGTGCACCCCGGCCGGAAGCTCCTCTTCATGGGCGCGGAGATCGGCCAGTGGCGCGAGTGGAACCACGACTGGGAACTCGACTGGGCGGTGCTCGGCGACCCGCGCCACGCCGGGCTCCAGCTCTGGGTGCGCGACCTGAACGCGGCCTATCAGGGGACGACGCCGCTCTGGGCCGACGACGACGCGCCGTCGGGGTTCGCCTGGATCGACTGCCACGATTCCGACAACAGCGTCATCTCGCTGCTGCGCCGCGATCCGGCGAGCGGGCAGGTCGTGGCGGCCGTCGTCAACTTCACGCCGACGCCGCGTCACGGCTACCGCGTGGGGGTGCCGGTGGGCGGCCGCTGGCGCGAACGCCTCAACAGCGACGCCACCGTCTACGGCGGCAGCGGCGCCGGGAATGCCGGTGTGGTGACGGCCGACGACACGTCCTCCCACGGACACCCGCACACGCTGACGCTCGTGGTGCCGCCGCTCGGGTTCCTGCTGCTCGAGCCCGACACACTGTAGTGTCCGTGGGACGAACGGCGGGATGACCAGGCGGCACGCCGCGTGCAATGGGCGCGCGCGTGTTCGATGCATCGCCAGTCCATGCGCCGGCTCCCCGTACGAGGGACCAATGGCGCATCCTGCGTGATCAATGGCGTGTCAGGCGGGTCCGGAACGCCGCCGGGATGGTCGAGCGCGCCAGACTGGCTCACCTGCACCCGCACTCCTCGATTGACCTCGCTCCAGTCGCGGCCGATAGTGAACACATGACCCCGCCTACCGGCGCTATCCGCCTGCGGCTGATCTTCGGCGTTGCCACCGCGCTCGGTTTCTTCTCGGCGTTCCAGGCCTACTACTACGTCTCGACGTTCTCCACGCAGCCGGATCCGCTTGGCATCCTGCTGGCCCTGAATTTCAACTATTGGTACAGCTGGGCCGTGCTCACGCCGGCCATCCTGTGGCTGGCGCGCCGCTGCCCCCTGGAACGCGGACGCCTGTGGCGCCATGTGCCGGCGCACATCGTCGGCGTGTTCGTGGCGACGCTGGCGCACGTGTCGCTGGTCACGGTCGGTCGGGCCGGCATCGGCTACTTCCATCCGCTGCCCGGCGGCGACTGGCAGATGCAGTTCCAGCGGATGTTCTTCCTGAACTTCGACTTCGAGATGGCCACGTACTGGGCCATCGTGGGCCTGAGTCACGCGCTGCGGTATCACTACGAGGCGCAGGCGCGGGCCCTCACCGCCTCGCGGCTCGAGACCCGCCTCGTCGAGGCGCAGCTGCAGACGCTCCAGCGCCAGATCCAGCCGCATTTCCTCTTCAACACCCTCAACACGGTGTCGGCCCTCATGCACCGCGACGTCGAGGCGGCAGACGCCATGATCGCCCGGCTTGGCGACCTCCTCCGCCAGTCGATCGAGACGGTGGATGTGCAGGAGGTGGCGCTTGCCCACGAGGTCGACTTCCTGCGCAAGTACGTCGACATCGAACAAGCGCGCTTCCAGGATCGTCTCACTGTCACGTTCGACATCGATCCCGACACGGAAGATTGTCCGGTGCCCAACTTTCTGCTGCAGCCGCTCGTCGAAAACTCCATCCGCCACGGCATCGGCCCGCGGCCGGGGCCCGGGCACGTGCTGGTGCGGGCGCAGCGGACGGGCGACCTCCTGCAGATCGAAGTGCGGGATGACGGGGTCGGGATGGACGCAGCGCGGCTGTCCGATCTCGAACACGGCGTCGGGCTCTCGAACACCCGGTCACGGCTCGCGCATCTCTATGGCGACCGGCACCGGTTCATGGTCACGAGCCCGCCGCAGGGCGGCCTCTCGGTGACAATCGACATTCCCGTGGACGAGCCAGCCAGGGAGGCCAGCGCGGCCGAACTGTTGGCGGAGGGGGCGGCGTGACGAAGATCCGGGCGATGGTGGTGGACGACGAGGCGATGGCGCGCGAACGTGTCGTCGGGATGCTCCGCCAGGAGCAGGACATCGAACTCATCGGCGAGTGCAGCGACGGCCAGCAGGCCGTGGACGCGATCAACACCCAGCACCCCGACCTGGTGTTCCTCGACGTGCAGATGCCGGCGTGCGATGCCTTCGGCGTGATCGAGAAGGTGGGCGCCGACAAGATGCCGGCCGTGGTCTTCGTGACCGCCTACGACGAATACGCGCTGCGCGCTTTCGAGGTGCACGCCATCGACTACCTGCTCAAGCCGTTCGGCCGCGAGCGCTTCCAGCAGACCCTGCAGCACGCCCGCGCCCATGTGGAGCGCCGCCGCGCCGGCGACCTCGGCAAGCGCCTGATGGCGCTCGTGCAGGACATCAAGCCCGAACCGCAGAAGCTCGATCGGCTGGTCGTGAAATCCGGCGGCCGGGTGTTCTTCCTCCGCACGGAAGACATCGTGTGGATCGAAGCGGCCGGCAACTACGTGCGCCTGCACCTCGGCGAAGACTCGCATCTCTTCCGCGAGACGATGAACGGCATCGAGGCCCGCCTCGACCCGCGGCGCTTCGTGCGCATCCACCGCTCGCGCATCGTCAACAGCGACCGCATCAAGGAACTGCAGCCCTGGTTCAACGGGGAATACGTGGTGGTGCTGCAGAACGGCACGCGTCTTACCCTGAGCCGCGGCTACCGCGAGAAGCTCCAGGAACGGCTCGGCAAGAACTTCTGACCTGTTCGCCTGCGGCACACCTGGTGTTCCGCAGGCGGACACCGGGGCCCGCCCCCGTGCGGGTCGTCCCACGCCGTGCCTCCGTCCGTCACGTCGCCGCGAGGCGTCGTCCTTGCAGGTGCCGTGGCGCCGGGCACCTCGCATCCCGGCGGGAGGCGGCAATGACGGCAAAAAGTCCCGGGATCGAACAGGCGCTCGCCACGGCCATCCTGAACGGCGCGGACCGGCGGCCCGAGCAGGCCTTCGGCGACTACTTCCACGGCCGGCATGCCTCGTGTGCGCTCGGCGCGGCCTACGAGGGCATGTACCGCCTGCCCGACAACATGGAGGGCCGGCGGCCCACCAAAGATCTGGAGGCGTTCTTCGATTGTCTGGAGGGCACCGTGCGCGCCTGTCCCGGCGAGGGCTGCCGCAAGGTGCTCACGCTGGCCGCGCTCATCGTGCATCTGAACGACGCCCACCGCTGGACGCGCGAGCA
The DNA here is from genome assembly GCA_902826515.1 of uncultured Acidobacteriota bacterium. Taxonomy (GTDB): domain Bacteria; phylum Acidobacteriota; class Vicinamibacteria; order Vicinamibacterales; family UBA2999; genus CADEFD01. The sequence continues at coordinate 3,396 of CADEFD010000094.1, forward strand.
GATCGCCGCCTGGGTGGCCGACGACCGCGCGGGAGCCGGCGAGAACGCGTCCCGCGGGTAGTGGGCGCCCTGGAGCCCCAGCCCCGAGCCCCGGGGGGGGGCACCGACCCGTGCCACGCCCCGTACAAAGACAAAGGGCCGGACAGCAGTGCTGCCCGGCCCTTCGCATGTTCAGGTGCCGGGGGCGTGCCCCGGCGCCTGCGCTACCAGTCGAACTTCACGCCGAACTTGGCGATGCGCGGTCCGAGCACCGTCGTGGCCTTCTCGAACGACGCGCCCGAGCGCCAGTTGATGTTGACCGCCGTGTTCGAGTTGAACACGTTGAAGAGGTCGGCGAACACGGCCACGCGGGCCTTGTCGCCGATCCGCAGCTTCTTCTCGGCGCGGAAGTCCACGACCGACACGGTGTCCTGACGGCGCGTGCCGATGGGTTCGGCCAGGATGATCTGCGTGCCGTAGTTGAGCGTGGCGTTGAAGAAGCGGCCGTAGGGCGCGCCGCTCTGGACCTTCCACACCGGGGTGATCGACACGCCCCAGCCGGCGTCCACGGTGCCGGAGAGCTTGCCGTTCCAGTTGGTGAAGTCGTTGATCGTCTTCTCGTTCGGGTTGCTCGGCGAGCTGCCGAAGAACGCGAAGTTGGAGACGGCGGTGCCGAAGCGGTTGTTGAAGTAGTTGTTGCCGGCTTCGTTGGTCCACGTGTAGGAGAACGACGCGTTCAGGCCCCAGCGGTTCGAGTAGCGCTTGTTGGCCGAGAACTCGAGCGTCTTGTAGGTGCCTTCGTAGCCGTCGATGTTCACGGCTTCCTGGCGCGACGCCGTCAGCAGCGACGGGTCGAGGTTGAACGCCGAAATCGCGCGGTCGTCGCTCGAGCCGGTGACGCCGTCGGCGCCCGGATCGGTGATGCTGACCGGCACGTTGTAGGCGCTGAACGGGCGGGCGGTGTTGAACTGCTGCCAGCCGTTCTGGTCCTTCTTCCACACGTAGCCGACGCGCACGCCGAGGTCGGTCATCACCGAGCGCTCGACGAACAGCGACGCTTCGTCGGTGTAGGCGTTCTCGAGGTCGGGGCTGATGAACGCGTTGGCGACGCCGCCGAACCGCACCTGCAGCGCGCCCTGTTCACCCTGCTGGAACACGCGATCGCCGTTCTGGTCGTTCCACACGAAGTCGCTGTACTGGTTGGCAGTGTTTTCGTTCACCGCGTCGGCCAGGTTCACGCCCGGGTTGAAGTAGAAGCGGCCGATGTTGGCCTTCACCACCGTCTTGCCGTCGCCCATCAGGTCGTAGCTGGCGCCGAGGCGCGGCACGATGTGGTTGAAGGTGACGATGCTCGACTGCTCCGCGAAGTCGCGGGCCGCCGAGAAGCGGCCGGCCGCCAGCGACTGCTCGGGCAGCCACACGCGGTAACGGTCGAAGCGCGCGCCGATGTTCATCGTGAGGCGCTTGACGGTCCAGGTGTCGGTGATGAACGCGCTCGTCGTCGCCAGCGCGTTGACCGAGACGGCGTTGTTCTGCAGGCGCACCGAGTCGGGCGTCGTCGCCAGCAGGTTGCCCGTCAGGTCGCCGCGGACGAAGTGGATGACGTTGTCGGCGTAGGCCTGATTCCAGAGCGTCGTGCCCTTTTCGTCCATGTACTCGCCGCCCACCTTCAGGTTGTGCGAGCCGCCGGCGAAGTTGTCCTTGAAGTAGCTCACCGCGCCGGTGAACTGATTGCGGCGACGGCGCAGTTCCCAGTCACGTCCGCCACCGAGCACCTGGTTGGTGCTGATGGATTCGTAGCGGGTGGCGCCGGTGTTGCTGTCGAGGCCGAAGTTGTAGCCGAACTGGCCGGCGCGGAATTCCGCGAAGGTGTTCTGGTTGATCGTGCCGTTCCATTCGCCCTTGTAGACCCAGCTCGGGGAATCCTGCAGCGTGGTCGAGTCGGCGGTGATGTGGATCGGCGCGCCGAGCTTGTTGCTGCTGTCGGTGCGATTGGGCTGCGTCTTGGCGCCCCACTGGAGGTAGCTCACGAACTTGTTGTTCTGGTTGAGCTGGTAGGTGAGCTTGCCGGTGTAGTTGCGCAGCTTGGTGTTGAACGGCGTGCCGTCGAGGAAGCTGCCCGAGGGCGGCGCCGCGACCGAGTTGCGCTGGTCGAGGAACGCGCCGAACGCCCAGATTCTGTCCTTCAGCACCGGGAAGCCAACGCCGATGTTGGTGTTCTTGTAGCTGGCGAGGCGGTTGCCATCGGGACGGATGGTGGCGCCCACGGTGGGCGTGGTCTGGTCCGCCGCCAGGTTGCGGCTCTGCAGACTCTCGTCTTCCATGTCGTAGTAGAAGCTGAGGCTCGGCGTGTTGCCGCCGCTCTTGCTGACGAACTGCGTGAGCACGCCCGAGTTCGGCATCTCGGCCGAATTGGCCGCGGCGCCGATGAACACCTCTTCGAAGGAGCCGTAGTCGAGGTAGAAGCCGGCCGCCGAGGTGCCTTCCGTGGTGTTGATGCCTTCGACGAGCGGGCGGTTCTGGCCCGAGTAGCCGTAGGCGAAGTAGGTGGTCTGCGTGCCCATCGTGGCGCCGCCGACGTCCACGCGGTTCAGCGTGACCGAAGGTGTGGTGGCAAGCAGCGACCACATGTCGCGGGCGTTCGGGATGGACGCCAGGCGTTCCTGGTCGTAGTTGGTCTGGAGCCGCGTGGCCGTCGTGTCGATGACCGGGGACTCGCCGCTGACGACCAGCGTCTCGTTCAGCGAGGCCACCGCCAGCGTCACGTTGACCTGGGCGTTGAAGCCGAGCGTGATGCGGACGCCGTCGCGCTTGACGGGGCCGAATCCCGCCAGTTCGTACATCAGGGAGTATTCACCCGGAGGCACGGCGGGGAAGCGGTAGATGCCCGCCTCGTTGGTGACCGCCGAGAGCGCGCCGATCTGCGCCGGGCTCGTGGCCGTGACGGTCACACCGGGCAGTACGCCGCCCTGCGCGTCCTTGACTTCACCTGAGATACTGCCGGTCGAACTCGCGCCGCCGCCCTGCGCGAATGCGCTCGGGACGGCCAGCAGCACTGCGGCTGCCAGCGCGAGCAGAATCCTGCTCGAACGTGCCATGGAAATAGCCTCCTGTGGGGTGTCGTGCAACACGCCGACGAGCCAACCGGCTCCCGGCGTGGAAACGGACATCAGCCCCGCACACTGCACGGCGCGGACGTCCGGCCGTTACTACAGCAAGGGTGATGCCTGATTTTCATGAGACGTCTCACTCCGACGCATCGGTCCGCCCGGAGCGTGATTGCGCGTGACGACCGGAGACAGACAGGGACGAACGGCAGGATCGGCGGGATTTCGGGGCGCCGGGAGGCCTGACGGGGCCTCGACGGGACTCACGCCGGCAGCCCGGGGCGTGCCAGCCGTCAGCCGTTTGGCTCCGCGGGCCCATGCCAACGCCGACGGAGAGCATCGACGTTCGGGATTTTGGGCCGCATCGATTCAAGAACTCGAACCGCCGCCAGCCCGGCCGTCTAATTGAGGAGCAGCGGCAGAGCCGTGACGAACGACGCGACCACGGCCACGAGCGTGATGACGAGGCAGGCCGCGCCCCCCACGAGATGATCGATGCGCTCCGGCTTGAGCGGGTCGAGCAGCAGGCCGGCCACGTAGCCGCCGACGAACCCGCCGAGGTGCGCCTGGTTGTCGATGCCCGGCATGATGAGCCCGAAGATGCCCATCATGAGGGCGTACTGCAGGCCCGCTTCGCGCACGTGTCGGCTGCCGGTGCGGTTGCCGTAGTAGACGAGCGCGCCGAGCAGCCCGAAGATCGGCGCCGAGGCGCCCACCGACAACCCGGCGCCGCCGAGGAGTCGTCCGATGAGCGGCACATTGCCGATGAGCGGGCCCAGGTAGTAACCGGCGACGGAGGTGAACGTGAATCCCATCACGCCCGCGAGCGTGTAGACGACCACCATCCGCCCGGGACCGTAGAGCTCGGCCACGGCCGGAGCGAGCTGCCGGATCCACAACATGTTCAGCACGATGTGGATGAGGCCGCCGTGCAGCCAGCCGGCCGTGAGCACGGTCCACCACCGGCCCTCGACGAACACCGGGTAGGCGCCGCTCGCGCCGAGCAGGCGGATCGCCATGGAGCTCGGGGCGAGGATGGGGCGCATCCCGGCCAGGTCCACGAGCAGCGAGAGCACGTAGAGCGCGATGGTGCCGCCCATCACGAGGGGCACGAAGCCGAGGTCCTGGCCGAGCCGGCGGAACGCGGGTGCGAAGCCCCACAGCCCCGGGTTGCGGCGGTTGCAGTTGTAGCAGACCGCGTCGTTCACGCCGACGAGCGTGCCGCAGGACGTGCAGATGACGGAGCCGATCGTCTGGCGCTTGAACACCTGTCTACTTTATCGGGTCTCGGGGCTCGGGGCTCGGGTCCCGGGAAAAAACACGGCTACGGCACCGCGAAGTACTTGGTGTACCACGCGATCGAACGCTCGAGCGCGTCCACGACGTGGGCCGTCTCGCGCAGGCCGTGGCCCTCGCGCGGATAACGCACCAGGGTCGTGGGCACGCCGACGTCGTGCAGGGCCACGTAGAGCTGCTCGGCTTCGGCGATGGGCACGTCGTTGTCGTTCTCGCCGTGCAGGATGAGGGTGGGCGTCTTCACCTTGTGGATCTGGCGCAGCGGCGAGCGCTGCCAGAGCAGGTCCATGAGGCCGTCCTGGTGCGGATAGCGGCCGAATTCCACGGCGAGATAGTCGTGGTAGTACGCCATGTAGTTGAAGCTCACGAGGTTGGCGATGCCGGCGCTCGGGATGGCGGCCTTGAAGCGGTCGGTCTCGGTGATGATCCAGTTGGTGAGCTGGCCGCCGTAGCTGCCACCTTCGATGCCGAGCTTCGTGCGGTCGAGCCACGGGTAACGGGCGAGCGCCGCGTCCACGCCGGCCACGACATCGCGGGCCTCGGCGCCGTTCTGGTCACCGAAAATTCTGTCCGCGAGCGCCTGCCCGTAGCCCGTCGAGCCGCGGTAGTTCACCATCAGCGAGGCCCATCCCTGCGCCGCGTAGACCTGCGCCTTGTGGTTGAAGGCCGGGCCCTGCTGGCCGTGCGGGCCGCCGTGGATGAGCACGACGAGCGGATGGGTGCTGCCGGCCGTGCGGCCGAGCGGCAGCGTGAGGAACGCTTCGATCTCGACGCCGTCGGCGCTCTGGAACGTGAGCGCCTCGACGTCGGCCACCGCCCGCTCGGCCAGCAGCGCGCGGTTCAGGTCCGTGCGGCGCTCCGCCGGCGCGTTGCCACGTTTCGTGTAGAGATCCGCAGGCGCGGCTGGCGCCGCAAAGGCGTAGGCCAGCGTCTCACGGCCGAGCGCCCACGCGCCCACGCTGCCGCGGTCGCCCACGACCATCTGCGCGGCGCCGCCCGCGGCCGGCAGGCGCATGAGCCGCACGTTGCCGCGTTCCTGCACGGTGAAGTAGAGGAACTGTCCGTCGGCCGACCACTGCGGCGCGCCCTGCCGGTTGTCGATCGCGGCGCCGAGTTCCACGCGGTTGGTGCCGTCGGCGCGCATCACCCACACGTGTGTGTCTTCCATCGTCGTCTCCGACGATGTCAGGTCGCGGCGCGTGCCGAGGAACGCGATCGTCGAGCCGTCGGGCGACCACGCAGGCATGTACTCCGCCGCCTTCGTGGTGGTGAGGCGCCGCGTCTCCTTCGTGCGCGCCGACACCGTGAGGATGTCGTAGTTGAAGAAGCGGTCGGCGTCGGGCTCGCGATTCGAGACGAAGGTGATGGTGTCGCCGCCGGGCGCCCAGTCGATCGAGTGTTCGTAGGAAGCGCCGTCCGTCAGCTGCGTCACCTGACGCGTGCCGATGTCGGCCACGAACACGTGCGTGCGGCGGTTGTCGTTGAACCGGGTCAGCCCCTCGCCCGCCGTGGGTTTGTAGAGATACCGCGTGATGACCATCGGATCGCCGTTGGCGTCCGCGTTTTCCGGGCCCGGCGTGGCGGAGATGTAGGCGAGGCGGCGCCCATCCGGCGCCCACGCCACCGAGGCGCCAGACGACGGCAGCGGATGGTTGGTGCCGGTGACCGGCGCGATGAGCCGCGCGCCGCTGCCATCCGCTTCGCTCACCATGATCCCGCTGCCCTCGGGCCCGCTGCCCATGTAGGCGAGGCGGCGGCCGTCGGGCGCCCAGCGCGGATCGTGCGACCCGCGCGGCAGGTCGTGCGTGGCGCCGGTCGCGAGATTGCGCACGACGAGCGTGGCCTGGGGACGTCCCGGCTCGGTGTTGCGGATGACGGTGTAGGCGACGTGTGTGCCTGCGGGAGACACCTCGACATCGCCCACCGACTGGAGCGAGAACAGATCACGCGGGGTCACACCCCGTGGCGACTGCGCCTCGACGGTGAGGCCGAGGGCGAGCAGACCGGCGACCGCGCCGGCCCGGGCATGGGGAGCGAGCATGCCGGCGAGTATATGCGGCCCATCGTGCCGGGCCCCGCCGCGGCGGCCGGTTCCGTGCAAGGCGGCCCCTTCCGGGCTCCGCGGGCCGCGCTCGAGGTGGCCTACAATCAGTCACGCATGTTAGGTGTCGGCACTGAAATCGTCGTGGTCCTCCTGCTCCTCGTGGCCAACGGCGTCTTCGCGATGTCGGAGATCTCGATCGTCGCCGCCCGCAAGGTCCGCCTGCAGCAGCGCGCTGACGACGGCGACACGCGGGCCGCGGTCGCCCTGGCGCTGGCGCACGCGCCCAGCCAGTTCCTCTCCACGGTGCAGGTGGGCATCTCGCTCGTGGGCGTGCTCGCCGGCGCCTACGGCGGCGCCACCATCGCCGAGCCGCTCCAGGTCACCTTCGAGGGCATCCCGCTCATCGCCCCCTACGCGCGCGGTCTGTCGCTTGGCCTCGTCGTCGCCGTCATCACCTATCTCTCGCTCATCATCGGCGAGCTCGTGCCGAAGCGCATCGGCCTGAATCATCCGGAGACCATCGCCTCGTGGGTGGCGATGCCGATGATGCTGCTGGCGCGGATTGGCAGCCCGGTCGTGGCCCTGCTCACCGGGTCCACGAATCTCGTGCTGCGGATCTTCGGCATCAAGGGCGACGCTGAACCGCACCTGACGGAAGACGAGATCCGCGCCGTGATCAGTCAGGGGGCCGAGAGCGGCGCCCTCGAAGAGAACGAAGAGAGCCTCGTGCAGCGCGTGTTCCGCGTGGGCGATCAGCGCGTGGGCGCCATCATGACGCCGCGGCTCGACATCGAGTGGGTGGACGTCGACGCCACCGGCGAGACGCTGCGCGAGTTCCTGACCGCGCACCGCCACGGCCAGTTCGTGGTGTGCCAGGGCGGCCTCGACAACGTGCTCGGCACCGTGCGGGCCGCGGATCTGCTCTCGGTCGCGATGAAGAACTCGCCGATCACCCTGCGCAGCCTCATCAATGAGCCGCTGTTCGTGCCCGACTCGATGGGCATCTTCAAGCTGCTCGAGGCGCTCAAGGGATCACACCGGCACCTGGCGATCGTGCTCGACGAATTCGGCGCGGTCGAAGGCCTGGTCACGGTGACCGATCTGCTCGAGGCGTTCGTCGGCAGCCTGCCCACCGACGCCGCCGCCGACCGCCCGATCGTGGCCCGCGCCGACGGCAGCTGGCTCGTGGACGGCTCGGCGCCCATCGACGAAGTGGCCAACGAGATCGGCCTCGACGATCTGCCGGAAGGCGAAGCCGGCGCGTATCACACGCTCGGCGGCTTCGTGATGGCGCGCCTCGGCCACATCCCGCGCACCGCGGACCTCTGCGAATGGGGCGGGATGCGGTTCGAGGTGATGGACATGGACGGGCGCCGCATCGACAAGGTGCTCGTCACGCGGCTCTCGGCGCACGCCGCCGACGTCGGCGACTAGGCCGTCGCGGTTACTGGAACGTCCAGACGAAGTTGACCACCGGGAAGACGAAGAAGTCGTCCACGCCGAGCGGCGTGGCGAGGCCGAGGTCGGCGGAGAGGCGCCCGGTCATGAACCGCACGCCGGCGCTGGCGATGCCGCCCTCCCTGAACACGTAGTTCTCGGTCACCAGCTTGACGTGCCGGTGCACGCGGTGCTCGCCGCCGATCATCACGACCGGGGCGCCGCTGTCTTCGAACTGTTCGTAGGCGTAACCGATGCCGACGGTGAGTGCCGTGTCGCGGCTGCCCTTCGTCATCGCCCCATAGGCCACGCCGAGGCTGTCGCCGTCGATGTTCATCATGTGCATGGCGCCGACGGCCACCTGCGTCGTCGGCCTGGCGATCACCGTGTACTTCGGCGTGAACCAGAACGGCCGCTCGCTGCCGCCTCCGAAGATGAGCGGCGTGCCGCCGCCGATCGACAAACGGTCGGTGATGCCGACCTGCACGAATGGGATGAAGATCTCGTAGACGCCGAGGTAGACGTCACCCCGCTTGATCGGGCGTCCCGTGGGGCCGAAGAACAGCCGCGTGGGATTCGGGTCGTCCTTCCAGAACTCCGTGCCGGCGGCACGGCCCTCGACCGTGGCGAGGCTGGCGATCTCGGCGGCGTCGATCGTGAGCGTGGCGCCGGCGAGAGTGCGGAACGTGACGCGCGTGCCGTCCACGGCATCGACGCGTCCGATCGCGCTCGTGCCATCCCTCAGGCGGATCTCCTGCGTGACGTCCGGCGGCGCCACGGCAATCGTGGCGGCCGGCGTCTGGGCAGACGTGGCGAGCGGAGTGGCGGCCAGCAGGAACGCGGGCAGCAGGATGGTGAGCAGCTGTCGGGTCATGGGACCCTCCAGGCCCAATGTAGCAGGAACCGGGCTACGGCGTCTGGTTCGGCACGCGGTCCCAGCGATGCGCGCGCAGCGCCGCGAGCAGGTCCGCGGGCAGGGGGCCGTGACCGCTCGCCGCGAGGTTCGCGTCCACGTGCCGCGCCCGGCGCATGCCGGGGATCACCGTGGACACGTCCGGCGACGACAGGATGAAACGCAGCGCCAGTTCCGGCAGCGGCATGCCGTCGGGCACGAGCGGCAGGAGGCGCTCGACACGCGTGAGCGTGGCGTCGAGATGCGCCGGCGTGAAGTAGGTGCCGCGCCAGTCGCCGTCCGGGAACCGCGTCTCGCGCGTGAGCGTGCCGGTGAGCGCACCTTCGTCGAAGGGCACGCGCGCGATGACCGCGACGTTCGCGGCGCGGCAGGCGGGGAACAGCCGATCCTCCGGCGCCTGGTCGAACACGTTGTAGACCACCTGCACCGCGTCCACGACGCCCGTGGCAATCGCCGCGAGCACGTTCTCGGGCTGCCAGCGGTTCACGCTGATCCCGAAGGCGCGGATCGTGCCGGCGCGCTTCAGGTCCTCGACGGCGCGTTTCCAGCCGTCGTCGGCGGCCCACGCGTCGTCCCACACGTGGAACTGCAGCAGGTCGATCCGCTCGAGTCCCAGATTCTCCAGGCTCTTGGTCGTGAACTCGTGGATGTGGTCGGCGGGAAACGTCTCCGCCACCGGATACTCCGCCTTGCCCGGCCACTTCAGGTTCTTCGGCGGCACCTTCGTGGCCACGAGGAGGCCGCGACCTGGGTGCGCGCGCACGACCTGGCCGAGCAGCCGTTCGCTGTGCCCGACGCCGTACGCGAGGGCCGTGTCGAAGAAGGTGCAGCCGCCCTCGACCGCGCGGTGCAGCGAGGCGAGCGACTCTGCGTCGTCAGACCCCGACCAGCCGCCCATCCCCCACATGCCGTAGCCGATCTCGCTGGCCTGCCAGCCCGTGCGTCCGAACGTCCGATACTGCATGTGGGAATCCTGAAACGGAAAGGTCAGCCGCGCGCCATCGCGTTGAGGGCGGCCCACTGTTCGTCGGTCACCGGCATCACTGAAAGGCGCGGCACGCGCACGAGCGCGAAGTCCGCGAAGCGCGGGTCGGCCTTCACTGCCTTGAGCGTGACCGGCGCCGGGAGCGCCGCGTCACATTCGAGATCCACCGCGTAGAAGCCCGGGTTCGCCGGGTCGCGGTACGGCGGACCGGCCACGCGGGCCGTGCCGACGATCTGCTTCTCATCGCCCGTGTGATAGAAGAACACCCGATCGCCAGGCGTCATCGCCCGCAGGTGTTTCTGCGCCACGGGATTCTTCACGCCCGACCACACGGTGCGGCCGTCCTGCACGAATTGCGCGAAGTTGTAGTTCGACGGCTCTTCCTTGACCAGCCACTGCATGGTGTCAGTATGCCCCGGCGCGGCTACGGCGTCACGAGCGCGGCGATCTTCGTCCAGTCCACCTCGCGCCACATCTGGGCGTGCTGCACGCAGCCCTGCGGCGGGTAGTCCCAGCGGGTGACCGGCGCCGAGACGAGCGTGTCGCCGGCCACCTTCACGCAGCGGCCGAAGTCGCGCACGAACAGGATCTGCGGTCTGGTCCTTGGCAGCGTGAGGTCGAAGTACTCCCAGTTGGTGCGCACGATCTGGCGGCAGCCGGGCGCGCTCGCCTCCGCCACGATCGCTCCGGTCATCGCGTAGCGGCCGTTGCCGCTCTGGCCCGACGGCAGCGGCACGAAGCAGGCGGGCGCCTGCGCCTCATCGGGCGCGAGCGCCGCCAGCCGGCGCACGGCGTCGTCGTGGGCGTCCACCGCGCTCCAGTACCACTGGCCCTTCGCGTCCTTCTGCGGATTGGCGTTGGCCTGGGCCTCCTGGCGCAGCACCGTGATCTCGTTCTCGAGCGAGCGCTGGCGCGCCGCGTAGTTCGACGGCCGCGACGTGCGCAGCTCGCCGTTCTGCTTCTCGAACGTCGCGCGCTTCTGCGCCTCCCATTCGGGCGCCATCACCTCGGCAAGTTTCTGCTTGTAGCCGGCGAGACGATCCTCGGCGGTCTTGCGATCCTTCTCGAAGGCGCCCATGGCGGCCGTGAGCACGCGCGCGAGCGGCACGGGGGCCCACGGATCGCGGCCCGCGCGCGCCACGACCAGCGCCTGGCCCTCGTAGATGGGCAGGCCCTGCCACGTCGCCGTCTGGCGGGGGCGCAGGTAGAAGGGCTCGGGCGGGCGATCGCCGGGGCGCGCTTCGGTGACCATCGGCGACGTGTCGAGCGACTCCGGCAGCCGGTTGAAGAAGAAGTACGCCGACTCGGTTTCGCCCTTGACGCTCATCGCCCATTTGCCGCTGGTCTCGACGTCGGAGTGGTAGAAAGGGAAGAGGCCGATGTCGAACGTCAGCGGATACTTCCCGAGCGGCGTCCTGTCGGGCAGGACGAACGGATCGAAGTAGTCGAGCGTGCGGCTGTCCATCACCCAGAAGCCTTCGCCACCCGACCCGTTCGGCGTCGCTTTCAACAGCGCCGCGAGGGCGTCGAGCGTCGCCGTCATCTGCGCCCGCTCCGCGGCCGTCTGCGCGGGGATCAGGCGGAAGGTGCCGCGCCCGGGTTCCGCGAACGTCTTCCAGAACACCTTGCGTTTCCAGGCGTGGCGGATGCGCGGATTGGGCGAGACGACCAGGCCCTCGGTGTCGCCAGGCTCGAAGGTGGGCGGGCCCGCGCGGCGCTGGGCGGCAGCAGGCACGAGGCTCACGCAGACGAGGAGAGCGAGGACGGCACGACGCATTGGAAGACGCTAGCCCGGCCGCAGCGCCGCGTCAACGGCGCGTGATGGCCAGTCGGCGACGGTTGTGCCACCGTACGCGACACGGGGCCCCGGACGTCTGCCCGGGGCCCCGTGTGTGTCACCTGCCCGTCATGGCCGGCGCCATGGCGCCGCGACGTAGACGCCGCTCGCCACCGTGGCCGGATACGCCAGGAAGTTGCTGATCTCGGCGTTGGTCGCGCCGTGGTAGACCTTCACCTGCGGGGCGCCGCCGGGGCCCGCGCCGACGACGATGTCGGCCTGGCCGTCGGCGTTGAGGTCGGACGCCGCCACGCGGACGCCGCCGCGGAACGCCGTGTCGAAGGCGAAGAAGTCGCGGATGACCGCGCCGGTCACGCCGTTGAAGGCTCGCACCTGCGGGGCGCCGCCGGCGCCGGCGCCGGTCACGATGTCCGCGCGGCCGTCGCCGTTCAGGTCACCCGCGGCCACGAACACGCCACCGCGGAAGTCGGCCGGGAAGGCCTGGAAGTCGTGCAGCACCGCGCCGGTTCGCGCGTCGTAGACCCGCACCTGCGGGGCGCCGCCGGGGCCGGCGCCGACGATGAGGTCGCCGAGGCCGTCGGCGTTGACGTCGCCCACCGCCACCTGCACGCCGTTCACGCCGGCGGCCGACAGGGCGACGAAGTCGAAGAGCACCGCGCCCGTGCGCGCGTTGAAGATGCGCACCCGCGGCGCACCGGTGCTGGCGCCCGCCACGAGCTCGGGGATGCCGTCGCCGGTGATGTCACCCGCGGCCACGTTCACGCCGCCGGTGTAAGACGGTTCGAAGGCGAGCACGCTGCCGATGAGCGCCTGCGTCGCGCCGTTGAAGGCGGCGATCCAGGGCGATCCGCCAGGACCCGCGCCGACGATCGTGTCGGCCACGTTGTCGCCGTTGATGTCGGCGCGCGCCACGCGCACGCCGCCGAGCCACGACATGGTGAAGGGCGCGTATTCCGCCGCGTTCACCTGCGTGCCGGTCGGTTCGAAGTGCCGGACCACGCCGGGGACACCTTCGCCGGGGCCAATCGCGAGCACGTTGGTGGACGGATCCACGCGGAACGTGTAGCTGGCCGTGCCGGTGCAGCCGGCCGCGTCAGTCGCCGTCACCGTGAACGGGAACGAGCCGTTGGTCGTCGGCGTGCCCGACAGCAGCGCGCCGTTCAGCGTGAGGCCCGCCGGCAGCGGCGCCACCACGAGGGTGGTCGGCGGTACGCCGTCGGTCGTGAACGACACCGCGTACGGTTTGCCCACCATGCCGTTCGGCACCGTGAACGGCACGATCGTCACCGCCACGCAGCCGACAGACAGCACGTTGGCGCCCTGGCTGCCCGCGAAGCGGCTGCTGCCGCTGTAGACCGCCGAGGTCGTGAGCCGCTGCGCCGGCACACCGGTCGGCACCGTGTAGGTCACCGTGGCGAGGCCCGCGGCCACGCCTGCCGTGACCGGCGCGCCCACCGCGGCGCCAGCGCCGTCACGCACCGAGAAGGTCACCGTGCCTTCGCCAACCGGCACCGTGTCCGCCCAGCCGATCCGCGCGGTCAGCGCGACGGAGGCCGCGGCATCGGAGGCCGGCATCATCGCGGCATCCACCGAGGTCGTGGTGTCGGCAAGACCGATGACGAGTGAGCCGTGGCCGACGCTCGTCGCAAACGTCGGCGTGCCGCCGTAGACGGCGACGACTGCCAGGGTCTGCGGCGACGTGCCGCCCGGCAGCACGTACGAGGCCGTGGCGACGCCGTTCGTGACGGTGCCCGACGTGACGACGCCGATGTTGGTGCCCCCGGCCGTGCGCACCGAGAAGGTCACCGTGCCACCGCTGACGACGGTCGCGGCGGTGACCGTGGCCGTGAAGGTGACGTTCTGGTTGGTGGCGCGGTAGCGCACCATCACCCCATTCATCCCCGTGTTCGTGGTGCTGCCGCCGCCCCAGAGGTTGACCGGCAGCGCGTACTCATGCATGAACTCGACGACACGCAGCGCGTCGGTCGCCCAGGCCTGGAAGCCGGGCATGTTCGAGGCCGTGGCGCCCACCGGGCCGTTGATGTAGGCCAGCCACTGCAGCAACTGCACCGTCGTCGGCTGCCAGGTGTTGCCGCCGTCGTTGGTCTGCAGGACGAGGAGCGACTGGTTGAAATAGTCCGTGCGCAGGTAGCTGACCGGCGAGAAGTCCACGAAGCGCTCGTCGGCGGGGAAGGGCAGTCCGGCGGTGGCCGGCGCAATCGCGCCCTGGTCGTCGCGGACGAGGGCCGGCAGGGTGTTCACCGGGGCGGCGGACTCGGGCGTCGCGATGGGCACCTTCAGGATGCGGTTCAGGTACTGCACGAGGTCCGGCGTGATCTTGCCGTGTTTGTCGGCAGCTCCCGAAAGGAACGACGCCACGAACGAGAAGTCGCCTGCAGTCAAGGGCTGCGGCGCGGCGCACGCATTGACGAAGTTGGCGCCCGAGAAACACTGCGCGGCCGCGTTCTGCGGCAGCAGGGTGCGTGTCACTCCGACGAACTTCGCCCAGTCGGCCTCGGCGAGCGCGGGGTGGTAGACGGTGCCGGCGTTCGGATCGCCGCCCGGCGAGGTGTCGACCTCGAGCGGATCGGTCTGGATGTGCCCGTATTTCAGCAGGAACCGGTAGATCGACAGGTTCTCCATCGGCGAGTCGATGGTCTTCCAGGTGGCGCACACGCCCGCCTGGTCACACGTCGATCCGAGCTTGAGGCGCCCGGCTTCATCGACCGTGACGAGCGAAGCGAGTTTGATGTTGGTGATGATCTCGTCGAAGTGCATGCGCTGGTTGGTCTCCTTCGTGCGGCCGCCGCTCAGGCGCCCGAAGTAGTCCACTTCCACGAGCCGCGAGAGTTCGGCCGGATCGGCCTCGCAGCTGAGGGGCGCGAACGGAATCTCGGCGCCGTTGACGTCGACCGGGATGGGACAGTAGGCCCAGCCGAGCACGCCGGCAGAGAGATCGACCCAGCGTTTCTGGAGGATAGGCTGGCCTGTCGTGGCGTCGCGCTTGATGTGCACGAGATCGCCGAGCAGGTCGCCGGTATTCGATTGGGCCATGGCGATGCCTGGAAGCGTGAGCGTCCAGGTCATCGCGAGGCCCGCGAGAACGGAAAGCAGGCGGGTGCCCATACACGTACCTCAGGCCCGCGGCGAGCGCCGCGGGCGGCTGCATGCACGGAGACACCACCGCGGAACGACGTGGCGTGTCTCCCGTGCCCGGGGAGTCAGTACGTGAGAGACCGGGGCGGGGGAAAGGGTTCGCGGCCGACGCTCAGCGCGTGCGTCGCGCGACCGCTCTCTTCGCTGGGGCCTTCTTCGCGGCCGCCCGCGCTTCCACTTCCTTCGCGCGCAGCTTCGCGATCCGTCCGATGAGGCCCACCGGCACCTTCTCGTCCAGCGGGAAGCGGATCGTGCCCTTGCTCATGTCGCGCCCGGTCAGTTCGTCGCCGAACGTGGCGACGACGAGCGCCGAGGCAGGGTACAGCGCGTAGTGCGCCTTCCAGCCGGCAAAATGAATCACCGTGCCGCCCGGCAGTTTGTAGGCCGGGATCTGATATGAGATGCACTCCTCGGCGCTGGGCACGGCCTTGCGGATGGCGGCGCGCACACGTTCGAGGACGGCGCGCGCGGCTGGCGGCTGCGCGGCGAGGTAACGGTCAACGGACGCGAACGCGGTCTTGGCCATCAGCGCCACAGTCTACGCGGCGGGACGGCGCGACGCATCTGCGATGTCGCGAATCACGTCGAGCAGACCCTGCACCAGCACATGGGCGCCGGCGCCGACGCCGAGTGTCCAGTAGCGGTGGAACCACCGACGCGCGTCGTCGCTCGTCGTCGCCGTCCGCATCGTGCCGGTGAGCAGCGTCTGCGCGTCGTCGATGCGGGTGACCGACAAGGCGTAGATCGTCCGCGCGAATCCCGGCGTGGAGAACGCGCGGAAGTCGGCGGCAGGCACCTCCGCGTATTCGATGACCGGGCGCCAGAATTTGCCAACGAGGCCCAGCGCGATCTCCTGCTGGGGCCGTTCTCCGAGCAGTACCCAGCCGCCGCTCGCGGCCGGGAGCGCCGGCAGGTCGTGCAGCCGCAGCTGCGCGGGCGCCGCAGGCGGCGATTCGCCGTGGAGCATGTGCGAGACGATGTCGGGCAGGGCGCGCAGCGCGCCGAGCACCCCGACCAGCGGGCGCCGCCGGCCAACCTCGATGAGGTCGACCGCCATCAGGGCGCGCCAGGTGGCGCCGACATCGGCACGCACCACGACCGCCACCGAATCGGACACGTCGTAGACGGGCAGGAAGTCATCGAGCAGCATCGGCCTGTCCTCGCGGAGGGCGGCGCCAGTGGCCGTCACGCCCCGATGGCGGTCATGTGCAGAGGTCGTGCCGTCGGTGCCGTCCCCCACACATTGGACTCTTGGCGTGGAGGCCGCTGGACCGGCGCGGGGATCTGCCGGGCGGCGGGTGGAAAGTCCGCACACGGGCCGTATACTGCTCCGCGGTCCAGCCACGGACCGCAGCCACAACGGGGGACGTGATGAACGTGAATCGTCGGAATTTCGTGCGGACGTCCATGCTGGCCGGGGTGGCCGGCGCCATGCCAGTCGCGCGGGCCGAGGCCCAGCCGGCCGCCGCGCCGCCGGCGCCGGCGGTGTTCACGCCGCTGCGCCGCAACGTCGGCATCTTCAACCAGCGCGGCGGCACGATCGGCTGGCTCGTGAGCGCCGACGGGCTGCTCGTGGTCGACAGCCAGTTCGCCGACACGGCGCCCAATCTGCTCGCCGGGCTCAAGGAACGCAGCCCGCGCCCGATCGACGTGCTCATCAACAGCCACCACCATCCCGACCACACCGGCGGCAACGGCGTGCTGCGCCCGGCGGCGAAGCAGATCGTGGCGCACACGCGCGCGGCGGAGAACCTGAAGGTGCAGTCCGAGCGCGCGAAGACCACGCCGACGATGCCCGACGTGACCTTCCCGGAGACGTGGAGCGTGACGCTCGGCGACGAGACCATTCGCGCGCGCCACTGGGGCCCGGCGCACACCGGCGGCGATGTCTCGATCCACTTCGAGCAGGCGAACGTGGTGCACCTCGGCGACCTGCTGAACAATCGCGGCTACGCGAATGTGGATGGCCCGGCCGGGGCGTCGGTGCACGGCTGGATCCAGGTGCTCGAGAAGATGGCCGCGGCGTATCCGGCCGACGCCCTCTATGTCTTCGGCCACGCCGAAGCCGGGCATCCCTTCATCGGCACGCGCGGCGACCTGCACTACCAGCGCGACTACTTCTCGGCCGTGGTCGAGATGGCGCGCCGGGCCCGCCGCGAGGGCCGCACGAAGGAGGAGCTGGCGAAGGTGGAGGTGCTGCCGAAGTTCGAGCACCACGGCGGCATCAAGGCCCGCCTCGGCATTGCGTTGACGCTCGCCTACGACGAACTCGCGAAGATGGGGTAGACGCGCGAGACCGACGACCAGTCGAACCGCCACACTCAGGCAGTGAGTGTGGCGGAGAGAGTGGGATTCGAACCCACGGTACGGTTACCCGTACACACGCTTTCCAAGCGTGCTCCTTCAACCACTCGGACATCTCTCCGCGTCTGTGGCCTCGG
>CADEFD010000095.1 GCA_902826515.1 uncultured Acidobacteriota bacterium
TGATGGTGGCGAGCGACGGCGGCATCGCCAACAACCATCCGCGCGGCGCCGGCACGTTCCCGCGTGTGCTCGGCCTCTACGTGCGCGAGAAGCAGTGGATGACGCTGCCCGAGGCGATCCGCAAGATGACGGCGATGCCGGCGGCCCGCATGGGCCTGAAGGATCGCGGCACGCTGGCGCCCGGCATGAAAGCCGATCTCGTGCTCTTCGACCCGGCGACCGTCATCGACCACTCGACGTTCGAGCAGCCGCGGGCGCTCGCCACCGGCATCGCGAAGGTGTGGGTGAACGGCGGTCTCGTGTGGACGGGCGCCGCGCCCGGCAGCGAACGGCCCGGCCGCGTGCTCACCAGGTAACCGGGCGCCCCGCGCCCTTCAGGAGGATCGATGTTCATCCGCAGCCTTTCGTCCACCCTCGCCGTGACCCTCGTGCTGACTGGTCAGGCCGCCGCGCAGGCGCCCGCGCCGCAGGCCCCGGGCACCGGCCGTCCCACCGCGTCGGTCAACAGCCAGCCGCGCGTGGACGTGACCAACATGCCGCGCCCGATCGACATGCACGACAGCGTGTGGATCGAAGACCTGACGATGCTCGAGGTGCGCGATCTCATCAGGGGCGGCGCGACCACGGCGCTCGTGCTCACCGGCGGCATCGAGGAGAACGGCCCGTTCCTCACGACCGGCAAACACAACAACGTCCTCAAGGCGACCGGGGAGTCGATTGCCCGCGCCCTCGGCAAGACGCTGGTAGCGCCGATTGTGACGCTCGAACCGGGGAATCCGCTGCGCCCGAACCTCTCGCCCGGCACCATCGTGCTCTCGCAGGCCACCTTCAAGGCCGTGCTGACCGACATGGCCAACAGCCTGAAGTCGCAGGGCTTCACGAACGTCGTGCTGCTCGGCGACAGCGGCGGCAACCTGAATCCGATGAAGGACGTGGCCGCGACCGTGAACGCCGCCTGGGCGGGCTCCGGCGCGCGCGTGCACTTCATTCCCGAGTACTACAACTACGCCGACGTCGAGGCCTTCGAAGAACGTGAGCTCGGCATCCACGAGAAGCTCGAGGGTTATCACGACGACTACTACATCTCGGCCATCATCTCGACGGTGTCGACCGATGCCATCCGTATGCCGGAGCGCGTGAAGGCCGGCAAGTTCGTCATCAACGGCGTGCCGCTTGCGCCGATCGAAAAGACCATCGCCAACGGAAAGAAGATGGTCGAGTTCCGCACGAAGGTCACCGTGGACGCCATCCGCGCGTCGATGGCGAAGCCCTAGCCGCGTCGCGGACCGCCCAGACGGCCCCCGGCGTCACAGCCGCCCGAGCAGTGCGCGCGCCCTGACGGTGCCCGGGTGCGTGGGCCCGGCGGCATCGTCGAGGTGGCGGAGCGCCTCGGCGAGCGCCGTCTTCGCCTCGGCCGCCCGGTCCAGCCCGGCGAGTGCCTCGCCGAGCGTGATGTAAGCAATGCCGAGGCCCGACGACCGAGTTCCCTCGGGCACGTTCGCCCGTACGAGCGGGAGCAGGCGCTCGGCGTCGCCGAGTGCGTCAGCGTAGCGCCCGGCCTTCAGGTGCACCATGGCCCGGTGGCGCAGGGCGAGCGGCAGCGACGGCCGGTGTTTCGGATCGCTGTCCATGAGCCGCACGGCGTCGTCGGCGAGCCGCGTGGCGGCGGCCAGGTCGCCCCGTTCGAGGGCCAGACGCACGCGGTCCATCGCCAGCGCGTTGAAGGCGGCGTGCGAGGGCGGGAACATCGCCCGGAAGCGCGCGTCCACGTCGTCGAGCAGCGCCTGCGCGCGATCGAACTGCCCGGCGAGGATGCTGGCGCGCGCCGTCATGAGCTGGGCCTGGTCGGCCACGACCGAGTCTCCGCGCTCGCGGGCCATGCGCATCGCCCGCTCCGCGAACGTCACCGCCTCCGCGTAGCGGCCGAGATCGTAGAGCGGCCGCGCCAGGTTCGCCCACGAGATCGGCTCGACCCGCGCATCCGAGCCGCCCGCCAGGCTGACGTCGATCGACCGCCGCAGCATCCGTTCCGAGTCGCGCGGACGCCCGAGGGCGCCGAGCAGCAGCCCCCAGTTGTTCAGCAGCGTGCCGGCACGTTCCGTATCCTGCCGGCCGAGCGCGACGAGCTGGTCGTAGGCGGCGGCAAACGCCGTGTTCGCCTCCACGCCGCGATCGGCCATACGCAGCGCCTCGGCGAGCTGCATCGCGATGCGCAGCGACATCAGCGGCGAGAGCACGCCGCCGGCCTCGACGGCGCGACGCGCCTCGGTGACGTCGGCCACGGCGCCCTCACCGTCACCGGCCCACATGGCGGTGCTCGACGCGTCGAGCAGGCAGGTGGCGCGGGTGAGGCCGAACTCGGGCCGGTCGGGGAGGGCGGCGAGCCCGTCCGCCACGAGCTGACGGGCCCGGGCGATGTCGCCGGTCTTCACGAGGCCGCGGCCGAGCGCGCACGAGGCGCGGGCGCGCAGCGCCGGATCGGTCGACCCCGCCGCGGCGTCGTAGGCCTGCTGCAGCAGCGCGGTCGCGCGGCTCGTCTCGCCGATGTTGGCGTAGATCGAGCCGATCGAGGTGAGCGACTCGATGCGCGAGCCGTCGGCGTCGTCGCCCTGCCGGGTCACGATCTGCGCGGCCCGTTCGAGCAGGTCCCGCGCCGTGAAGCGTTCGCCGGCCGGGGCGGCGTCGGCGATGAGGAAGGCGTTCAAGTCGTTGATCGCCTCGGCGCGCGCCAGTTGGCGGCGGGCGAAGTCGCGCTGCGTCGTGACTTCGAGGGCCTGTTCGTCGGCACGCCGGGCCTGCGCGGTGGCGCGCCGGGCCTGTGAGATGGTGCCCGCGAGGCCGGCGACGAGCGCCAGCACCGCCAGCGCCGCCAGCGCCACCGGCGCGCGATGCCGGCGCGCGAAGCGGGCGGCGCGGTAGCGGATGGTGTCGGGCCGGGCGGCGATCGGCTGGTGGCGCAGGTAGCGGCGCAGATCGTCTTCGAGGGCGCCGACGGTGGCATACCGCTCGGCCGGCGCCTTCTTGAGCGCCTTGGCGAGGATCGTTTCCAGGTCGCTCGAGAGGTCGGCGCGCAGGCGGGGGAGCGTGGTGCCTCGTGCCGCCGCGATCGCCTCGGCCGTGGGTTCGCCGTCCGCCGCCGGCTGGCGCAGCATGTCTGCCGGGGCGAGCGGTTCACGATTGACGACGGCGTCGATGAGGCCGGCCGGTGTCGTGGCGCCCTGCACCGAGGGATGGCGGCCGCTCACGAGCTGGTAGAGGAGGACGCCGAGCGCGTAGACGTCGGTGGCGGTCGTGATGCTGCCGCCGGTGAGCTGCTCGGGGGCCGCGTAGGCCGGCGTGAGCGCGTTGTCCTTCGTGACCGGCACGGTCGAGCCGTCGGGGCTCGCCGGCAGCAGCTTCGCGATGCCGAAGTCGAGCAGCTTGACGTGCCGTTCCGGCGTGACGAGCACGTTGGCCGGCTTCAGATCGCGGTGCACGATGAGGTTGGCGTGCGCGTGCGCCACCGGCGCCAGCACGTCGAGGAAGAGATACAGGCGCTCGCGCAGCGGCAGAGCGTGCGCGTCGCAGTAGCGATCGATGGCGAGGCCGGTGACGTGCTCGAGCACGAGATACGGCGCGCCGATGGCCGACACGCCGGCGTCGAGCAGGCGCGAGATGCTCGGGTGCGTCAGGCGGGCGAGGATGCCGGCCTCGCGCGCGAAGCGGTCGGTGCCGGCCGCATCCATCAGCGCGGCGTTCAGCAGCTTCACCGCCACGCGCTGATCGAAGGGCCCGTCGCGGCGCTCGGCCAGCCACACCGTGCCCATGCCGCCCTGGCCGATCGGCTCGACGAGGCGATAGGCGCCCACGGCGACCCCGGCCAGCGGCACCGCCGGCGCCGGGCCCGCCGGCCGGTCGTCGAGGAACCCGCGCGCGTTCATGACCGCGTATTCCTCGAGCCAGGATTCGATCGCCCTGGCCGACTCGGGCGCCCGCGCCGCGAGGGCGGCGAGCCACGCCGGGCGCGCCTCGTCCGGCAGGTCGAGCACTTCGTCGAGCAGCTTGCTGATGGTGCGCCAGCCTTGTGGCGACGGTCGCGACATGCCCTCTCCTCGTCATCGCGCCGGCCGTCGTCGTCCGGCGATCACTCCGTCAGCAGCTCGCCCTGCACGGTGCGGTGCAGGAACAGCCGGGCTTTCTGCCAGCTCCGCTCGATGGTCCGCTCCGAGACGCCCTTCATCGCGGCGATCTCGGGCACCGAAAACCCGCAGAAGAACTTCAGGTCCACGACGTCGGCGAGCAGTGGATCCACGGACGCCAGCTCGTCGAGCGCGGCGCCGAGCACCGACAGCTCGGTGCCGTCGGCCACCGACTCCGCTACATCTGTACTAATCGCAGTCAGTTCGAACTTGCCGCCACGCTTCTGCGCCTGGCGGCTGCGCGCGTAGTCGATGACCAGGCCGCGCATCACCCGCGCGGCGTACCCCATGAAGCGGTGTTCGTCGGGAAACCGCGCGCCATCGATCTTCGAGAGGTCGAGGTAGGCCTCGTGCAGGAGCTCGGTCGCGCCGAGGGTGACACCCCAGCCGTTCTTCGCCAGCTCACGCCGCGCGATGCGATGCAGCTCGGCGTAGAGCCGCGTGAACAGCTTGCCGGATGCCACGGGGTCCTGCTGCTCGGCCGCATGGATGAGGTCGGTCAGCGTGTCGTCCATGGGGAAGGGAGAGTCTACCCCGCGTGGCGGCTCGCGGCGCGTGTTCTCGATTATCCAGACAGGAGACACGATACCGATGGAGCGCACTGCACCGACCCCGATTCAACCGCACAACACCCGCCCTGCCGCCGTGTGGAGCGCCGGCGGCGCCGACTACGACCTCATCAGCCACGGGATTTCCGATGCGCTCGAGCACTGCGTGCAGCGGCTCGCGCCGCGTCCCGGAGAGCGGGTGCTGGACCTTGCGACCGGCACCGGCTGGACCTCCCGCCTCGTCGCCCGTCGCGGCGCCCAGGTGGACGGCGTGGACATCGCCGCCGGACTGCTCGAGACGGCGCGCGCCCGCGCCACCGCCGAGGGGCTGCCGATCGCCTACCACCTCGGCGATGCCGAAGCCCTGCCGTTCGAGGACGCCTCGTTCGACGCCGTCATCTCGACGTTCGGCGTGATGTTCGCGAGCCGGCCCGAGGCCGCTGCCGCCGAGCTGGCGCGCGTCGTGCGTCCCGGCGGCCGCGTCGCCCTGACGACCTGGACCCATGACGGCAACATCTTCCGCATGTTCCAGGTGATGAAGGCGTTCATGGCGCCGCCGGCCGCGCCGGCGCCGCCGTCGCCCTTCGAGTGGGGACGTCCCGGGCGCCTCGAAGAACTGCTCGGTGGCGCGTTCACACTCACGCTCGAGCCCGGGACGTCGTTCTATCGCGAACCGAGCGCCGAGGCGGCGTGGCAGACGTTCTCGACGGGCTACGGTCCCACGCGGATGCTGGCGAACGGGCTGGCGGAGGAACGCCGCGCGGCGCTGCATGCCGACTTCGTGCGCTTCCACGCCGAGTTCCCGACGCCGCTCGGTGTCACCGTGCCGCGCGACTACCTCGTCACGCTCGGCGTGCGCCGCTAGCGTCCGGCCGGGCCACGCGCGTGGTCCGGCCCGCTCCCTCCACCGCCGCGCCGCGCCGGCGCGTCGTTTTCCACCTGGGCTCGTCCTTTCATCCGGAGGTCTGCCATGTTCGTTGCATCTCTTCGTCGCCGCGTGTTCGCGCCGCGCGCGCTGCGCCCCGTCACCGGCAGTGTGATCACTGCCTGTATCGTCTGCGTCCTGCCGTGGACCAGCCACGCCCAGCAGCTCGACACCGTGCTCACCTGGAACCAGGTGATGGCCACCGCGCTCGTCGTCCCCGGCGCCAACCCCGCCACCGTGTTCGTCTCGCGTCCCATCGCCATCACCGGTGTGGCGATGTTCGATGCGGCCAATTCGTTCGAGCGCCGCTATCACCCGTACGCCGCCGCCGTCGCGCCGGAGCCCGGGGCGTCGCCCGACGCGGCGGTGGCGCAGGCGGCGCACGACGTGCTCGTGGCGATGCTGCCGTCGCAGCGCGCGGTCTTCGATGCCGCGCTGGCGCAGTCACTCGCCGGACTGCCCGACCAGGCCGCGCGCGACGGCGCGGCGGTGGGCGCGGCGGTAGCCGCCGCCGTGCTCGAGCTGCGCGCCGGCGATGGCTGGGCGCGGCCGTTCCCGCCGCTCGAACTGCCGGGGCTCCCGGGCTACTGGCGTCCGACGCCGCCGGCGAATGCCAGCGCGGCATTCACGAACTATCCCGATGTCGTCGGCTTCATCGTGCCGAACGGGCGCCAGTTCCTGACCGAAGGGCCGCCGGCTCTCACGAGCGAGCGCTTTGCGCGCGACTTCAACGAAACCAAGGCCGTCGGCGGTGCCGAGAGCGCGGTGCGCACGGCCGAGCAGACGCAGGCGGCGCGGCTCTGGGCGAGTGTCGGCACATCGACGCCGTTCTGGGCGGTGTGGAACCAGGTGGTGGGGAACGTGGCGCGGTCGCGCGCGCTGTCGGGACTGGACGCCGCGCGTGCCTTCGCACTCGTGGGCATGGCCCAGCACGACGCGCTGCTCACGTCGTTCACGGGCAAGTTCCTCTACGCGTTCTGGCGCCCGGTGACGGCCATCCGTGAGGCGCACACCGACGGCAACGACGCCACGGAACGCGACGCCACGTGGACGCCGCTCGTGCCCACGCCGCCGTATCCCGGCCACCCGGGCAACATGGCCTGCCTCGGGGCGGCGCAGGCGCGTGTGCTCGAGCGCGTCGTCGGCCGCGACGACGTGCCCTTCGAGGTGACCTGGACGGGCACGACCGGCCCGACGGTGACGCGCCGCTACAACGGCTTCCGTCAACTCGCCGACGAAGGCGCCGAGAGCCGCATCTGGGGCGGCATCCACTTCACGTTCGAGTCGCTGGCGAGTTTCGGCTCGTGCACGCGCCTGGCCGATTACGCCGCCGACAACGTGCTGCGGGCGCGCTGAGCGCGCTCACGACGAGTGGTAAAGGGAGTATCAGGCCCGCCGTCTCCGTCAGGATGACGCGGGCCTGATCCCCTGCGGCAGTTTCTCTCCGAGGCGCCAGCCGCCGCCAGCGCCGGCGTTGATCAGGCCCGCACCCGCGCCTGCCGCGAGAGCAGCGAGGCGTGCGCGCTAGCTGGCATCAAGAATCTCGCGGACCGCGGCCACGGACCGAGCCATTTCATACCGCCAGGTACCATGCTGTCCGTCTTCGTTGACGGCCGCGACCCATCTCCGTGCGGCAGCAGCCTTCACGTCGGCGAGCGCGTCGAATCCCTTGGTCTCGATGAGCAGGAGACGCGCCTCTTCGCCGGTCAGCCGGACGATGAAGTCTGGCAGATAGTCGTGGGGCTGGCCGTTGTGCAGGTAGGGAATCGCAAAGCCAAGGCCGGCGTTCTTGACGAACGCCTCAACCTTGGGATGGGTGTCGAGAATGAAGGCGGCCGACTGCTCCCAGACCTTCGTATCTGCGACGACGTAGTTGAGGTGGCTCTTGATGACTTCCCGGACGTCCTTGCTGGTCCAGTAGTCAACGTCCGCCGTGGAGCCTGGCCCGCGCGACGACTCGAACACCGGCACCTCCGGCGCTTCACCGGCGTCGACATCGGGCTTGATAGCAGCTGACAGCCGCTCGATCGCCCAGCCGTAGTAAGGGGACAGGTAGGCGTCCACCTTCTGTGCCGGGGCGACCGGCACGACTTTGGTGTCGAAGTACTGCTGCACGATCTTCGCGATCTGAGGGAAGAGCGCGTGCGCCGGCGCCTCGCACTGGCCGCTCGTCACGTAGCTCTTCGTCAGGGCCGACGCCATCTCGAAGACGAGGGCCTGGACACGCGTGCCCGAGCGGTAAGGATTCAGGGTGACGTCCACGAGGCTTCCGGGGCCAGTCAGCGACGGTCGGCCCGTGTTCGTGGGCAGGGACGCCTTCATCTGCACTTCGGGCGGAATTCTCAGCGGGTCGAGGAACAAGGGCGCCACACTGCTCCAGTCAACCGTGACGCGGTTCCGGATCGCCTGGCGATACCCTTGCACCCGTGGATACCGAATCTCCAGTCGCTGGCGGCCCGGCATGGCATGAACGTGATGCCGTAGTTTCTGAGGCGGCGGGGCGGCGGTGGGATTCGACTTGAACGGCACGACCCGGAAAGGCACACCAAAGACCTTGGCGACCTCTTCTGTCATGCGTCCGTTGTCCCCAACCTCGTAGGTGCGCCGGCGCAGCCCACGGCCCACAACCTGTTCACAGAGGAGCTGAGACATGAAGGGTCGGAGACCCACGATGTGGGTCACCGTGTTGCAGTCCCAGCCTTCGGTCAGCATACCCACCGACACGATGCAACGCACATCGCGGCCGGGCGGATAGATCGGTGCGTGTCGCTTGGCAGCCAACTCCTCGAAACCTTCCGGGTAGACGGGCTGGCCTTGCCGGTTGCGGGGCCACTCCGTGCGACCTACCGTGTCGAGCGTGTGCCGCAGCCACGCTGCGTCGTCCGACTTCGCATGGCCGGTGTCCGTCTCATTCACGACCTTGGAGTCGACGCGGATCGTGTTGATGCAGTCGGGCGTGTTCACGAACGCGTCAATCCGATGTCGCGGCACGCCGTCTGGCGGCGCGTTGTTCGCCAGCCACTCGTACAGCGCCTTCGCGATGGCGGTGTTGGTGGCCACCGCGATGAAGACCGGCGGCCGCGGGTCGTCCGCATTGGCCCCCCACGCCTGCCGCAGTTCGTCCCATAGGCCAGCGAGCATGGCCACAGGGGTATTCGCGTACTTCAGAATCGCTTCTGGACGCGGTGAGCCGCGGGTGCCGCCTCGTTCGGCGGGTGTCAGTTGCGGTTTGATCCACTTCCAGACGTTGAAATAGCCGGGAATCGCCGCGCCTGTGCTATCGCGAACGGCCAGTTGCGGAATCTTCACCAGCCCGGCCTCGATCGCATCCGTCAGGGAGAAGTCACTGACTACCCAGGGAAACGGCCGGTTGGCATCCTGCCCAACGCGCCCGAGGAAGTAGGGAGTTGCCGATAGATCAATACAGGTGTTGATGCCCCGGAGTTTGTGGATGCGGTCGAGGCCGTCCACCCAGACCGTGGCTTCCTTGTAGAAGTCGTCGGCATCATCCTCGTCACCCAGCAGATCGCCCTCATTGGCGTCTGGCTCCTCGCGGCGGATGCGGTAGGCGTGATGGGCCTCGTCGTTGAATATCAGCAGGTTCTTCTTGGCGTCGATGCCCAGCACTCGCCGGACAAGTGCCGCGTCGCTCTCGACGTACCGCTCGGCCTCGACGTAGGCGTGCGACAGATTGCCGTCGCGGTCGGTCTCTTCCGCGATGACTGTCAGCATCCCGTTGGCGACCTGCCGCACGTAGTCTTCGCGGGTGAGATACCGCTTGCCGCGTGCGGTTGTCGTCTTCGGCCCGATGTGGATGTGTTCGCGCGTGCGGCGGAGCACGCCGGCTTTACTGACCTTCGCTGAGACGCCGCTAGCCTGCACGAGCTGCGGCTCGAAGACGTGCCAGTTGGTCACCATCACGCGGCCCTTGCGGAGGTCCTGCATGAGGTGCTCGGGCACCAGGTCGCGCGTGCGGTAGAGGCTGGCTTCGCCCTCCTGCGGGTCGATCTCGCGAAGCCGGCTGCGGATGGTCACGTTGGGGCAGACCACGAGCACCGTGTCCGAATAGGACGCGTTGCCGCGGTCGTGCACCTTGTTCAGGATGCTCCACGCCGCCAGCAGGCCCATCACGGTGGTCTTGCCCGAGCCCGTCGCCATCTTGCAGGCGTAGCGGCGGAATGCCCGGTAGCCGAGCTCTGACTTCTGCGCGTCGCTGGGTTCGTCTGACGGCACCTCGATGCCCTGCAGCAGATCGCGCCGGCCCTCGGTGAGAAAGATGATGGTCTCGGCGGCTTCGCGCTGCGCGAAGAACAGCCGGTGCTGTCGGCCGTCGCGCTGCCAGTAAGCGAGCAGTTCCAGCGTGGTTCTCGTGGCGCCGGGATAACCCGCCTGGCGCCATTCCTTCAAGCGCTCACGCACCCGGTTCACGAGCGGCATCAGCACGGCCACGCCGCCGTCGTCACCGTCGTCGCCGGCGCGCGCAGGGTCGCGGTAGAAGTACTGTGCCGGACGCCGCACGTGGGCCCGCCGTGGCTCCTGGCCGGCCTGGAGGTCCCAGTGCTCCGCCGGCTCGTCGTAGGGCGAGCAGATGATCGGTTCAGGAACCTCGAATTCAGCCATGGCCGCGTGGGTGTGCAATTCTACGTTGAAGTTGCCGAACCGTCCGGTTGACGGTGCTGTCTCGTAACCTCTAACATCCAGACAGGCCTTCCGTCCGGAAGGCCGACCTTGCCATGCCGTCCTCTCCCTTCGAACTCGACTTGGCGGTGATCCCGCTGTTCTACCGCTATCGCGACGTGGTGTTCGGCCGCGGCTTCGCCGCGACGGTCGAGACGACCGGTCGCGCGCTCGTGGAGCGCGACGGTGACGACTACGTGATGGCCGGTGTCGAGCCCGGTGGACTGGCCGCCGGTGGTGCCACCTCCGAAGAGGCCCGGCATGCCTTCCGTCGCGCCTTCACGGAGGTGCTGTTCGACCTCGCGGCCGACGCCCCGAGCTTCCAGGTGTTCAAGGAGTCGGTGGAGGCTTTCGCCGCTGAGACGTCGCCAGAGACCCTGGCAGCGTGGACCGCGGCCGTGGCGGACGCGCGCCGTCTCGTCGATCCTGCGAGCGATGTCGCCAGGCAGCCCGCCGACCTCGGGGCCGGCGTCGTCGTGTCGCACGTCGAGCTCGCGCCAGACCAGAACGTCGTCAGCGAACCGGTGCACCTGGTCGCGGCGTAGGCGGCGACGATGGGCGGCGCGGGCATCTGGTGGTCGGACGTGCGCCGCATGCTCGACGACTGCGCTGCGGGTTGGTCCGAAGAGTTGAAGCTGCATCACCGTTGGATTCGTTACGCAGGCCGCACGTGGAGAGACTTCCCAAAGGGCCCGGGCACGGGTGGTCGAGACTACGAGGTGAAGGCTTGGGAAGTGCGGAAGATGTTGCGGCATCTCACGATCGACGCCGCCTGCGCCAGCCGAAACATCCCCGCGCTATGACGGCAACGGCCTGACGACCAGTAGCTCGTTGCCGCGGTCGTCGATGACCTTCACGGCAACCTGGCCGTGCGCGCCGGCCTCGAACGGCGCACTGAGCGTACCCGCCAGGTGGTCCCACACACTGTCGTCGTAGTCGCCCTTGAGCGCCTTGCGCAGGTCGTTCCAGGCGCCCGTGCGCGGGAAGAACGCCTGCGACACGTGGAACGACAGCTCGTTGTAGTTCGTGTCGAGGAACCAGGCCGGCACGTCATTGCCGGCGCGGCCCTCGGGCGTCATCGTGACCGGGTCGAACGTATCGAGGCCGATGAGCTCCACCTGGAAGCGCGCGGGGCCATCCGGCGTCGCCGGCTTCGCCTTGTGCACTTTGATCTCTGGCAGTCCGCACACGCTGAAGATCTGGCTCGACCGCATGTTCTTCAGCAGGTCGCCCATCATCAGGTCCGGCGTCGCCTGCACGTACGTGGATGGGATGCCGGCCACCGGTTCGGCCTGGTCGATGAGTGTGCGCGCGTGCGGCTGCACCGCGAAGCCCACCACGTAGAGGTGCGTGTAACCCTTCATGCGCGCCTCGGTGAGCGCGCTGTTCACCAGCTTCTCGCTCACCGCGCCGTTCTCGGGCCCGAACACGAACGCCACCGGTGACGGCTCCGCGGCGTCGGCGTCCACGACCGCCTCGGCGGAAAGCGACAGCGCCTTGGCTGGTGGCCTCACGTTGTGCAGCGCCACAGACTTGCCACCGCCCACATGCAGAACCGGCGACCGCCGCAATACCTCGATCATCCGGTCCACGAACGAGCCGTATTCCTTCGACGCCTCGGCGCTCGAGTCGTCCTGCCCGTCGCCGTCCCAGTCCACCGGCGTGGGAATCGTGCCTTCCACCCAGAACGGGCCGCTGACACGCACAACCTTCGTGTCTTTCTCTGGCCGATCGACGAGCACCTCTTCATCCGGCGGCTCGTCGTTGGCGATGCTCTTGAGCGTGACGTGCGGCACGATGCCGCCCACCTCTTCGCCCTTCTTGTTCTGCTTGCGCTTGTAGACAAAGCCACCGGCCGGCCCGCGCGACGGGTCCTTCAGCTCGTAGTAGTCGAAGGTCGCGGTCAGCAGACGCTGGCGGGCAAGAGCGAGCGGCACGCGGCTCGTGTCTATGGTGATCCAGCGGCGTCCCCACTGTTCAGCAACGTAGGCGGTGGTGCCGCTGCCGCACGTGGGATCGAGGACAAGGTCGCCAGGGGCGGTGGTCATCTGGATGCAACGCTCGATCACACGCGTGTCTGTCTGCACCACGTAGAGCCGACCGTCGCCGACGAATCCGCCTACTCCCGTGTCGTGCCACACTGTTCCAACAGGCTGCAGAGGAAAATCGTCGAAGAACCGAACGAAGCGAAGTGTATTGCCCTTTACTGCGAGCCTTCGGTTCTGCCGCAGCCGCTCGATGCCCTCCGCGTGAGTCGCCCAATGCCGGTTGCTCGGGGGCTTGAACGACGAACCGTCAAAATCGATAGCGAACCCAAGGCTATCCTGCCATCCCGGCGACACCATCGGGTTCCTGCTGAATACCCGCCCGACGTCTCTCACTGCCGCGCCCAGGGCAGCTTCCGAACGTGTCAGCGGGCGACGTGTGCCGTCCGGAAGCTCCACGTGATCGTAGAAGCCGAGCTCCTCGGTGCTCAGCTCCCGCTCAGCGAACACTTTTCCGATCTGCGCCTCCGCCTTGTCTTTCACGTACCACACCAAGTAGTCGTGTGTTGTTGAAAGGGCTCTATCGCTGGCGAATCCGGTCTTCTTGAACGCGATGATGTGCTGCTTGTTCTCGGCGCCGAATACTTCATCCAGCAACTCGACAACATGGTGGAGGTTCTCATCGCTGATCTGCACGAACACGCTGCCACTCGGCGTCAGCAGCTCCCGCGCCATCAGCAGGCGGTCGCGCATGTAGGTGAGATAGCTGTGCAGGCCCAGCTCCCACGTGTCGCGATACGCCTTCACCATTTCGGGCTCGCGCGTCAGGTCTTCGTCGTCGTTGTGCGAGACGTCGCGCTTCCTGACGAACGGCTGGAAGTTGCTGCCGAACTTCACGCCGTAGGGCGGGTCGATGTAGATCATCTGCACCTGCCCGCCGAGGCCCTCGTACTGCAGCAGCGAGTTCATCACCACCAGTGAATCGCCCAGAATCATGCGGTTCACCCACTTGTCCTGATGCTGGTAGGCACGCATCACCTGGTCGGCAATCGAGTGCTGCGGGTCGCCGAAGAGATCGAAGAGTGACTGCTGCTTGTCTTTCTTGTGGCCGATGAGCGTCTCGACGATCGCCTCCGTGGACAGGCGTTCGTGCACGAAGAGCGGCATCGTGGGCACGTCGAACGACAGCCGCTCGGCCTTGCCGGTCCACGTCAGGAACGGCGCGCCGAGGCGCTTCAGGTGCGCGACCGCGTCTTCGAGAGACTGGACGGTGGCCAGCACGGCGCCGCTCCCGCCCAGGAACTGCTGCGGCGTGGCGAAGCGGTGCGGCGCCGGCAGGGCTGCCGCCTCAGAGATGCGCGCCAGCAGCCATTCGCCGAGCTCGCGGGCGCCGTTCTGTCCGTCCCAGTCGAGGGCGGGGGAGAGGGATGAATCGTAGCGCCATGTGACCGGCGGCTTCTTCTTGCGGAACTTGTCCTGCGTGCCGATGTCGGGCCGCATGGCCACCCGCTGGTCCGGATGGGTGTAGGACGCCGGCGACTCGACGGATGAGGTGGGCTTCGCCTTCGCAGGCTTCGGCTTGGGGGACGGCTGCTTCTTGGCCACGCGCCGTGGATTCTAGCAGCGTTGCTCGAGTTGTCGGGGCGGCCGGAAACCAGCGCCCAGGGCCGTCTAATGTACGAAGCGACGTCGAGGGAGCCACGATGCGTGCAATTCTGACCTTGTTCGTTCTTGCGGTAGCGACCGTCCAGCAGGTGGCGGCCCAGCCTGCGGCCACCAGCCTCTGTCCTGACACGCCGCCGGTTTACGACTGCACCGATGACGCCTGTGTGATGACTGTGCAGTTCGTGACGGATGCGACGTGTCGCTACCGGATTGACGACCGGTTCATCGCTGCGACGAACTGGCCAGTCGGCAAGGGCCGCAGAGATCGGTCTCCGAGGGAGACGGCGCGCCGCATCACCGAGAAGACGTCCCTGCGGGTCAAGGTCACCCACGCCAATCACCTCAAGTTCGCCGTGAAGCTAGACACCGTAGAGACAGTGCTCGACAGCTACGTCTATCTGGAGCGGTTGTGGAAGCAGGCCGTGGGCCTCCGCGCTCTCGGCTCGGTCGATCCGACCGTCGGTGTCGCCCCACAACGTTCCTTGGACCAGGAGCAGCGCTTCATCGACGCTGTCAAGGCCTGGCGCGGCGCGCTTCGGGACGTGGATGCCCGAGTCACCGAGAGACTGGCTCGCTACCGGGCATTCGTGCTGACTCCGGCCGACCTGCTCCAGTTACCAGGCGACATCACCGCGACCAATGCGGACCTCGAGCTGGTTGCCGGGCTTCGTGAACGTGTCACGACTGAAATCTGGCGGAGCGAGAACTACGCCGTCTTCGATGGCACGAATGCCGTGCACCGCGATGTCCAGGGCCGTCTCGACTCATTCGTGACGTTGGCCGGATACAGCGTAAACGGTGTCACGCGTCCTGTGAAGTTTGGGGCTGCTGGGCGCATCGTCACCACGACCATTTCCGGAACAGACCGTGCCTCCGGGGCTGGTGCCACTGAGTTGATCGTCATCGAGTTCCTCGTTCACTCGACGCTCCCGTTGACGTTCCACGCAGGGGCCGTATACCGAAGTGGTGAGGAGCCCAGGTTCGAGCCGGCCGCGACCGCTGCTGCAGGTTCAGGCAGCGTGGACCTCTTCAAGAAGCTCAACTCGGCAAAGCCACCGGCTGACCTTACGGCATTCATGAGCTACGACTTCTCGTCACGAGAGCGGGTCGGGACCTACTGGCGCGCGATTCCGAGCCTCACCCTCGGGACTGGACTCACCGATGTTGGCGAACGGCTGTATCTCGGTGCCAGCTGGCGATTCGGGAGAGCCATCCTGACTGCCGGTGCTGTCAGCCTGGATGTCAGCGAAGCCGAGCCAGTAGCCAAGGACGTCCTTGGCGCTGTCGGCCAGCTGACTGGCGCTCAGGAACTATTCAGCCAGGTGGCAACTCGACGCCGCTTTCGTCCGTTCGTGGGCGTGTCGTTCGCTCCATTCTGACTGGCGATTCCGATTGACAGGTTCCGGCGAGCGCCGTGGAAAATCTCCGGACCGTTGCGTCGGCCGCATATGTGACGCGCTACGGATTCCGTTGCGCCACGAACGTTACGTCTGCCGGCGCCGAAGATGGATCGCGTGTCGTTCGCCCCGCGTGCGCCATCCTCCGCGTGCAAAAACTGCGCTGCTAGGATGCGCCATGCACGCCGCATCCCTCGCTGAAACGTCGGTCCTCGCCCCGAGCGTCGTCGCCGCCTCACCCGCGGACGACACACACGCACTCGGCGAATCCATCGCAGCGCTGGCCGGACGCATCCATGCCGCCACCTACGAACTGCTCGTGATGCTCGCGGAGTTCGACGCGCGCAACGGCTGGAACACCGGCTTCCTCTCGTGCGCGCACTGGCTACACTGGCGCACCGGCATCGACCTGGGCGCCGCGCGCGAGAAGGTGCGCGTGGCGCGGGCGCTGCCGGCGCTGCCGCGGGTGAGCGCAGAGATGCAGCGCGGCCGGCTCTCGTACGCCAAGGTGCGCGCCCTCACGCGCGCGGCCACGCCAGACAACGAGCAGGCGCTCGTGGACTTCGCCCTGTCCGGCACGGCCGCACACGTCGAACGGTTCGTGCGCGGGTGGCGCCGCGTGGACGCGGTATCTGACCGCCCCACGGACGAGGCGCGGCATCTTGCGCGCAGCCTCTCCACCTGGGTGGACGACGACGGCATGGTGGTGATTCGCGGTCGCCTCACGCCCGAGGTCGGCGCTCTGGTGCAGCGCGCCATCGAGGCGGCTGCAGACGTGCTGCTCCGAGACTCGGTGTCGGCGGCGAAGGACGGTGGCATGGCGGACGAGGTGAATCACGCCCAGCGCAGGGCCGATGCCCTCGCCCTCATTGCCGAGACGGCTCTGTCCTCGAGTCTGGATGCCGGTAGTGCGGGTGACCGGTATCAGGTGGTAGTCCACGTTTCCGCGGAAACGCCGAACGCCGGCGGTCAGGAGGCGGCCATCGAGGTGGATCACGGCGCCCTCCACGTTTCCGCGGAAACGTCGCGGCGACTGGCCTGCGATGCATCCGTTGTGCGCATCGCCCACGATGCCTCCGGCGGCGTGCTCGATGTAGGGCGGAAGACCCGCACGATTCCGCCCTCGATTCGCCGCGCGCTCGCCGCGCGCGACACGGGCTGCCGCTTCCCGGGTTGTACGGCTCGCCGGTGCGATGCCCATCACATCGAATCCTGGGCGAATGGCGGAGCAACCAGCGTGGACAACCTCGTCCTTCTGTGCCGGCGGCACCACCGCGCCGTGCACGAGGGCGGCTTCGTAGTCCAAAGTACCGGTGACCGCCAGTTCGAGTTCATCGCACCGAGCGGCATCCCGATTCCGTCAAGCCCTTCGGCACCCCTTCCCGCCGAAAAGGTTCCGCCGCTGCCCAATGTTGGTCTCGATCTGCAGGTCTGGGACGGCACGCCGTTCGACCTCGTCTGGGCGATCGACGTGCTCTACAGTCGCTCGGTCATTCCGGAGAAAAATGCAGAAGAGGAGGAAGGCTGTGGGAGCTGTGGAAACCGTTCTGTGGTTTCCAAGGAGCTTGTGGGCGCGTTGCCCTGACCAGCCGCGGGCAAGGCGTCCACAGCTCCGGCAGCTTCCACGGCCGCGCGTTACTGCACGACGACGTCGCGTGTCGTCGTCGGCGAGCCGGCTTTCTCGAACCAGTCGATGCCCTCGCTCACGAGGTCGAACTTGAGCGCGTAGCGGCCGGGCGTCGCGGGGAGGGGGACTTCGATCGTGACGTCCGCGGCGCCGCCGGCCGGGATGTCATCCGGCAGCCAGGCGCGGGCGTGATCACGGTTGAGGAGCGTGCCGTCCGGGCCGACGAGCTGCGCGCCGAGGCGCACCAGACGGCGGCCGTAGCTCGCCACCTTGCGGAACGGGCGCGTGGAGAGGTTCTTCACGTGCGTCTGGATGACCAGCGTCTCGCCGGCGAGTCCGGAGAGCACGTCGGCGGCGGCGCGCACGGCGATTTCGGCCCGCGGCGTGGCGCCGGGAATGGCGTTGCCGAGTCCCGACTGATCCCAGACCTCGTGCTTGATCCGCTCGAAGTCGGGCGTGCCCGGTGCGAAGCGGCGCGAGAAGCTGTCTTCGGGGTGGTCGGTGATCTCCCACGTGAGGCGATCGACCCCGAACTCCGCTGCCATCGCCCGCGCCTTTTCCATCTCCTCGTCGGAGTCGTTCCACTTGAAGAGGATGTAGCGCCAGTTGATCTGCGGCACGTCGCGGCCGTGGCGGGCCTTCTCTTCGGCCATCGCGCGCATGTTGGCGGTCGCCAGGTCGAACTTGCCGCGCTGGCGGTACTTCTCGTACACCGCCTGCGAGGCGCCGTCGATCGAGAAGGTCACCTCGTCGATGCCCGAGTGCACGAGCCGCCGCGCTCTCTCTTCGTTCAGGGCGCCGCCGTTGGTGCTCGTGTAGAGGTAGATGTGCGGGAACTTCGTCTTGATGTACTCGCACATCTCGACGGCCCGTTTGTGCAGGAAGGCTTCGCCGTAGTTGAAGAAGTCCACGCGCACGAGCGACGGCCCGGCTTCGTCGATGACGCGGGTGAACACGTCGAAGTCGAGCATGCCGGCCTGACGGGTGCGCGTGATGCCGGTTTCAGGCGCGCAGCAGGCCTGGAAACAGGAGATGTTGCAGGCGGCCGTGCACTCGACATACAGGCGGTTCGGCAGCGGGCCCACGTTCAGGTCGCGCACCGGCGCCGGCTGGCCTTCGGCCAGCGGTTCCTTGAGCGGGCAGTCGCCGCAGAACCACGAGCCGCCGGCGTTGATGTCGGCCCGCAGCTCCGTCGCGATCGACCCGCGCCACACCGATTCGAGCGAGCCCTGCCGCACGTCGCCCATGACCCGCTTCGCGTAGGGGTCGGAGCAGCCGCACGAGATGCGGCCATCGCAGAGCAGGATGGCCGTGGACCACGGCCATGAACAGGTGAAACGTTCGGCGAGGTGATTGAGCGACATCGGACGCAGGCAGGCCTAGGGTTCGGAGGTGTCGAGCTTCTTCATCACGCCGTCGAGGCGGTCGTTCTCGTAGCGCGTGAAGCTCATGAACATCGCCTCGCTCAGGTACTGGCGGCATTCCGCCTCGCTGAGCTGGCCGAGCAGGTGCTGGATCTCGCGCACCGTGTGTTCGTAGGAATAGTCGTCGGGGTTCAGCCAGACGGTCTTGAAGAGCGCTTCGAGCACGGCGAGCAGGTCGCCGTCGAGCTCGATGGTCACGCCTGAGGTCGTCGTGATCGTGCGCATGGTCGTCTAGCCTCCGAAGCTGGCGAGCGCGGAGGCCTCGTCGGCATGGAGCGCGAGGAAATTGTGGGCGCCGGTCATCGTGAGCATCGTCTCGACGCGCTTCTGCACGCCGGCGAGCTTGAGCGCCCCGCCCTTGCCGCTGGCCTGGCGGTAGAGGTCCATCAGGCAGCCGATGGTGGCGCTGTCGACGTAGGTCACCTTCGAGAAGTCGAGCAGCACCTTGCGGTCTCCGCCGTCGAGCAGGCCCGTGACGGCGCCCGCGAAGTCGGCGAGCAGCGGGTACATGAGGCGCGCCTCGTCGAGGCGCACGATGGCCACGTCGTTCGAACGGTCGATGGTGAAGTTCATCCTGCCACTCCGCTTCGGCGGGGATCCGGGCCGCCGCCCGTCGTGCGTGCCGCGACGGCTTTGTCGTCGCTGTCGCGAATACGGCTGATCTGCCGCGCCAGTTCGTTGCGTCCGCGGTTGATGCGCGACTTCACGGTGCCTTCGGGAAGCCCGAGCTTGTCGGCGATTTCCTGGTAGGTCATCTCCTGCAGGTCGCGCATCAGCACGGCGTCGCGGAGCGTCGGCGCCAGCTCCGCCAGGCCGCGGCGCAGCAGCGACGCGCGGTCGCGCTGCTCGAGCGACTGGTAGGGACTCGTCGTGTTGGCGACCGGCGCCAGATCCCCCGGATCGACGTCGCGGTCGATGGCCTCGCGTTCCTTCCGCACGCTGCGGTAGTGGTCGATGCAGAGGTTGCGGCTGACGCTGACGAGCCAGGTCTGGAAGTTGGCGCGGCGGTCGAAGGTGTCGAGCGACTTGAAGATCTTGACGAAGACGTCCTGCGTCAGGTCTTCGGCGAGGTCGTGGCGGCCGGTGAACTTGTAGGCGATGTTGAAGACGCGCCGCCGGTTGGCCCGGACGATCTGTTCCCAGGCGGCCTGATCGCCCGACAGACAGCGCTGGATCAGCGTATCGATGGCGTCGGGCTCGGCCGACGGGGCGTCAAGTGACATCGGCAGGAATCGGCGGGGTTCGGGCGCCAGAATATCACTAGTGGGCGGCCTTCGGCCCTCGATTCGCCCCGCCGGTTCACGGTATCATCGAACGCTTTCCGCCGTGTCCGAACCCTTCTCCCAGCACCCCACGCGGGGCCTCACCGTCGACGGCGTGTCCGTCGAGGACGTGGCCCGGACGCTCGGCACCCCCTGTTACGTCTACGGCGCGGCGGCCATCCGCGAGGCGTACCGGGCGCTCGACGAGGCGTTCGCCGGCCGGCCGCACGCCATCCACTACGCGCTCAAGGCCAACTCCACGCTGGCCATCGTGCGCCTGATGCGCGCCCTCGGCAGCCACGTGGACGCCAACTCGATGGGCGAAGTGGATGTGGCCCTGCGCTGCGGGTTCACGCCGCGCGAGATCGTCTTCACGGGCGTGGGGAAGTCGGCCGCCGAACTCGAACGGGCCGTGGCGCTCGACTTCCACGCCATCAACGTCGAGTCGCCGGGAGAACTCGACCGGCTCGACCGGATCGCGGCCGCGAAGGGCGTGCGGGCCCGGGTGGCGCTGCGCGTCAATCCCGACATCGACGCCGAGAGCCATCCGCACATCTCGACCGGCCTGCGCGACAACAAGTTCGGCGTGCCGA
>CADEFD010000096.1:0-16789 GCA_902826515.1 uncultured Acidobacteriota bacterium
GGTTTGCCGTCCACGATGTCCATCACGTAGACGTTGAAGTAGCCGTTCGGCGCCGTCGAGACGTAGGCGAGGCGTTTGCCGTCGGGCGACCAGGCCGGCTCGTGGTTCACGTGCGGCCCGGTCGTGAGATCCACCGACGCGCCGGTGGCGAGATTCAGCAGGCGCAGGTTGATGCTCTTCGCGTCGTCGTCGGCCGTGTAGGCGAGCCACTTGCCGTCGGGCGAGTACTCGGGCATCGACAGGTATTCGCGGGCGGAGTAGACGAGTTCCTTCGCCACCGAGCCGCCGACCTCGATCGACCAGATCGAGCCGTCCATCGCGAAGGCGATGCGCTTGCCGTCCGGGGACCACGACGGCCACCACGGCGTGCTGCTCGCCGCCGGCGCGAAGTAGTAGTTGTGCATGTAATTGCCACCCGTCTTCGCGTTCGGGTAGACCTGTGCCTCGACCCGCCCTGTGGCGAAGGCGGCGAGCAGCATGACGACGAGACCCAGCGGGCGCGCGAGTGTCTTCACGTGTATCCCTCCGAAGAACGGCCGGTCGAACCGGCCGTGAGTCTACACCCGCGCGACCGCGGCGCCACCATCCAGATGGACCGCTGGGGACGTCCGGTGGACAGCGGCCGGGGAGTCTGTTGTACTGACGGGCATGTCCATCCTGAAGGTCTCGCGCATGGGCCATCCGGTGCTGCGCCAGAAGGCCCGGTCCGTGGAAC
Source organism: uncultured Acidobacteriota bacterium (assembly GCA_902826515.1). Taxonomy (GTDB): domain Bacteria; phylum Acidobacteriota; class Vicinamibacteria; order Vicinamibacterales; family UBA2999; genus CADEFD01. The sequence goes on from CADEFD010000096.1 coordinate 716, forward strand.
GCTCGGAGATCAAGGACCCGCGCTTCCAGAAGTTCATCGACGACATGATCGACACCATGCACGAATACAGCGGTGTCGGCCTGGCCGGCCCGCAGGTGCACGAGGGGCTGCGCATCTTCGTCGCCATGCTCGACGGCGGCGACGACGCCGAGGCGAGCGTGCTCATCAACCCCGTCATCACCCCGGCCGACAGCCAGGTGGTCGAGGGCTGGGAGGGGTGCCTGAGCATTCCCGACATCCGCGGCCGCGTGCCGCGCGCCCACAAGATCGTGGTCAAGGCGCTCGATCGTCAGGGGCGCACGGTCGAGATTGAGGCGGAGGACTTCCCGGCCCGGGTCATCCAGCACGAGACCGATCACCTCGACGGCGTGTTGTTCCTCGACCGCATGCAGGCGCTCACCTCGCTGACCTACCTCGACGAATACTCGCGGTACCACGTCCGCGGCGGCGACGACGAGTGACACATCCGCCGGTGGCGCGATGAGACGCACCCTGCGACGCCTCGGCGTGCTGCTGGTCGTGGCAGGCACCGGGCTGGCGATCTGGCGCGGCCTCGCCGAGCGTCCAGGCCTGCCGTATGCGGGCGCCATCGAGCGGCCGCTGTGGACGGGCGATGCGCCGGCGGTGCTCATCGACGCCGCGCACTGGAACGACGGCACGAGCACCGGCCGGCTGCGCGCCTTTGCCGGTCTCCTCGAGGCCGACGGCTTCAGGCGGCTGCGCGATGGCAACGCGACCCGCGCCGAGGTGCTCGTGGACGCGAAGATCGCGGTCGTCGCCAATCCTCTCGGCGTGCTCGGCGTGCTGCGGCGCTCGGCCGCTGCGGCGGGCCTCGACGGGTTGTCGTTCTTCGACGACGACGGCCTCATCACGCAGGAAATCGAGACGACGCTGCAGTGGGTCGAAAACGGCGGCTCGCTGCTGCTCGCGGCCGACGAGGCGCCGGTGGCGCGCGGCAGCCAGGGCCTGGCGGCGCGCCTTGGCGTCGGGATGCGGGCGCGGCTCGTGGTGGACGTCGGGCATTCGGAAGGCACGCCCGCGAACCTCGTGTTCTCGCGCGAGAACGGCCTCTTCGGCGGCCATCCCATCGTGGATGGATTCCCCGACGCGCCGCCCGTGAACCGCGTGGTCACCTTCGGCGGTCAGGCGCTCGAGCCGCCGCCCGGGGCGGCCGTGCTGCTGCGCCTGAGCGCGTCAGCCACCGAAGTGGCCCGGGCGGGCGATCCGCCCACCACCGGCCAGCCAGTGGGCGGCCTGGCGCAGGCCATTGCCTTCGAACGCGGACGCGGCCGTGTCGTGGTGCTCGGCGATACACACCTGCTGACGGCCGACCCCGTAGCCGGCGGACCGCCCACCGGGCTCGCCTGGGCCGGCACGAACAACGAGCGGTTCGTGCGCTACGTCATGCGCTGGCTGTCGCGTCGTGACGCCGCCGCGGCCGTCCGCTAGCGGCTGACCAGGCCGCGTTCAGCGGTCACGTCGGCGCGCGCGAAGATCTCGACGCGCGGATTGAAGAACCAGATGGCGCGCGGCCGGAACCAGGCCGGCCTCTGCACGTCGAGCACCTCGCGGTACTCCGGCCCGGCCCGCAGCTCGCGGTCGGCGTCCGGCGGGATGTCCTGATCGCGGTCGGCATCCGCGTAGAAGGTCATGCTCTCGAGCAGCACGAATTCGGGATCCGGCTCGCCGGCCGCGTGCAGGCTCTCCTTCCGCGGCACCACCGTCACGCCCGCCTCGATCACCGGGAGCTGTGCCGAGCGCCCGAAGTAGGCGATGCGGTCACCCGGACGGGCGTGCGCGTGCAGCCAGGCGCCGGCGTCGTACCGCGCATCGAAGATCATCTGCTGCACGAAATCCGCGCCGTGCAGCAGCGACCAGCCGGCCGCCACCGCCAGGCAGGCCGGGGCGAGGGCCCGCAGCGGCTTCCACTCGGCGCGCCACATCGCGCTCACGGCGGCCGCCGCGAAGATCGCCAGCACGTAGGCCACCGGCAGCAGGAACCGCAGAAAGACGAAACGGGCCGGGAGGATGACCAGCAGCGGGATGCCGATGGCGGGCAGACCCCAGAGCGCCGCCCGGCGGTCGCGCACGATGCACAGGGCCAGGCCGGCCGCGGCGAGCGCCGCCACCGGACCGCCCAGGCACTCCGTGATGACCTCGAGCATCCGCCCGCCGAGGCCGACGTATCCCACGAGGGTGTCCGGGAACCGGATCGGCACGTCGAGGCCGGAGTCTGTAATCCACTGCAGGTGCGCCATGAAGCGGCTCGGCCGGAAGACGAGCCCGCTCGCCGTGACGTAGCAGGCGACAGCGGTCACGAGGCCGATGGCGAGCGGCCGCAGGGCCTCCGCCCGGGTCACGCCGTCGCGCCGCGCGCGCGACAGGTGCGTGGCGGTCAGAATCAGGCCCGCAACGAGGAAGACGGAGTAGTTCGCATCTTTCGTCGCCGGCGCGAACGCCGCACAGACGCCGATGAAGATGGCGCGGCGCGTCGTCAGCGTCTCGCGCAGGATTTCGGCGAAGACCATGAGGCCCATCGCCGTCCAGAAGAGGGCGCCCATGTCCACGTTGCTCGTCTTGCCGAAGAAGAACATCGGGCTCATCGTGAGCACGAACATGGCGGCGATGCGGCCGGTGGTCTCGTCCCACAGCACACTGGCGGTGCGCCAGGCGGCCACCACCGTGCCGGCTGCCATCAACACGCTCGCAAAACGCGAGAGCAGCGTGGTCATGGCCAGGGACGCGGCCGGATCGGTGAAACCGAACGGATAGGTCGGGCCGGGCGTCGAGAGGCCGCCGGTGAGCCACAGCCCGAGCATGTAGGGCAGCACGAGTACCGCCTGCACCATGTTCTGCATGAGCGGGTACTGCGGATTGAACGACGGGTTCTTCGCGAAGAAGACGCCCCACACTTCGGTGACGCTCTGGAGCGGCGCCAGTTCGTCCCAGCCCCATGGCCGCGCGCGCAGCGGCGCGTCGTACGGCATGCCCCACCAGATCCCCGGCAGGTAGAGGACGACGGCAACGAGGAAGAACAACGCGGGCGTACGCCAGGACCCCGGCGTCGCTCGATGTGGAGGGCCACCGGGCGACCAGCTCATGGGCTGGATTATTTCACGGCCGAGCCTTGCAGCCCTGCCGTACGGCAGGGCGACGGTGCCGGTTCAGCGCGGTTCTTCAGAGATTGTGCGGCCGAGACCCACCATCTCCAGGGTCAGCGGCGCCGGCGGCGAATCCATCGGGCCCAGGTATCGCAGCACCCGCAGGGCGGTGGTGGAGGAGCCGGCGTTGGCCTCGACCGGCACCTGCGCGATCTCCTGGAAGAGCGTCCGGTCGTGCAGCAGGGTGTCGAGGGTCTTGAGCGACGGCAGGTCGGTCCAGAAGTCGTCTTCCGCCACGATGTACTGCAGCCCGTGTTTCTGCAGCAGGCCAAGCAGCGCCGCGCGGTCGTAGCCGCGGTCCTCGACGCCGCGCTCGCGGGCGATGAACATCCGCAGCAGCAGCTTGTCGGCGCGCACCGTGCGGGCGGTGGCCCCGAGGCTGCGCATCGCGAAGATGAAGTTGCCGTCGCGGTAGCCGGAGAAAAGCACGTTGGCGTCGCGCGGAGCGAGGGCGGCCACGATGCGCGCCGCCGCCGCGTGGCCCACCACCGCCGGCGCCGGACGGCCGAACATGCCCCAGGCGGTCGTGCCGACGGCGAGTGTCAGCGCGGCGATCTGCGCCACGCGGCCGACCCGCCGCTCGGCGTGCTGCAGCGCCGTCATCGCCAGCACCGCCACCGGCGCGAGCAGCATCAGCGAGTGGCGCACCTCGCGCAGCGCGATGAACGAGAAGACGACGTAGGCGACCACGGCCCACGCGAGGATCAACACGCGATGTGGCTGCGTGAACGACGGCATGCGCCGCAGCACCACGGCGCCCCAGATGGCGAGGGCGATCGTGGGCCAGCCGATCTGGCCGGGCAGGGCGTCGGGATAGAACGTCCAGGCGGCGAGCGACGCGCGCGGCAGGTCCGTCGTCTGGCTGCCGACGACCGAGGCGATGTTGGCGCCGCCGAAGGTCACGAGCAGCACCGCCGCCGGCACGAGCACCGCGGCGCAGACGGCCGCCGTCGCGAGCACGCGGCGGCTGAGGAGCGACGTCCAGCCGCGCGCCGAGGCGGCCGCGAGGGCGTAGGGAATCAGGATGAAGCCGGCGTTGTACTTCGTGTAGATCGCCGCCACGAGCAGGGCCGCCGCGGCGGTGAGCGCCGCCGGCCGATCGGTGTCGAGCCAGCGCACGAAGGCCACGGCCGAGGCGACCACCCACGCGTAGGCCGGCACGTCGAGCATGATCTGCCTCGCCCAGACGAGCAGCTCCGGTCCTGCCCCGGCGAGCAGCGCCGCCCCGAGCGCGTAGGGCGTGCGCAGCCAGCGGCGCGCCAGCATGAAGAGGGCGACGAGCAGGCCGCCGTGGAACACGGCCTCGACGCCGGCGGCGACGATCGCCGAGACACCGAAGATCGCATAGGCGGCCGCCAGCACGATGTGCAGCAGCGGCGGATAGAACAGCACCGTGAGCGCCGGGTAGCGCAGGTAGTACTCGTAGGTGTAACCGACCGGATCGGCGAGGGGCAGGTCGCGCAGCAGGTCGAGGATGAAAGCGCCGTCGAGGGCGTGGCGCGGGGCGTCGGTCCACCAGAAGCCGCCGTCGGGCGGCGAGGTGGCAAAGCCGAGCAGCGCCACGACGACGAGCGCCGCGAGCGCGGCGGCGTCGGCGGACGAATGACGAGCGGCGCCGTGAGGGGGCGTGTGGCCGGACATGAACTCCGCGTGGTGGCCGTCACCGCCACGGACAGCGCCGCACGATGATGCACGCGAGCGGCGCCGGGCGGCCCCGCCGGGGAGGTGGGGAGCGTGCGGCGTCGCGGGCTGCCGTGCCGGCGCCCCGCGTCGGGACGAGCTGGAAGAACGCCCCTTCATGATACCCGAGCCCGTGGGCGGGCGGTCCTCTGCCGCTAGAATAGGCAGTCCCATGCCCTCGCTGGCCCTCGCCACCGACGCCCCGAAGATCACCCTGCGCAGCGCCCCGGCCGTGCCGTACGACGGCGCCATCGCCGCCGCCCGCACCTGTTATTCGCCGCGCGTCGTCGACACGGCTGAAGTGACCGACAAGCAGCGCGACTCGATCGGGCCGCTGACCTTCGAGGGCGGGCACCACACCGTCTTCCAGCACGCCCACTTCGAGTTCGGCCTCGAGAACATCTCGCGCCAGTTCGTCTGGAGTGTGCTGCACGCCTATCCGTTCTACAACTCGGAGCAGTCGAGCCAGCGTTACGTGAAGCTCAAGGAGCCGCGGGCGTTCGTGCCGCCGATCTCGGGCGAGGCGCTGCGTGTCTACGAACAGTCGGTGCTCACCGCGTGGGACTACTACGCGGAGCTCTCGGCGCTGCTCAAGGACGACGCCTGGGCGATCCTCAAGGAGCTGCGCTACCTGCGGCCGTCGAACAGCCCGGAACGGCACAAGGCGGTCGAGCGCGAGGCCGAGAAGAAGGCCATCGAGACGGCCCGTTACGTCATCCCGATCGCCGCGTTCACCTCGATGGTGCACACGGTCTCCGGGCTCGTGCTGCACCGCCTGCACCGGATGCTGAGCGCCGGCGACACGCCGCACGAAGCGAAGCTCGTCATCGGCGCGATGGTCGATCTCGTGAAGGCCGTGGACCCGCTGTTCTTCGAGAAGGTGGGCCTCGAGACGCTCGGCAGCGACGCGCTGCCCGAGGCGTCGTTTCCGCGGGCCAGAGCCGGCGGGGATGTGTTCGCGGCGGGGTTCGACGCGCGGCTCGGCGGCCGGGTGTCGCGCCTGCGCGACTGGTCGTCGGATGCGGAGGGTGTCGTGGGCGATGCCGTGCGCGCCACCTTCGGCCTCGACGGCGATGACCTCTCCGACGACGAGGCGATCGACCGCGTGATGAACCCGGCCCGCAACCTGTACCGGGTGGACATGCTGAACGTGTCGCACCACTCGCCGATGATGCGGGCGCTGCACCACGTGGCCTACGTCTTCGAGAAGAAGCTCAGTCACACCGCCGACTCGCAGGATCAGCGCCACCGCATGGTGCCGGCGTCGCGTCCGCTCATGACGTTCGCCGACACGGCGGCGCCCGACGTGGTGACGCCGCGGCTGCTGCGGCAGAACACGCGCGCGCTCGCTGTCTACGAACGCGCGATTGCCGAGGCGTGGGCGGCGAAGAACCGGCTGCTCGAGCTCGGCGTGCCGCTCGAATATGCGCTGTATCTGCTGCCGAACGCCAAGGCGCTGCGCCTCGTCGAGTCGGGCAGTCTGCTCTCGCTGCAGCACAAGTGGACGCTGCGCACCTGCTTCAACGCGCAGGAGGAGATCTACCTGGCGTCGATGGACGAGATCGCCCAGGTGCAGGACGTGCACCCGCGCCTCGGCCGGTTCCTCGGTCCGCCGTGTGTGCTGCGCAACAAGATCGTGTCGCCGCGCTGCACCGAAGGCTCGCACTTCTGCGGCGTGCCCGTGTGGAACAGCTTCCCGCACGCCGTGCGCCGGCTGTAGCGGCTGCTGAGACCCCGCGTGGCCTGGCTGGCGCATCTCTACACGGCCTCGGGGGCCGCCACGGCACTGGCCGCCGTGCTCGCGCTCGAGGGCGGCGATCTGCGCGGCACCTTCCTGTGGCTGGTGCTGGCCACGATCATCGACGCCACCGACGGCGTGCTGGCCCGCGCCCTGCACGTGAAGGAGCGGCTGCCGTGGTTCGACGGCGCCACGCTCGACAACGTGGTCGACTACCTCACCTACGTGTTCGTGCCGGCGCTCGTGGTCGTGAAGGCCGGCCTCGTGCCGGCGCCGCTCGCCATCCCGCTGGCCGCCGCCATGCTCATCGCCAGCGGCTACGGCTTCAGCCGCGCGGATGCCAAAGTGGCGACGACCGACCACTTCTTCACCGGCTTCCCGTCCTACTGGAACATCGTCGTCGTCTACCTCGTGGACTGGCGGCTCGGAACGGCCGCCAACGCCGTGATCCTGGCGGCACTCGTCGTGCTCGTGTTCGTGCCGCTGCGGTATGTGTACCCATCGCGCACGGTCACCTGGCGCACGGCCACGATCGTACTCGGCGCGATCTGGGGCGTGTGCCTCGCCCTGGTGATCTGGCGCCTGCCCGGCAGCGGCGGCATATGGTCGTGGCTCGCGCTGGTGTTTCCGGTCTACTACGTCGTGCTGTCGCTCAAGCTGAGTGCCGGCGAACGCCGCCCCATCTGACAGGATCTCTCATGCGCACACACGTCACCGCGGCATTCGCACTCTGCCTCGCCCTCGCCGCTCCGGCGGCGGCGCAGGAGCCCGTGGCCTGGGGCCGCGGGCCCGACATCAGCTTCCACACCTTCTCGATCGTGGCCATCGATCCGCGCACCGGCGAAACCGGCGTCATCGTGACCACGCGGAATCCGTGCGTCGGGAACGCCGTGCCGTGGGTGCGCGTCGGCGTCGGCGCTGTGGCCACGCAGGGCGGCACTCGCGTCGAATATGGCAACGACCTCCTCGACCGCATCCAGAAAGGGGCCTCGCCGCAGGAGGCCATGGACGCGGTGGTCGCTGCCGACGAGGGCCGCGAGAGCCGGCAGGTGGGCGTGATCGACATGCAGGGACGCACCGCCCAGTGGACCGGCAAGCGCCAGTACGGCGCCGAGGCCGAGGGCGACTGGGTGCATATGCGCAAGGGTGCGACCTTCGCCGTGCAGGGCAACTCCCTCGTGAGCCCCGCGGTGGTGGATGCCGTCGCCGACACCTTCCAGGCGAGCGAGGGCTCGGTGCGCACGCTCGCCGACCGCATGATCGAAGCGCTCACCGCCGGACACCTGCTGGGCGGTGATGGCCGGCACGGCGAGACGCAGTCGGCGGCGGTGGTCGTGGCCGACCCGCGGCAGGGCCGCTCGCGGCGTCCCGACAAGATCACCGTGAACATCAACGTCTGCGAACATCCGGAGCCGCTCGGCGAACTGCGGCGCATCTACAACACGGCCACCGAGACGCTGGGGTTCCGCCGCCTCGAACAGTTCATGGGACGCGACGTGCTGCAGCTCAAGCTGATGCTGCATGCGCTGGGCTACTACCGTGCGAACGAGAAGGCGCTCGCGCTGACGGGGCCTGACGCGGCGGTGTATACGGAAGAGGCCGTGAAGGCGCTCGATGCCTTCCGCGCGGCGCAGCAGTGGGGCACGACCGTGCCCGGGTTCGTGGACGCCCGCGTCATCGAACGCCTGTGGAGCCGGCTCAAGGAAAAGGGCCTCGACGACACGATCCGCAGGCAGTTGCTCGAGCTGCAGACCCTGCGCTAGTCGCGGGCAGCGCGCCGGCCGCCGGCCCTTCCGGCTCATCCTGCCCGGGAGACTCCGGGCTGCCCGGCGCACACTCGGGTTTGACAGTTTGTGAAAGAGTTCACAAAATCATCCCATGGGTCCGCGCGAGGTGCCGACGTCCCGTTCCCGCCGCATGTGCCGGCTGGCTCCGCTCGTCACTCTCATCGCTGCCTGCGGTCTCGTCGTGACCGCCGCGCCGTGGACGCAGCCGTCGACGGCCGGCCCGGCCGAGGGCACCGCCGACTGGGTGGCCGCCCGCATCGACACCCGTGACACCGGCCGCGACTCACGGCTGGCGATGACGATGCGGCTCGTCGATCGTCAGGGCCGCGCCCGCGAGCGCACGCTCGTCATCACCACGCTCGCCGCCGCCGGCGTCCGCGGCGACCGCGTGCTCGTGCGGTTCCTCGCCCCGGCCGACATCCGCGGCACTGGCTTCCTGGTGTGGGAACACGCGCAGCAGGAGGACGAGCGGTTCCTCTATCTGCCGGCGCTCGCCCGCGTGCGGCGGATCGCCGGCGCCGAAGCGCAGGAAAGTTTCGTCGGCAGCGACCTCAGCTACGAAGACATCGGTGGCCGCAAGCTCAGCGACTACACCTACCGGATGCTCGACGCCGCGGCGACGTGGACCGACGCGCAGGGCGCCGCGCATCCCGCCTGGCGGATCGAGTCGGCCGCAAAAGACGGCGGGGCGCGTTACCCCCGCGTGCAGTCGCTCGTGCGCAAGGACGCCTTCGTCATCGTCGAGGCCCAGGTCTTCAACCGCCGCGGCGACCGTGAGAAACAATACGCCGTGTCGCGGCTCGAGCGCCCGGACGGCATCTGGACGGTGATGGATGCCACGATGGCCAACGACGCGACGCGCACGCGCACCACGCTCGTCGTCACCGAGGCCCGCTACAACACCGGCCTGACCGAGGCCGCCTTCAGCCGGCGTGAACTGGAGCAGGGCGCGCGGTGAGCCCGTCGGCGCGCCTGGCCCGGCTGCTCTACCGGTGGCGGCTGCCGCTCACCGCCCTCGTGCTCGCGGGCGCGGTGCTGTGTGCCGGCAGCGCCAACCTCAACAACATCAACAACGACCTGAGCGCCTGGGTCGCGAAGGACTCCCCCGAGTACGTCGAGTACGAGCGCTTCCGCCGCGAGTTCGGCGGCGGCCGCGTCCTCATCATCGCGGTGGCGGGCGACGGGCTGTTCACGCCGGACGGCCTGCGATATCTCGACCGGATCTCGCGCGACATCGGCCGGTTGCCGCTCATCGAACGGGTGCAGAGCCTGGCCACGGCCAACGTCGTGCGCCAGTTGCCCCCGCAGGACGGCGACGACGGCGGCATCGAGGTCACGCCGCTCGTCGGCGATCGCATGGAGACGGCGGCCGGCGCCGCCGCGGTGCGCCGGGACGCCCTCGACGATCCGCTCCTGCGCGGGGATCTCGTCTCGGCCGACGGCCGCGTGACGGCGCTCGTCATCTCCACCGACGAGGAGCGGATCGACGCGGTGCGCGGCGCGGTCATCGAGCAGATCCGGGCCATCGTCGACACGGCGCGCCCGGGCGGTCTGACGACCTACTTCAACGGCCCGCTCGAGATCAGCGAGACCTACAACCGCATCACCCTCGCCAATCAGCAGGATCTGACGCCGCCGGTGCTCCTCATCACGATCGTCGCGCTATATGCGATGTTCCGTTCGGTCCGCAAGGTGGCCCTGCTCGTCTTCGCCATCGGCGTGAGCGTGGTCTGGACGCTCGGGCTCTACGTGCTGCTCGGCTACGAAATGAACGTGCTCACGAGCATGCTGACGCCGCTCGTGGTCGTGCTGGCCGTGGCCGACGACGTTCACATCGTGCAGCACTTCGACCGGGAGATGCGCGAGCACGGCGACCGGCAGCGGGCTTTCGAGTCCACCATCTCCCATCTCGTCACCCCCCTCTTCGGAGCGAGCGCCACGACCGCGCTCGGCCTGCTGTCGCTCGCGACGAGCGACGTCGTGGCCGTGCACTCCTTCGGCGTCGGCGCCGCCACCGGCGTGATGGTCGACATGATGGTGTCGATCGTGCTCGTGCCGACGGTGCTCGTGTGGATGCGGCCCGACACCCACACGCCGCCGCAGGAAGCGTGGCTGCTCGAGCCGCTGCGCCGCCTGGGACGGTGGTCGTTCACGCACGCGACGCCGGTGCTCGTCGTGACCGCGCTCGTGCTCGTCGCGGCCGTCACCGGGGTGCTGCGCCTGCGTGTGGACACCAACCACGTGAACTTCTTCGCGCCGGGGCATCCGCTGCACGAGTCGGCCGACCTGATGGACCGCGAGCTGGCCGGCATCTACAGCTTCAACGTCATGCTCGACGGTCCGCCCGAGTCGATCGCGCGGCCGGATGTGATGGCGCGCATGGACCAGCTGGCCGAGGCGCTGCGCCGCCAGCCGCAGGTGCGCAAGGTCACCTCGGTCGTGGACTACGTGAAGCGCACCAACCAGCAGCTCGAAGGCGGCGCCGACGCGGCCTACGCGCTGCCGCAGGCGCCGGGCGGCATCGCGCAGGAGCTCTTCGTGTTCGGACTGTCAGACGAAGGCCGCACCGAACTCGAACGGGTGGTGGCGAGCGACTACAGCCGCGCCCATCTCACCGTGAAACTGGCGTCGATGAGCTCGGACGTGGTGTTCGAGCAGATCTTCGAGGCCGAGCGCCTGGCCCGCGACGCCTTTGCCGGGTCGGACGTGACACCCACCGTCACCGGCGCCGGCCGCATCTTCGCCACCCTCGACCACTATCTCGTGACGTCGCAGGTGACGAGCTTCGGCACCGCGTTCGTCACCGTGTTCGCCGTCATCTTTCTGGTCTTCCGCTCGGCGAAGTTCGGGCTGCTCGCTATCGTCGCCAACGTCGTGCCGGTGGCGGCGGTGCTTGGCCTCATGGGCTGGATCGGCATCTCGCTCAACGTCGCCACGATCATGGTGGCGAGCGTCGCGCTCGGCGTCGTGGACGACGACACGATTCATTTCATCGGCCGCTTCCGCCGTGAGACGGCGCACGGCGCCGCCGCCGACGTGGCCGTCGAGCGCGCCGCCATGGACGAGGGCCGCGCCTCGCTCACGACGGCGCTCGTCAACAGCCTGAGCTTCGGCGTGTTGTGGTTCTCGGAATACAAACCCACGGCCTGGTTCGGGTCGTTGCTGGCGGTCACGATGGCGGTGGCGTTCCTCGCCGAGATCTTCATCGTGCCCGCCGTGATCGCGAGCTTCCCGCGCGTCTACGGCGCGGCGGCCAGGCGCGACGCGCCGGCAGCATGAAGGTCCGGCGCGTGCTCAACATCGTCGGCGCCCTGTGTGTGCTCGCCGCGGCGGACGCGGCCGAGGCCCAGCCGGCGGCCACGCTGAGCGGCTACACGTCGCTCATGTTCGATGCGGTGCCCGATGCGCCCGGCGCGTCCACGTTGCCCGCGGGCGCGGTGGAGCTTCGCGGACGCGTCTTCCTCGACGGCCGCGTCACGTTCGGCGAGCGCCTGGCCGTGCGGGCCGCCGCGTGGGCGGAGGGACTGGCGGGCGAGCGCAACGGCACCGCACGGCGCGCGGCCGTGGCGCAGCCGCACGAGATCACCCTCACCTGGTCCACCCGCACGGTGGAGCTCACGGCCGGTGCCGGACAGGTGGTGTGGGGCCGGCTCGACGAGTTCCAGCCGACCGATGTGGTCAATCCGATCGATGTCACGCGCTTCTTCCTGGAAGGCCGCGCCGAGGCGCGGCGGGCCGTCGGCCTGGCGCGGGCGCGGGTGTTCCTGCCCGGTGGGGCCACGCTCGACGGCGTGTACGTGCCGGTTTTCCGGGCCGCCACCTTCGACATGCTGGGCGAGGCGACCTCGCCGTTTTCGCTGGCACCCCGCGAGGTCTGCGCGGCCGCGGGTTGCCTGCCCGTCGTCACATCCAGCGTGCGCCCGCCCCTCGCCGCGTCGAGCGGCCAGGGCGGGGCGCGCCTGTCGGCCACGGCCGGACGCGTGGACTGGGCGCTCATGGCGTGGCGCGGGTTCGAGGCCGTGCCGCTGTATGTTGCCGGCGGCCCGCTCGTGCCCGGCGCCCGTGCCTTGGCGGTGGACGCGGTGCATCCGCGCACCACCGTCGTCGGCGGCGACGTCGAGACCGTGCGCGGCGCCTGGGGCCTGCGCGGGGAACTGGCCTGGCACGTCGAGGACACGCTCCAGGCCGGCGATCGCTTCGCCGCACTCGCCGCGCGTTCCGTGGAGGGCGGCGTGGGCGTCGATCGGCGGGCCGGCGACTACCGCGTCTCGGCGACGGTGCTCGGCGTCGCGCGCCGGCTGCGGCCCGGCGAGGCCGGCATCGTCGATCGCCACGATCTGCAGCTCGTCACGTCGGTCGACCGCTCGTTCGCACGCGAGACGCGCCGGCTGCGCGTGTTCGGCGTCTACAACCCCGGCGATCGCAGCGCCTTCGTGCGCGGCGTGGGCGGCGTGAGCCTGCGTGACGGCTGGTGGCTCGAGGCGTCGGCCGGATGGCTCACCGGCCGCGGCGCCGATACGCTCTCGCGCCTGGCCGAACGCGACTTCGTCTACCTGCGGGCCCGCGTCTACTTCTGAGCCGCGCCTCAGGCGGCGGCCGGCGGCGTGTCGAGGGCGCGCCGCACGATCTCCGAGAGTGTGTCGGCCGAGAACGGCTTCTGCAGGAAGTTCTCGCCGTCGCCGAGTTTCAACTCGCGCCCGGCGATCTCCGGACTGTAGCCGCTGCTGAAGACGACGCGCAGGCCCGGCATGTCCGCGCGCAGCCGGCGCGCCAGTTCCTGGCCGTTCACCCCGTCGGGCATGACGAGGTCGGTGAGCACGAGCGACACCTGGGCGCGATGGGCGTCCCACAGTTTCAGGGCCTCGACGCCGCTCGCCGCCTCGATCACCGTGTACCCGCGCCGCTGCAGGATCGCGCGCACGAGCATCCGGACCGACGGTTCGTCTTCGACGACGAGCACCGTCTCGGTGCCGCCGCGCGGCGCCGGCCTCGCGCGTTCACCGGCCTGTTCGGCGCTGTCGGCCGTGGCCGGCAGGAAGATGCGGAAGGTCGTGCCCTGGCCGGGTTCACTCGACACGGTGACCCAGCCGCCGTGCTGCCGCACGATGCCGAACACCGTCGCCAGGCCGAGGCCCGTGCCCTTGCCGGCTTCCTTGGTGGTGAAGAACGGCTCGAAGATGCGCGGCAGCACCTCCGGCGCGATGCCGCTGCCGGTGTCGCTCACGCTCATGCCCACGTAGCGGCCGGGAAGGACGTCCGGATAGGGGCGGTCGGCGTCGTCGGCCACCGCTTCTTCCCACGTCTCGACGCGGAGGCGTCCGCCCTTCGGCATGGCGTCGCGGGCGTTGACGGCCAGGTTGAGCAGCACCTGGTCGAGCATGCCGGCGTCAGCACGGGTGGCGAGACGCGCGGTGTGCAGGTGCAGTTCGAGACGCACGTCTTCGCCGATGATGCGCTGCAGCATCCTGGCGAGCGTGGTCACGACTTCGTTGAGGTTCAGGTTCTTCGGCTGCATCACCTGGCGGCGGCTGAAGAGCAGGAGCTGGCGGGTCAGATCGGCGCCGCGTTCCGCGCACGACTGGATCTCGTGCAGGCCTTCGAGCGCCTCGCTCGAGATGCCTTCCGCGGCCGCCGAGACCTCGGCCTGCATCATCACGACCGACAGGATGTTGTTGAAGTCGTGGGCGACGCCGCCGGCGAGCTGGCCGATCGCTTCCATCTTCTGCGACTGGCGGAGCTGATCTTCGAGCGTCAGCCGCTCGGTGATGTCGGCGGCATAACCGTGGACCACGCCGCGCCCGGCGATCGGGTAGAACGACCACGACAGCACCCGCTTGCCGAAGCGCTGCTCCAGTCGCAGGCGTTCGCGGCCGGTGGCGAGGCACTCGCGCACGATGGCCGGGGTGTCGCTCGGCAGCATCTGCCCGGCGTCTGCGAGGCCCAGGCCTTGCGACAGCGCCGTGGCGGCCGCATTCGTGTACGTGACCGCGCCCTCGCCGGTGAGCTCCATGACCGGATTCGGGTTCACCTCCGGGAACGCGGCCAGCCGCTTTACCGCCTCTTCGGCGCGCTTGCGGGCGGTGATGTCGGTGACGGTGGCCATCATGAAGCGGCCGCCTGACATCTCGATGGGCGTCAGGCCGATCTCGACGGCCACGGCGGTGCCGTCCTTGCGCCGCGCGAAGAGATAGTCGCCGCGGCCCATCGACCGCGCCTGCGGATGGCGGAACGCTTCGCCGCGGAATTCCACATGCGCGCTGCGGTGCATCTCGGGCAGCAGCAGTTCCACGGTGCGGCCGACCAGTTCATCGGGTTCGTAGCCGAAGATCGTCGCGACGCGGCGGTTGGCGAACGTGATCGTGCCGTCGGGCGCCGTCATCAGCACCGCGTTCGGCGACGAGTCGACCAGGTGCCGGAACCGTTCCTCGCTTTCGCGGAGCTGGCCGGTGCGCTCGATCACGAGCTGGTCGAGATTCTGGTTGAGCGCGCGCATCGCCGTGGCGGCCTGCTTCTGCACGGTGATGTCGCGGATCGTGACCACCAGATACGCCTGTCCGCTCTGCACGACGCGGCTGAGCAGCACGGTCGTGAAGAAGGGCGAGCCATCGAGTGTCTGGTGGATCCACTCGAACGCGTGCGAGCCCGAGACCATCGCCGTGGCGATCATCTCGTTCGCCCTGGCGGTCGAGTCGCGGCCGTCTTCCTGCACGGCGGGTGAGAGCACCCACGGCTCGAGCGCGCAGACCGCCGCCTCGTCCGCCGCGCCGAAGAGTTCGACCGCCGCCGGATTGCACGAGGTGAAACGCCAGTCGGGCGGATGCAGGGTGAGGATGGCGTCGCGCGAGCTCTGGATCATCAGGCGGTGCTGTTCCTCGCTCTCCCGCAGCGCCCGGTCCATGGCTTTGCGCGCCGTGACGTCGCGGAAGATGCCGCGGGTCACGGTGGGCCGCCCGTGTTCGAATCCGACCGTGACGCTGCCCTCGAGCTCGCAGGCGCGGCCGTCCTTTGCCACCATCACCGTTTCGAAGATGCCGACGTCCTCGCCTTCCAGCAGGCGGCGGAAAACGTCGGCGCACGTCTCGCGGTGATCGGGATGGATGACCGCGAAGATGTTCATCGACGCCAGATCGTGGCTGCTGTAGCCGAGGGTCTCGCGCCAGGCGCGGTTGGTGAAGAGGATCGTGCCATCAGGCGCCACGCTCTGGACCAGCTCGCTCGTGCCGTCGAAAAGATCGCGCAGCTGGGCTTCGCTGTCACGTAGCTCCGCGGTGCGGGCGCGCACGGCGTCTTCGAGTTCGGCGTTCAGCCGGCGCACTTCCTCTTCGGCCTGCTTGCGCGTGCTGATGTCGAGGTAGGTGCCGAGCACCCCGGTCACCTCGCCATGGGTGTTGCGGATCGGCACCTTGCTCGTCAGCAGTGTGACCGTGCGCCCGTCGGCCGTTGTCTGCGGCTCTTCGATGAAGAGCCGCGCCTCGCCGCTGTCGATTACCTTGCGGTCGTCGCCACGGTACAGCTCCGCCTGCTCCCGCCACGCCATCTGGTAGTCGTCCCGCCCGACCACGTCCGACGGGGACGAGAAGCCGGCATCCATCGCGAACTCGGTGTTGCAGCCGAGGTAGACGAGGTCGCGGTTCTTCCAGAAGACACGTACGGGAATCGTGTCGATGATCGTGGTGATCATCTGCTGCGACGCGCGCAGCGCCTCCTC
>CADEFD010000096.1:16889-19893 GCA_902826515.1 uncultured Acidobacteriota bacterium
GCCCAGCGGGCGCTGTAGCCCGTGCGCCCGGTCTGCGGGTACCACTCCCAGATGCCGAGGTCGCCGCCCTCGAGCGCGAGTTCGAGCCGTTCGCGGCTCTCCGCGAGGTCGGCTTCGGCCTGCTTGCGCATGATGGCGATCGACACGACGGAGCCGGCGCGATCGATGATCTCGAGTTCTTCGGTGCTCGGGAGCCGCGGCTCCCGGTAGTAGATGGCGAAAGTACCGAGCACCTTGCCGGCGTCGGAATGGACGGGCGTGGACCAGCAGGCGCGCAGCCCGTGGGCGAGGGCGAGGTCGCGGAAATCGGCCCACAGGGGGTCGGTGGCGATGTCGGGCACGATGATCTGGCGATCGAGGTGCGCCGCCGTGCCGCACGAGCCCACGCGGGGGCCGATGGCGATGCCATGGATGGCATCGTTGTAGGCGGCCGGGAGGCTGGGCGCGGACCCGCGCAGCAGGCGCCGGCCGGTGTCATCCAGCAGCAGCACCGAGCAGAGCGCGCCCGGGGTGTTGGCTTCGAGGCCCCGCATCACGCCGTCGAGCACCTCGGCCAGCGTGCCCGGCCGCATGATGAGCTCGAGCGCGCGTTTTTCCCACCGCAACAGGGCTTCGGTACGGCGCTGGTCGCTGATGTCGTGCGAGATGCCGAGCAGCGACACCACCGCGCCGGATTCGTCCCTGAGCGGCGCGGCGTGCAGGGTGACGAAGCGCCGCGTCCCCTTGAGCCCGGTCATCTCGAACTCGCAGGTGCCGGATTCACCGCGGAACACCCGCGCCGTGAGCGCCTGGAACGCCTCGCGATGATCCGGCGAGACCACGGCGAGCATCTGCATGCCGGCGACGTCGCGGAAGGCGCTGGCTTCGAAGATCCGCAGGCCGGCGGCGTTCAACTGCTGCACGGAGCCGTCGGGGCCGAGCGTGCTCACGCACTCCGGTTCGGTTTCGACGATCTGCCGCCAGCGCGCTTCGCTCTCGCGCAGGGCGCGGCTCGTCTCCTGAGCATCCGCAATCTGCTGCGCCAGGGCGCGGGTGGCCTCCGCGTGTTCGAGGGTGAGTCGGTCGGCCAGTTGTGCGGTGCGCCGGCCGGCCCCTGCCATGTACCAGATGACCGTGGCGAAGAACCCGGCCGCCGCAAAGGCGCCGACGATGAGAACGGGCGCGGAGGGCATGAACTGGTCTCTGGCCTGACGAATGGACGACGACTGGCGGGCGGCCGACGCGTCGCCCCCGGACTACTCCCTGTTCTTCTGGTATCGGCCGAAACCGGACCGTTCGGGAGGCTGAAGTGGCCGGATTCCGGCGTTCTGCCCCTACAATCGACAGACCGCTTACCGCGGAGCTGGACCGTGTGAACGTCGTCACCCTGCATGCCGCCAACCCCGGTCCGATGACCGGCTCCGGGAACTGGACCTACCTGCTGCCCGGCCCCCACCCGCTGCTGGTGGATGCCGGCGTGGGCCATGCCGGCCATCTCGATGCGGTCGTCGCCGCGGCGCCCGGCGGACCGGCCGTGGTCGTGGTCACCCACGCACATGCGGACCACGTGAGCGGCGCCCCGGCGCTTCGCGCGCGCGCGCCCGCCGCGCGCTTCCTCAAGGTGCCGTGGCCCGAAAGCGACGCCGCCTGGGACGTGCCCTGGGAGGTGCTGGCTGACGGGCAGGAACTCGAGACGGCGGACGGTCCGCTCCAGGTCGTGCACACGCCGGGACACGCGCCGGACCACATCGTGCTCTGGCACGAGGCCTCACGCACCGCCTTCACGGGCGACCTGCTCGTGCGCGGCACCACGGTGGTCATCCCGGCCTCGCGTGGCGGGGTGCTGGCGGACTACCTGCGTTCGCTCCGCCGGCTGGCCGCACTGGGCCCGCGGCGGGCGTTGCCCGCGCATGGCCCGGTCATCGACGACCCGCTCGCCGTCATCGACGGCTACCTCGCGCACCGCCGCGAGCGTGAGCAGCAGGTGCTCGATGCGCTCTCCGGCGGCGCCGCGACGATCCCGGCGATCGTGGCGCGCCTCTACCAGGGGCTCCATCCCGCCCTGGTCGCCATGGCGGAGGAAAGTGTGCTCGCCCATCTCGTGCTGCTCGAAGGCGAGGCGCGCGTCGCGCGCGACGGCGCGGCGTGGCGGCTCGCCGGCTGACGCCGTTCACCGGGCCGGTGCAGTGTTACAGTGACGAAGCGCGTCCGGCCACGGCGGACGTGGAGCCTCCCATGGAAAAGATCGTCGATTTCATCAATCTGAACCGCGACCGGTTCGTCGAGCAGCTCAAGGGCTACCTCGCCATCCCCAGCATCTCGGCCCTGCCGGAACACGCCGCCGACGTGCGGCGCTGCGCCGAGTGGACGGCCGCCGAACTCACCCGCATCGGCATGCACGGCGCCCGTCTCGTCGAGACGCCCGGGCATCCGGTGGTCTACGCCGAATGGCTCGGGGCCGCCGGCGCGCCCACCATCCTCTTCTACGGCCACTACGACGTGCAGCCGGTCGATCCGCTGGAACTCTGGACCTCGCCGCCCTTCGAGGCCACGGTGCGCGACGGCGAACTCTACGCGCGCGGCGCCGTGGACGACAAGGGCCAGGTCTTCATGCACATGAAGGCCATCGAGGCGCACCTGTCGCAGACCGGCGCGCTGCCGGTGAACATCAAGGTCATCCTCGAAGGCGAAGAGGAAGTGGGCAGCGCCAACCTCGACGACTTCATCAAGGCGAACAAGGACCTGCTCAAGGCCGACGTCGTCGTCATCAGCGACTCGCCGATGTTCGACCGCGACGTGCCGTCGATCTGCTACGGCCTGCGCGGCCTCGCCTACTTCCAGATCGACGTGCGCGGCACGAAGTCGGACCTGCACTCGGGTTCCTTCGGCGGCGCCGTGGTCAATCCGGCGATGGCGCTGGCGACGGCGATCGCCGCCATGAAGGACAAGAGCGGCCGCATCAAGATTCCCGGCTTCTACGACGATGTCGTGGCGCTGCGCGATGAAGAACGCGCCGAGTTCGCCA
>CADEFD010000097.1 GCA_902826515.1 uncultured Acidobacteriota bacterium
AGGGAAGAGCACGTTGCACCTCGCCAGGCGAGAAATTCAGGACTGCCTATTCGGAGAAGTGTTCGACGAGGCGACGGCTCTGGACAGCGAGAAGCGACACCGACTGTTCGCAAGCGCGATGGTCATCTTCGCTACCGTCGACCTGCTAGGAAGGATGCTGGCGGGCCAAATGGAACCATCAAGCCAGAAACGGTTTGAGGCCTTTGCCAGGCGCTTCATGCTGCAGGGGCCGAAAGCCGCTGAGCACGCCAGAGTGCTATACATCGGCGGCCGTAGCCCGCTGATGCACTCGTTCGCCTTCCACAACGAAACCTACAAGATTTCATTCATCCAGGGGTATTCGCGCAAGACGTGCGTAGGAAAGGTCGTTGGCGCGGAGCAGTACGTCATCAACCTCGAAGGCCTCTACGACTCACTGCGCCTCGGGATTGAGCGCTATCAGTTGGCCGTGAGAAGCCAACAGGACGTCCGCCGAAACCTGCTCGACGTCGTCGGCAAGTACGGAAAGATCGACACCTTTTCCGCCGTGCTCGAGCCGGTGCGAAGCGGTCCAAACATGCGAACAGGTGACCGGCGAGAGGGGACGGAGTGAACGCCGCGATCTACGCACGCAAGTCGACCGACCAGGGCGGCGTGTCCGATGAGGACCGGTCCGTCTCGAGGCAGATCGACCATGCTCGGCGCTACGCCGAGCGCAAGGGCTGGACGGTGCTCGAGGCCTGCGTCTTCGCGGACGACGGAGTGTCGGGCGCCGAGTTCGCCAACCGGCCCGGGTTCGTGCGCCTCATGGCGGCGCTGAAGCCACGGCCTCCGTTCGACGTGCTCATCATGTCGGAGGAGTCACGGCTCGGCCGTGAAGCGATCGAAACTGCCTACTCGCTCAAGCTGTTGATGACGGCTGGCGTGCGGGTGTTCTTCTACCTTGAGGATCGCGAGCGCACCCTTGAGGGCCCGATGGACAAGCTGCTCCTGAGCGTGACGGCCTTCGCCGACGAGCTCGAGCGCGAGAAGGCCCGACAGCGCACGTACGACGCGCTGGCGCGCAAGGCCCGAGCCGGCCACGTCACCGGTGGCCGCGTGTTCGGATACAACAACGTCGAGATCCTCGGCGAGCCCGATGCGGCGGGCCGCCGCGTGCGGCAGCGCGTCGAGCGCCAGGTCAACGACGCCGAGGCCGCCGTGATCCGGCGGATCTTCGCGCTGTGCGCCGAGGGCGCCGGCAAGACGCGCATCGCGAAGACCCTCAACACGGAGCGGGCCCGGGCGCCGAGGCCGCAAAGGGGGCGCCCGCAGTCATGGGCGCCGTCGTCGGTCCACGAAGTGCTCAACCGCCCGCTCTACCGCGGCGAGGTCGTGTGGAACCGGACGCGGAAGCGTAACCAGTGGGGTCGCGTAGAGCCACGGCCGCGGCCGGAGGCCACGTGGATGCGGCAGGCGGATGAAACCCTTCGCATCGTGCCCGAAGAGCTCTGGAAGGCGGCTCACGCGCGCCTCGAGGAGAGCCGGGCGCTCTACTTGAAGGCGACCGGCGGCCAGGCGTGGGGCCGGCCGCGTGATCTCGACTCGAAATACCTCCTGTCGGGCTTGGCGCGCTGCGGGCTGTGTGGCGGCGGCCTCATCGTCCGGAGCCGCTCGCACGGCCAGCGCCGCGCGTTCCTCTACGCGTGCGGCAGCTATCACCAGCGCGGGCCGGCCGCGTGCACGAACCGCGCGCAGGTGCCGATCGGGCTGCTTGACCGGGAAGTACTCGACCGCGTGGCGGCCCTGATCACGCCTGACGTACTCGCCGCCGCGGTGGACGCGGCGCTCGAGGTGCTGGCGGCGTCGCCGGCGCCGGCGGAGACGTTGGGCCGGATGCGCGACGAACTGCGGGCCGTGGATGCGGAGACGGGCCGTCTGACGATGGCGATCGCTGTCGGCGGGGAGATCGAAACCCTCGTCGGCGCGTTGAAGGGCGCCACGACCCGCGCGGAGGCCTTACGGCAGGCGATCCGGCACGCGGAGGGCCGCGAGGTCGCGCCTCCGGCGCCCGAGGCGCTCAAGGCCGCCCTGGCCGCCCGGGCGGTTGAATGGCGGGAAGTGCTAACCGGTGAGCTCAGCGAGGCGCGCCAGCTCTTGCGGAAGATCCTGACCGGCCCGATCGTCTGTCGGCCGGCGCGTCAGGGCCGCGAGGGCTGGGCCGTGAAGGGCTCGGCGGCGCTGGATCGCGTGATTCCGGCCGAATTCAACGCACCAAGGTTTATGGCGTCCCCGACGGGATTCGAACCCGTGTTTTAGCCTTGAAAGGGCCACGTCCTAGGCCTCTGGACGACGGGGACGCTGAGGTGAGAACTGCCAATCGTAACATGGCCCGGGCCCTCTCCGGGAGTCCCCCCGGGGGCGCCCGGGGCGGCGCTGCCGTAGGATCGGGGGATGCCCTCCCCCGGCCCGGCCTCCGGCCGCCCGCGCCGCCTCCCCCGCGTCCTCGGATGGACGCTCGTCGCCTTCCTGGTCTTCGGCGTCGCTCCCGGCGTCACGCCGGTGCGCCACGCGATGTCGGCCCCGCTCATCGTGCACGACGCCGAGGCGCGCGGCGATGCCGCCTACGTCATGCAGGGCGGGTTGGCGAGCGAGGAACGCCTGCGCGCCGCCGCCGACCTCGTGCACATGGGCCGCGTGCCGGCGCTCTACATCCTGAGCGACGACCACCGCAGCTACCACTCGTTCACCGAGAACCGCTCGCTGACCCGCACGGAATGGACGCTCGCCTACCTCGCCTGGCTCGGCATTCCGCGCGACCGTATCCACATCATCCAGGACGGCCCGGGCACGTTCGGCTCGCTGCACGAGGCGGACCTCGTGAAGGCGGCGCTCCCGGCCACCGTGCAGCGCCTGGTGGTCGTGACCTCGCCCGTGCACACGCGGCGCAGCGGACTCGCCTTCCGCCGCCGCCTGCCGGGCACGGTCGCCGTCACCACCTATGCCGCGATCGACTGGTCGCTCAGCGCCGAAGCCTTCGCGCCGCTGTGGTTCGAATATCTGAAGCTCGCCGTCTACACCGTGATCGCCTGAGCGCGGCGGCGCGCGTGATGCGCGTTACGTCTCCCCCATCACCTTCACGACCACGCGTTTCTTCCGCTGGCCGTCGAACTCCGCGTAGAACACCTGCTCCCACGGGCCGAGGTCGAGGTCGCCGTTCGTGATGGGCACGATCACCTGGTGCCCCATCAGCGTGCGCTTCAGGTGGGCGTCGGCGTTGTCTTCGCCGGTCTGGTGGTGGCGATACGGCAGACCGGCCGGGGCCAGCTTCTCGAGCCACACCTGGAAGTCGTGGATGAGGCCGTCTTCCCAGTCGTTCACGTAGACGCCGGCGGTGATGTGCATCGCGGAGACGAGCACCATGCCGTCGCGGATGCCGCTCTTCTCGACGATGGCGCGCAGCTCGTCGGTGATGCGGATGAACTCCTGGCGGCGGGCGGTGGTGAACCAGAGATAGTCGGTGTAGGTGGCCATCGGATCGGGGTCCTCGCGGGGTGTCCGTATAATCATCGACGATGCCGCGCTGGACGCCCGCCGACTCGCGAGTCACCGCCCTGGTGGTGGCGACACTCGCCCTCGGCATCCCGCTCGACGCGTCGGGCGCCCACTGGGCGCAGCCGTTCGTCTCGGCCGCGAGCTGGACGGCGCTGCTGGCCGTGGCCACGCTGGTCGATGCCGCCGAACGCCGCGCGCTGGCCGCCTGCGTGGTGCTCGCCACCCTCGGCGAGCTCTTCCTCAAGGACGTCTGGGGCCTGTACGAGTACCGCCTCGGCAACCTGCCGCTCTTCATCCCGGCCGGCCACGCCCTGGTCTACGCCGCGGCGTCACGGTTGAGTCGGATTGCGCCCGAGTGGCTGCCGCGGGCGGTAGTCGCCGCGTTTGCCGCCATCGTCGGCTACGGCGCCTGGCAGGGCTACGACACCTTCGGCCTGGTCTGGTTCGCGGCCTTCGTGGGCTACGTCGGGTTGAGCGCCAATCCGCGCCTCTGCGCCACGCTCTTCCTCTTCGCCTTCGCCATCGAGGCCTACGGCACGTCCGTCGGCGGCTGGCGCTACTTCACCGTGGAGCCGTGGTTCGGCCTGACCACCACGAATCCGCCGGTCTGGATCGGCGCGATTTACTGCACGCTCGAGACGCTCGTGAGGGTCGCCGCCGGCCCGGCGCCGCGCGCGTTTCGCCTTGCGGCCCATCGACTGGCCGCGCTACTGTGATGGGCGCGATTCGGGCTGCGCATGCGGCCCGCGAAAGGATCCGAGACATGAGCGAACAGCACACGCGACGTGAAGTCCTCCGCGGCGGCCTCGCGGCTGCCACAGTGAGCATGCTCGGCGTGCCCGAGTGGGTGCTTCCGGCGCTCGCGCAGGGTGCCACCGTCGTGCCGTTCCTCGAGTTCCCCGCAACTTTCAACGCCAACCCGGCGCCCGACCGCCGGATGTACGACACGCGCACGCTCGAGACGTTCGTCACGCCGAAGGATCAGTTCTTCACCACGCAGCACTACGGCCACCCGGTGCTCGACGAGGCGACCTTCAAGCTCTACGTCGGCGGTCTCGTGAACACGCCGAAGAGCTACACAATGGCCGACCTCAAGAAGATGCCGAAGGGCGAGGTCATGTTCGGCTTCGAGTGCTCGGGCAACCGCGCGCCGGTGCAGGGCCTGTGCAGCAACGGCAAGTGGACGGGCGTGCCGCTCGCCGCCTTGCTGAAGGCGGCCGGCCTCAAGGCCGACGGCCGCGAGGTGGTCTTCCTCGGCGCCGACCACGGCACCGAAGAAGTCGAGTGGCGCACGCAGAAGTACAGCCTCGACCAGCAGTTCGGGCGCAGCCTGCCGCGCGACAAGGCGATGTCGGCCGAACCGCTCGTGGCCTACGCCTACAACGACGAGCCGCTCAGCCGCCATCAGGGCTTCCCGCTGCGCCTCATCGTGCCGGGCTACTACGGCGTGGCCAACGTGAAGTGGCTCTCCGAGATCCAGGTGCAGAGCGATCCCTACATGGGCAAGTACCAGGCGCGCTGGTACCGCACGGTGCGCGGCGAGATGATCAACGGCGAGATGAAGTGGATGGAGAACGCCGTCACCGTCATGCGCCTCAAGTCGTTCGTGGCGCGCGTCACGAAGGAAGCCGCCGGCCACAAGATGGTGGGCGTCATCCTGAACGACGGCACGCCGATCAAGTCGGTGGAAGTGCAGATCGACGGCGGCGCCTGGCAGCCGGCCACGATGGACAAGCAGAACACGAAGTACTCGTGGAAGCTCTTCCACTACGACTGGAAGGGCGCGACGCCCGGCGAACACACCATCGTGTCGCGTGCGACCGACATCAACGGCGTCGTGCAGCCCACGGAGAAAGAACTCGAGAACAAGAAGTCGTTCCTCGAGCACAACGCGCAGCATCCGCGGCGCGTGATGATCGCGTAAGAACAGGGACCCAGGGAACAGGGACCAGGGACGGTTCCCCACCGGTACTCACACGGGCCGCGGCGGCTGATGCCTCCGCGGCCCGTTGTGTGTACGGGCCTCAGCGCGCGGCGAGCGTCTGCTCGAACACGGACGGCAGGTCCGACTTCGTCGCGCGCAGGATCTCGATCGCGGCGCGGCGGTCGGCCGCCGTCAGGTGTTTGTACTTCGGCTCGGGGCGCGACGACGTCAGCACCTGCCACAGGCGGCGGTAGGTGGCCTGGCGCACGGCCGGCGGCATCCCGTCGAACGCCAGCGAGTAGATCGTGTAGCTGAGGGGATACCGCATGACGCGGCCCTCGAGCTTCAGCTCACGCAGCGAGCGGCCCTGCGGGTCTTTCGGGCCTTGCGCCGCGAACCACTCCGCGAAGCCGGAATTGCCCTGCACGGTGCCGAGCGGCACTTCGTCGACGAAAAGCAGGTAGTCCGCCAGTTCGTCCACGGCCTCGCGCACACGCGGCATGAGCGACGGCTCTTGCGCAGGCCCGACGGGCGCGTCGGCGTCAGCGCCGCCCACGAGGCGATGTTCCCAGCTCGCCCGCGTCATCAGGTTCATCGCGTGCAGCTGATGTTCGAACACGACGAGCGCGGCGATGTCGCTCGTGGGCGTGAGGTAGTCGCCGATGTCGCGGACGAGGTCCGTGCCGGCCAGCGTCGCCAGTGGCGCCGGCGGCGCCGTCTTCTCCGGCGGCAGCGCATGCGGCCCGATGAGCGGCTGATTGCCCATGTGACGCGGCGGCACCTTCGCGCCGGTCACGTACCAGCCGCCGTAGCGGCGGTCCACCGGCTCGCGGTGATCGCTGATGCCGCCGTTGGCGTAGTCGTTCGTCGTGCGGCGCGGGAACGTGGTGAGCACGAACACGCCCGGCACGGCGCGGGTGTCCCACGACAGGTGGCACGACAGGCACGTCTCCATCCGCGAGGCGCGCGGCGACGCACTTTCGGTCTGCGACAACTGGTAGAAGACGGTGCCGAGCTTCGGGTCCTGCGCGGCAAGCTCGAGCAGCGGCGCGCCGCGAATCCACGCCACCGACACGTTGTCGTTGAAGTAGATGGCGCGCGGGTTCTTCTCCGAGATGTAGGACGCCTGCAGGCTGGTGCCGGAATAGACGAGCGTCTGGGAACTGGGGGCCACGCCGAGGGCCGCGAGGACGGCCTTGAGGTAGCCGCGGCCGCCGGGTTCATACGCCAGGGTCAGCTCGCCGCGTTCGAGGCGCGCGTTCAACTGCGCGATCACATCGGACGGTTTCGTCGAACCGTAGCGGATGGCCGGATGGTGGCGCGACTCCGGGAAGGCGTCGGACCGCTGGAAGGCCGCGCCCGTGGCGCCACACCAGAGCGCCACGCACGCGAGTGCGAGGGGAACGAAGGGCGTCGGTCTCATCGTCATCGGTCGGCGCCCGCCGCGCGGGCGCGCATCCCCAAGTGTAGGCGACCGATGTCTGCGATTGTGTTCGCCGCCCTGGTCCCTGGTCCCTGCCCTAGAGCGGATTGTCCGGGAACATCATCGTGCGCCACATGTGCGCGGTCGGGCTGTTGTCGTTTCCGAGCCCGTCCTTGGGCTGCTTGAACTGCCGGCCGATGATGTCGAGGAACGGCTCGATCGACACCTTGGCGTTCGGATCGAACGCATAGAGGTCGTTCACCGTGATCATGCGCGCTTCGAAGTACCACTTGTGGTTGCGGGCGAACTCGTAGGCGGCCTTGATGTGCGGCTGCGGCTCGTAGTCCTTGCCGTAGATGCGGTTGTAGAGCTCGGGATATTCGTAGCCGTGCGCCGAATCCGGATAGAAGCGGAGGGCCTGGTGATAGCGGATGGCCCAGCTCACCTTCTCGGACACGTAGGGCTCGAGCATCTGCGCGCCCCACCACGCGTGGTCCACCTTCACGAGGTTCTGCACGACGTCGTGCAGCAGGCAGGCCATCACGATCTCTTCGCTCATCCCGGTCTTCATGGCGCGGGTGGCGCTCTGCAGCACGTGGTTGGCCGGCGCGAACCGTTTCTCGAAGAACTCGAGCAGCGTCGGGTTGTTCGACATCGGCGCCAGCTTCGGCATCCGGCGCGCGTCCGCCGGACCGCTCGGCGCGAAGAGGCTGCCCACGCCGCGGCGCACGGTGGCGTCTTCGGCCGCCGGCAGCACCTGGGCGTTGGCGAGTTCGACGTGGCCGCCCAGGGCCTCGTCGATCTTCTCCACCATGTAGTGCTCGAGCGCTTCCGCTTTGGTCTCGGAGTCCATCGCGTCCACGACGGCCATGCCGCCGAGACTGGCGATGAATGCGCGACGATCGATCTCCATGTTGCCCATGCCCATGCTGTCGGCCTCCTTCTGCTGCTGCGTGGATGGTGCCTAGGCGGCAGTCGCCTTCGCTGGCGCGGCCAGCACCTTGTCGAACACCTTCACGGCGCGCTGCATCTCGGCCATCGTGCCCACCGAGATGCGCGCGTGGGTCTGCTCGTACGGGGGGAAGTCGCGCCCGATGATGACGCCGTCCTTCGCGCAGGCCTCGCGGAAGCCGCGGGACGGACGCCTGATGTCGATGAACAGGAAGTTGGTCTGCGAGTCGGTCGGCGTGAAGCCGCGGTCGCTGAACCACTTCGCCGTGAAGGCGCGCGCTTCGGCGTTGCGGCGCTGTTCGGAGGCCACCCACGCGGCTGGCACGGCCATCGCCGCTTTCGCGCCCTGGAGCGCCATGATGCTGATGGCGTCGATCGAATCCCACGCTTCCATCTTCGCGATGGTGTCCTTGTGGGCGATGGCATACCCGATGCGCAGGCCGGCCATGCCGAAACACTTCGAGAACGTGCGGGCCACGACCACGCGCGGGTTCTCGACGGCGAGCGGAATCATCGTTTCGTAGCCGGGCATCGTCGCGTATTCGAAGTACGCCTCGTCCACGAGCACGGTGGTGTTGGGCGACTGCTTGAGCAGCGTCGAAAGATACGCGCGCGTGTCGGCGCCGTTCACCGCCGTGCCCACCGGGTTGTTGGGATTGCAGTAGAAGACGAGGCCGGCGCCCTTCGACGCCGCCTGCAGCGCGTCCAGATCCATCCTGAGCGACGCATCGAGCTTCACGCCGGTCACCGGGTGCCCGATGAGCGTCGCGTAGGAGGCGCACTCCTCGTAGGCGGGAATCGCCGCCACGAGGCCCGACGTCTTCGACGTGAAGACCTCGGTGCAGGTGCGGAGGATCTGCGTCGAACCCGATCCGAGCAGCACGTTCTCGCGCTTGACGTTGTGGCGCTTCGCGACGAGTTCCGAGACCTCATCGGCCGCGGCGAACGCGTAGCGGCCCGCCGCCGGCATGCTGCCGGTGACCGCGGCGAGGACGTCCGGATGGCAGCCGAGCGGGTTCTCGTTGCTCGAGAGCAGCAGCGGCTTCGTGCCCTGGGCGAAGAGTGTCTCGCCGCCGAAGAACGTGCCCTCACGGCCGCGGCCGCTGATGGCGAGGCCGGCGGCGCCGGCGCCGAGCGTGTGGACGAAGGCGCGGCGCGAGAACGGCATGGCGGGTCCTTTCGTGAGGCGCGGCATGACTACCGTCCTCCCTGACGCGAGGTCGCCGGCGCCCCGGCAAGCGCCGCACGGAACACGGCGACGGCTTTCTGCATCTCGTCCATCGTGCCGATCGAGATGCGGCAGTACTGCTGCTCGAACGGCGGGAAGTCGCGGCCCACGAGCACGCCGGCGGCACGGCACGCGTCGCGGAAGCCCTTCGCCGGACGTTTGAGGTCCATGAACAGGAAATTCGCCTGCGAGTTCGTGCCGCTCACACCCATCTCGGCGAAGGCTTTCACGGTGAAGGCCCGCACGTCGGTGTTCCTGGCGCGTTCGGCCTCGATGTGGGCGGTGTTCGCGATCGACGCCGTGGCGGCCGCCAGTGTCAGGGTGCCGAGCCCGTTCGGCATCTTGTAGGCGGCAAGCGCCTTGATGACGCGCGCCTCCCCCACCGCGTACCCCGCGCGCAGGCCGGCCATGCCATGCGCCTTCGAGAAGGTGCGCGCCACGAAGACGTTCGGCGTCGACACCGCCAGCGGCATCGCGGTCGCGTAGGCCGGGTCGGTCACGTAGTCGTGATACGCCTCGTCGAGCAGGATGACGGTGTCGGGCGAGGCGGCGCGAATCGCCTTCACCGTGTCGGCCACCGCGGCCTGACCGTGCACCGTCGCGGTCGGGTTGTTCGGGTTGCAGAAGAACACGAGGCCGGCGCCCTTCGACGCCTCGACGAGCTTCCCAAGGTCGATGCGCAGCGAGGCATCGAAACCCACCTCGCGCACCGGCGTGCCGATCTTCTTCGCGGTGTCGCGCGGCGCTTCGAACGACGGCCACGCGGTGACGAGCGGACGGCCGGGCGAGGTGAAGGCGCGCACCGCGTTCGTGAGCAGTTCCCCGGACCCGGCGCCGAGCACGACCTGTTCGTCGCGCGCGCCGAACTTCTTCGCCAGCAGGGCAACGAGTGACGCCTCGCGATCTGTGGCGTTGCCGGGATAGAGCGACGCTTCCGGAAGACGGCCGGTGATGGCGGCGACGACGTGCGCGCCGGGCCCGAGCGGATTCTCGTTGCTGGAAATGCGGATGAGCGCGGCGGCGGCCTGCGCCTCGACGTCGCCGGCGCGGGCGGCTTCCCGGCCGCGCGCCGCGATCCATGCATGGCCCCGGTCGGGCTCGAACGGCCCGGTCAAGAGCCGCCGGCGTGTCAGCGACATAGCGTGATCTCCCTCGCCTCGCGGCGACGATGCGTCCGGCCGATTGAATCGATGCGGGATTCTACAACCACGGCCGCCGGCCGGCGGCAACTACTTTGGGCGGCCGCGCCACCCGCCGCGGGGCGCCGATCTCAGGGGCGTTCGACCGCCACGAGCGCCATCCAGCGCCCGTCGGGCGAGATCGCCAGGCGTGACAAGGTGCCGATCTCGGGCGTCGAGAGCAGCGTCCAGCCGGCCTGCCCCGGCCGCCACCAGTGGATCTCGTTCGCCGTGGTCATGAAGAGCGTGCCGTCGGGCGCCCACGCGGCGTCGCGATCGGCGCTGCCTTCGAGGGCGGGCACGAGGTCGCGGATTTCGCCGCTCGCCGGCACCCACTCCTTCACACGCCACACGCCCTGTTCGCGCTGCACGAACGAGATCGTGCCGCCGGGCCGGCGCAGCAGCGATCGGCCGATGTCACGCGCGGCCACGGTGGCCTTTCCCGTCGCGACATCCACGATCTGCAATGTGGCCGGCTGGCCGAGCACGTAGACGGCGAGCCGTTGCGCGTCGATCCACGCGTGATAACCCGCCGGCTTCACGGCCGGCGCGATGACCGCCGGCGCCGCGCCGCCTTCCCCCATGCGCCATACGCGCTGCGTGCCGTCGGCTTCCACGCGGATGACCGACACGCCGGCGTCGTCGGGCATGAGCGTGGGCGAGTACTCCGACTCCGGCGTGGCGGTGAACTGCCGGATCTGCCGCGTCTGCAGTTCGAGGAAGTAGATGTCGGTCTGTTTGCCGTCGCGGTTCGACGTGAAGAGCATCGCGCGGCCGTCGGGGCCGAAGAAGGGCTGGTTGTCGTAGCCCTTCGGGTTCTCCGAGGCCACGCGCGCCGGCCCCATCGTGGGCGCCGAGGCCAGCAGGCGCATCGGCGCGAGGAAGATGTCGGTGGCGGGAGGCGTGGTCTGCGCGCCGGCGGACGCGGCCACGCCGAGTCCCGCGGCCACGAGGGCGAGGGCGAACGCCGGGTGTGTCATGCGGCCACTATACTAATGGCGCGTGCTCGACTCCGGGGTGCAGGCCTCCCTGCTGCTGTTCGTGGTCGGCCTCGTGGCCGGCGTGCTCAACGTGATCGCGGGCGGCGGATCGTTCCTGACGCTGCCGGCCCTGCTCTTCCTCGGCCTGCCGGCCGCCGACGCCAACGGCACCAACCGGGTCGGGGTCTTCGCGCAGAACCTCACCGGTGTGGTCGGCTTCCACCGCTCGAATGTGATGAACTGGCGCTGGGGCCTCGCGGTGAGTGTGCCGGCGCTCGTCGGCGCCGCGCTGGGGGCCTGGTGGGCGCTGCAGATGTCGGACCTCGGCTTCCGCCGCCTGCTCTCGATTGCGATGCTCGGCATGACGCTCTGGACGCTGCGCCGCACGACGCCGCCCGCCGCCGATGCGCCGGTGAGTTCGCCGTGGCACCCCGGCACCGTCGTGGCGTTCTTCCTCATCGGGGTCTACGGCGGGCTGATTCAGGCCGGCGTGGGCTTCGCCGTGCTCGCCGCCACGAGCGCCGCCGGCATGAACCTCGTGCGCGGCAACGCCGTCAAGCTGCTCACTGTGCTGCTGCTGACCGTGCTCTCGCTCGCCATCTTCGCGTCGGGCGGCGTCGTGCAGTGGGGCCCGGGGCTGGCGCTTGGCGCCGGCAACGTGGCCGGAGCGCTCATCGGCGTGCGGCTGGCCGTGCGCCAGGGCCACGCGTGGATTCAGCGGGTGGTCACGGCCACGGTCGTGATCTTTGCCGTGCTGCTCTGGTTCGACCGCTGACGCGCGGCCGGCACGCGGCCATATCTCACGACTTTTCAACAATTTACACGGACGTCACAGCAGCCGCCGGGGTGGCCTTTGGTAGACTGGGGCCGCCGCGTCATGGCTCACACGTCCGTCACCCCGCCGTCCCGTCCGTCCGCGCCGCCCCCGGCGTCGCCCGTTCGCCGCTCGCGCAAACCGCGGGTCGTTCCTCCGGCGCCACTCGTGACCGCACCCCAGGACTGGTCGGCCCTCGACCCGAACGACCTGGCCAACTCGGCGCTGTACATCAACCGCGAGTTGAGCTGGCTCGAGTTCAACCGCCGCGTGCTGGCCCAGGCGTCCGACGTCTCTCACCCGCTGCTCGAGCGCGTGAAGTTCCTCGCCATCTCGGCCACCAACCTCGACGAGTTCTTCATGGTGCGCGTGGCGACGCTGCGCAAGAAGCTGCGCGCCGGCATCGACGACACCTCGATCGACGGCCTGAGCACCGACGAGGAACTCGAGGTCATCCGGGCGCGCGCCGGCGAACAGATGGCCGAACAGACGCGCTGCTGGCAGGAGCAGCTCCAGCCGCAGCTTGCCGCCGAAAGCATCCACTTCCTCGACCCGGGCGACTACACACCGGCCGTCGATCAGTGGCTCACCGAGTACTTCGAAGCCCAGGTGTTCCCGGTGCTCACGCCGCTGGCGTTCGACCCCGGGCATCCCTTTCCGTTCATCTCGAACCTCAGCATGAACCTCGCGGTGCGGGTGCGCCATGCCGGCCGCACGAAGTTCGCGCGCGTGAAGGTGCCGGGCATGCTGCCGCGCCTCGTCACGCTGCCGGCCGGGCTCTCGCCGCATGCCGGCACGACGTTCGTGTTCCTCGAAGACATCATCCGCCGCAACATCCGCGCCCTCTTCCCCGGCACCACGGTGGAAGGCGCGCACCTCTTCCGCGTCATCCGCGACACCGACATGGTGATTCAGGAAGACGAGGCCGACGACCTGCTCGAGAGCGTGGACCGCGGCCTGAAGCAGCTGCGCTACGGCCAGCCGTCGCTGCTGCAGGTGGAAGCCGACATGCCGCGGCGCGTGCTCGACATCCTCATCGAGAATTTCGAGGTCGATCACGACGTGGTCGTGCGCACGAGCGCGCGCATGGGCCTCGGCGACTGGAATCAGATCTCGGCGCTGCACCGGCCGGCGCTCAAGGACGCGCTCTTCCACCCGCGCACGCTCTGGGGGCCCGACGACGCCGATCAGGTGTTCGAACAGGTGGCCGACCAGGATGTGCTGGTACACCATCCGTTCGATTCGTTCACGTCGGTCGAGACGTTCCTGCGCGCGGCCGTCGCCGATCCGCACGTGGTCGCCATCAAGATCACGCTCTACCGCATCGGCGCCGACTCGCCCCTCGTGGATCTGCTCATCCAGGCGGCCGAACAGGGCAAGCAGGTGGCGGTGCTCGTCGAGCTCAAGGCCCGCTTCGACGAACGCAACAACATCGCCTGGGCGACGCGGCTCGAATCCGCCGGCGTGCACGTGGTCTACGGTCTCGTCAACATCAAGGTGCACTGCAAGCTCTGCCTGGTCGTGCGCAAGGAAGCCGGCGGCATCCGCCGTTACGCACATCTGGCGACCGGCAACTACAACCGCGTCACCTCGCGCGTCTACACGGACATCGGCCTCTTCACCTCCGACGACGCGATCGTGGACGACGTGACCGAGGTCTTCAACACGCTGACCGGCTACTCCAACAAGCGCAGCTACCGGGCCCTGCTCGTGGCGCCGGTCGGCCTGCGTCAGGGCGTGCGCGCGCTCATCGAGCGCGAGATCGAACACGCCGTGGCGGGCCGCCCGGCCGGCATCATCATCAAGAACAACGCGGTGGCCGATCAACCCACCATCAAGCTGCTCTACCGGGCGTCGCAGGCCGGCGTGCCGATCGAACTCATCGTGCGCGGCGTGTGCTGCCTCCGCCCGGGCATTCCGGGCGTCAGCGACCGGATCCGGGTGCGCTCGATCGTCGGCCGGCTGCTCGAACACTCGCGGCTCTACTACTTCGAGAACGGTGGCGATCCCGAGCTCTACATCGGCAGCGCCGACCTGATGGAACGCAATCTCGACCGCCGCGTGGAAGTGCTCTTCCCCATCACCGACCCGGCCTTGCGCGTCCACCTGCGCGACGTGGTGCTCGGGGCGCTGCTGCGCGACACGGCCCGCGCATGGCTGCTCGCGCCGGGCGGCCGCTACGAACGCGCGACCGCCAGCGACGAACCCGTGGACGCGCAGCGCCAGCTCATCGAGTCGTACGCCGCCAGCGCCCGCGACGACCAGAGCGCCTGACGAACGTCAGCTCCAGCGGAACAGGCGAAGAGCGGCCACGAACGACACGCCGCCCCATCCCGCCAGCAGCGCCAGTTCGCGCCACAGGCTGGCGAGCGTCTGGCCGTCGTTCATCACGCCACGCAGCGCGTCATTGAGCGCGGTGAGCGGCAGCGCCTGCACGAAGGGCTGCATCGTCTCGGGAAAGTTCGACGAGGCGAAGAACACGCCCGAGAACACCCACATCGGCAGCATCACCAGGTTCAGCAGGCCCGAGACCCCCTCCACCGTCTTCGCGCGGCTCGCCACCAGCAGGGCGATGCCGCCGAAGGCGAGCGCGCCGAGCAGGGAGACCACGGCGAGTGCGGCCAGGCTGCCGTGCACGACCACGTCGAATGACAGCCACGCGAAGGCGACGAGCACCACCCCTTCGAGCACGAGGAACGCCAGACGGCTGCCGATGAGCGACGCCAGATACGCCGCGCGCGGCATCGGCGTGGCCGCGAAGCGCTTGAGGAGTTTGCGTGTGCGGGCGGTGACGATGGCGAAGCTCGTGCTCCACATGCCCGTGCCCATGATGTTCATGCCGAGCAGGCCCGGCACGAGCCAGTCGATGTAGCGCGACCCCACGGCGCGCACGGCGTCTTCGCGCGGCGTGAACGCATCGCGCCGGCCGGCCGCCTGCTGCAGCGCCCGATCGACCGCGAGGCGCGCCACCTGGCTGTCCGCGCGCGCCGGATCGTAACGGTAGGTGGCCGGCGTGCCCGGCACGATGACCACCTGCACCACGCCGTCGCGCAGCGCGCGTTCGACGCCGGTGGCCGGGACGTCGCGCACCACGAAGCCGGTGGCGGCCTCGAGCGCCGCGCGCACGGCCTCGGCCCCGGCCGCGCGCTCCACGGCGACGATGACCGGTTCATCCGTGCGCGAGCGGAACGCGATACCGAGCGCGATGGTCATGATGACCGGAAAGCCGAAGACCCAGAAGACGGCCTCGGGCTCGCGCAGGAACTCGCGGATACGGGCGAGCGTCAGCTCGCGCAGCGAGGCGAGGAACGTGGACGCGTGCCGATCAGCCATCGCGCAGATGCCTCCCCGTGAGCGCCACGAACACATCTTCGAGCGTGGCGCTGTGCGTGCGCAGCTCCTGCACGGCGGCGCCGGCCGCGGCGAGGGCGGCAAGCACGGCCGGAATGGTTTCGTGAATCGCCGAGCTGCCGAGCGTGACCACACCGTCGGCCACCCGGCCTTCGACCACGCCCGGAAGCGTCGTGAACCATTCGCCGGCCGGCGGCGTGCCGCCCTCGAAGCTCACTTCGACGACGTGCGCGGTGCCGAGCGACTGCACGAGCGCTTCGGGCGTGCCGAGGGCGATGAGCTTGCCGCGATCGACGACGCCGATGCGGTCGCAGAGCGTGGCGGCCTCGTCCATGTAGTGGGTGGTCAGCACGATCGTGCCGCCGCCGTCCTTGAACCGCCGCAGCACGTCCCAGAGTTGGAGACGCGACTGCGGGTCGAGCCCGGTCGTCGGCTCGTCGAGGAAGAGCACGTCGGGGCTGCCGGCGAGCGCGCAGGCCACCGAGAGGCGCTGCCGCTGCCCGCCCGAGAGTTTGCCCACCCAGGCCTCGGCCTTGGATTCCAGCCCCACGAGGGCGAGCAGTTCGGGCACCGAGCGTCCCGACGGGTAGAACGACCGGAACAGGCGCAGCGTCTCGCGCACCGAGAGCTTGTCGGCCAGCTGCGTCTCCTGGAGCTGGATGCCGAGCCGCGGGCGCAGGGCGGCACCGGCATCGGCCCACCGCTGGCCCAGCACCTCGACCTCGCCGGCGTCGGGCGTGAGCAGGCCCTCCAGCATCTCGATCGTGGTGGTCTTGCCGGCCCCGTTGGGCCCGAGCAGGCCGAAACACTCGCCGCGGAAGACCTGCAGGTCGAGGCCGTCGACGGCGACGACGTCGGCATACCGCTTGACCACGGCGCGGCAGGCGAGCGCAACCTCGGGTGGCATCGCGGAATTGTACGCCGATGCGTTGCACCGGCGCGAGACGCTGCCGTACACTGAGGTTCTCGTGTCTGCGACCATCGTCGTCATCGGGCCCGAGCGCACGCTGCCGACGCTGCGCGCCAGATTCGAATCGGGCGGGCGCGTCCACAGCTTCACCGACGCGGAAGCGATCGAGGCGCTCGAGCACATCTTCCGGCACCGGCCGCGCATCGTCGCCGTCGAGCGTGAGTTCTCGGGGACGTCGCGCGGCGTGGCCCTCATCGGCCGCGTCAAGGACGACCCGACGCTGGCCGAGTGCGAAGTGCGCGTCGTGGCGCACGATGCCAGTCCGCGCCCGTCGGGCGTGCGCCGGCCCGCGGCGCCCGACACGACGCCACCGGTGACCACGATGCAGCAGGGCGTGCGGCGCGCCGCCCGCGTGCGCATCGCCGACGGCACCGAGGTGCTGGTGGACGGCGACCCTGCCCTGCTCATCGACCTCTCGATCCTCGGCGCGCAGGTCGTGGCCCCGTTCGCGCTCAAGCCCAACCAGCGCGTGCGTGTCTCGTTCGCGGATGCGCGCGGGGTCGTGCGCTGCGTGGGGTCGGTGGCGTGGGCGTCGTTCGAGATGCCGAAGAACCTGCCCACGCGGTACCGCGCCGGCATCGAGTTCAACGGCGCGAACGCCGAATCCCTCAGCCTGTTCTTCGAGAAGCACCGCCGCTCGTAGCGCGCGGCCGGGGCCGGACCTCGCGCTCCGGCACCCGCGTCGCGTTCCTGGCCTCCGCTATCTGCTGATCCAGCCGGCCAGCGGGCGATCCGCCCGGATGATCGTCTCGTCGCGGTCGGAGCCCGTCGAGACCAGGCCCACCGGCACGCCGCTCACCTCTTCCAGGCGCGCGATGTAGCGCTGCGCGGCCGCGGGCAACTGGTCGTACTGCGTGGCGCCCTTCGTGGGCGTGGTCCAGCCGGGCCAGCTCTCGTACACCGGTTCGATCGTGGCGCCGGCCGGCAGCGCCGACGGGAACTCGTCCACCTGACGGCCATCCACGCGGTAGGCCACCGCCACGTTGATCGTTTCGAGGCCGTCGAGCACGTCGAGCTTCGTGAGCGCCAGCGCGCCGATGCCGTTGACGCGCGCCGCATACCGCACGGCCACCGCGTCGTACCAGCCGCAGCGCCGCGGCCGGCCGGTGGAGGCGCCGTACTCGTGGCCGGTTTCGCGCAGCCGCTCGCCGAGCGCGTCGTGCAGTTCGGTCACGAAGGGACCTTCGCCCACGCGCGTCGCATAGGCCTTGGCCACGCCGAGCACGCCGCCGATGGCCTGTGGCGGCACGCCGAGGCCGGTGCAGACGCCGCCCACCGAGGCGTTCGACGAGGTGACGAACGGATAGGTGCCGTGGTCGATGTCGAGCATCGTACCCTGCGCGCCCTCGAAGAGCACGCGGCGGCCCTCGCGCATCGCCTGGTGCAGGAAGAGCGAGCCGTCGACCGCCCAGCGCAGCATGCGCTGCCCCTGGGCCACGAGCGTCGCGTGCACGTCCTGCCAGTCGAGATGCGTGTCGCGGATGATCTGATTGCGCGCGTGCACGTTCTCGCGCACGAGCTCGACGAGGCCGGCGGCATCGTGCAGATCCGACAACCGCACGCCGCGGCGGCCGATCTTGTCTTCGTAGGCCGGACCGATGCCGCGCGAGGTCGTGCCGATCTTGCGTTCGCCGCGCCGTGCTTCGCTCAGCACGTCGAGCTCGCGGTGATACGGCAGGATGAGGTGCGCGCGATCGCTGATGAAGAGCCGGCCTTCGACGTCGATGCCGAGACCGGCCAGCATGTCGATCTCGGCGAAGAGCGCCGCCGGGTCCACCACGACGCCGTTGCCGATGAGGCAGGACACGCCAGGATGCAGGATTCCCGAAGGAATCAGGTGCAGGACGTACTTCTGCCCGCGCACGTACACGGTGTGACCCGCGTTGTGCCCACCCTGATACCGCCCGACGACCGAAAAATTCGGCGTGAGCAGATCGACGATCTTGCCCTTGCCCTCATCGCCCCACTGGGCGCCCAACACCACGATGTTCATGCACGCTTGGATGTCGCGGACGAACTCGCACGAGCACGCGCGCTGTCGAGCCGCCGGACACTTCAGGATAGTGCAGGCATCATCCTTCGCGCCAGTGACGTTCGCGGCTTGTCAACTTTTTTCTTCCCGAGATTCACGTTGACAAGCGCGCGCTGCCTGCTTAGTTTCTATGACTCCGCGCGTCCCTCCCGCGCGTCGCGTCGCATATGTCCATCGTCGTCACACTCGCCCCCATGAGTCACGACCGCGCGGCCACGCTGAGGCTTCTCGCGCGGCGGGATCGCCGTTCATGACTGCACCTCACGCCGGGCTGGAGCGCCGCGTCGTCGCGTCGCTCGACGCCGCGCCGTCGCGCGTGCCGGTCGTGCTCGGCGGCTGCGGCACCGGCCGCACGACGCTGCTGCACGCGCTGACCGATCGGTTCGGACGCACGAGCTGCCAGTACATCGACGTCGAACGTTCGGCGAGCACGCCCGAACGGTTCCACGACGCGGTGCTGGCGGCGTCGCCGTTCGTCGATCCCGCAGCCGCGAGTGACGCGTCGATACCGTCGAGCGCGCGCGACGCCTTCGATCGCACGCTCGCGTTCCTGCAGCGCGCCCGCACGCCCGACGGCCAGGCGGCGACCTTCCTGCTCGACGAAGTGCTCGAGCTGCGCACGTTCGAGAACTTCCCCGGCCTGCGTCACGTGCTGCGCGAGTTCGTGCAGGCGGTGGCCGACAGCCCGAACCGCTTCGTGTGCTCGAGCCGCTACGTCGCGCGGGCACATCGCGTGCTGCGCGATGCCGCGGCGCGCTTCGAAGTGGTGCACCTGCCGCCGCTCGCCGTCTCCGACGTGGCCGGCATGCTGCCGCCGAGCGACGCGGCCGGCGCGGCCGAACGCGACGATCTGGCAGCGGCCATCCATGCGCTGGCCGATGGCCGCGCAGCCTACGTGCACGCGCTCGGCGAGATGTGCGCCGCGATGCATCAGCGCGGCGGTGATCCGATGAGCGCCCTCACGGCGCTCCTCACGACCGACGGCGCGCTCACGACGTGGTGCGGCTACCGCTACGAGCTGCGCCTGCACCGCGCCCGCGGCTACGGCGCCCTCAAGGCGATCCTCGAGATCCTCGCCGACGACGAACCGCTCACGCTCACCGAGATCGCGCAGCGCCTGCGCCGCACGCCCGGCTCGACGAAAGACTACCTGTCGTGGCTGGAAGACGTGGACCTGGTCTCGGCGCGCCAGAAGCGCTACAGCTTCGTCGACCCGGTGCTGCGCCTGTGGGTGCGCCTGCACGCGCGGCC
>CADEFD010000098.1 GCA_902826515.1 uncultured Acidobacteriota bacterium
ACGCGCGTGACCTGCGGCGCCACCGATGCGCGCGGCTCCACTGCGAGTTGTTCGTTCAACGTCAACGTGGCCCCGCCGCCGCTCGGCCGCACGATCTTCCTCGCCTTCGGCGACAGCATGACGGCGGGAGAAATCACGACCCCGGTCGGCACCGGGCTCGGCGCCGACGGGTTCCCGAACTTCCGTCAGGTCGTCGTGCCGGCCGAGTCGTATCCGACCAGGCTGCTGACGCTGATGCGCACGCGCTACTTCACGCAGGCCTCGCAGTTCGTCGTGACGAATGCCGGGCTGCCGCGCGAGTGGGCGGTGGACGGCGCGCGGCGGTTGCCGGGCGTGCTCGCGTCCACGAACCCCCAGGTGCTGCTGCTGCTCGCCGGCGCCAACGACATCGAGGCGCTGCGCACGCCGGCGGCCGTCACCGACGGCCTGAACGGCCTGCTGACGATGGTGCGCACGGCGCGCCAACGCGGCATCGCGGTGTTCGTGGGCACGCTGCCGCCGGTGCGTCCGGGCGGACGGCTGTCACTGCCGACGGCGCTCGTGCAGACATTCAACGACGGCGTCCGGGCCAGAGCCGCCTCCGAAGGGGCGGTGCTGGTGGACCTGCACGCGGCGATGGCGGCGAATGTGACGACGCTCATCGGCCTCGACGGCCTGCACCCCACCGAAGCGGGTTACCAGCGCATGGCCGAGACGTTCTTCACCGCCATCCGCACCACCTACGAGGGGCGCTGAGGGGCGCCGGCACGAGCGATGACCGCCGCCGCGTTGCCGCCGCTCATCGACGCGCGCGGACTGACGCGCCGCTTCGGCACGCGCGTGGCCGTGGAAGACGTCACCTTCACCGTGGCCGCCGGCGAGATCGTCGCGCTGCTCGGCCCGAACGGCGCCGGCAAGACGACGACCCTGCGCATGCTGGCGGGGCTGCTGGCGCCAACCAGCGGCGGCGGATCGGTGGCCGGCGTGCCGCTCACCGCCACCCCGGACGCAGAGCTCCGCGCGAGGGTCGGCCTGCTCACGGAAACGCCGGGGTCGTGGGATCGGCTGACCGTGTGGACCAACCTGCTGACCTACGCGCGACTCTACGGCGTGGCCGACGCGCCGGGCCGCGTGCGCGCGGTGCTCGACCGCCTGGCCCTCGCCGACCGCGCGGGTGACGTGGCGGCGGTGCTCTCGAAGGGGCTCCGGCAGCGGGTGGCCCTCGCCCGCGCGCTGCTGCATGCACCGCCCGTGCTGCTGCTCGACGAGCCCACGTCGGGCCTTGATCCGGCGGCGGCGCGCGACGTGCGGCGGCTCATCGCCGAGCTCGCGCGCGACGGCGCGGCCGTCATCGTCTGCACGCACAATCTGGCCGAAGCCGAAGCGCTGGCCGGCCGGATCGGCATCCTGCAGACACGGCTCCGCGCCTTCGACACCGCGCAGGGCCTCGGCGTGCGGCCCGGGCAGGTCACGCTCGAAGATGTCTATCTCGCGCACACGGAGGACGCATGAGCGGCGCGTCGTGGGCCCGCATCCGCGCGCTCGGCGGCAAGGAGGTGGCGGAGCTGCGCGCCGCGAAGGGCGTGCTTCTGGGCCCGGTCGCGATGCTCGTCACGGCGGTGCTCATGCCGCTCGTGCTTGCCGTGGGCGTGCCGGCGTGGTCGGGCGAACCGCTCGACGACACCGCCGACCTCGTGCGGCTGGCGCAGCAGTTCCAGGTGCCCGGCGCGGCCGGCCTGTCAGACGCCGCCCTCGTGCAGGCGCTGCTGCTCCACCAGTTCCTGCCGCTCATGGCGCTCGTGCCCGTCGTCGGCGCGATGACCCTCGTGACCACCGCCATCGTGGGTGAGAAACAGGCGCGCACGCTCGAGCCGCTGCTGGCGACGCCGCTCACGACTGCCGAACTGCTCGTCGCCAAGACGGGCACGGCCTTCGTGCTGGCCCTGACGCTGCTGGCCACGGGCCTCGTGCTGCTCATCGCGGGCACGGCCCTCGCAGCGGCGCCCGGTGTCGCCGCCACGCTCGTCACCGGCCGGGTGATCGCCCTTGTGGGCGGCGTCGCGCCGGCGGCGTCCCTGGTCGCGCTCACGCTCGGCGCCATCGTGTCGTCGCGGGCGAAGGACGCGCGCGCGGCCCAGCAGGCGGGGGTCGTGGTCGTGCTGCCGCTGGTCGGCGGCTTCGTCGCGCAGCTGAACAGCCAGACGGCGTTCTCCACGGCCGATCTGCTGCTCGCGACCGCCGGGCTGGTGGCCGTGGCCGCGGGGCTCGGCTGGGTGGCCGTGCGCGTCTTCGACCGGGAGCGTATCCTCACCGAATGGACGTGACCCGATGACCGTCGCCCCGGACCGCGATCGCGGCGGTGAACACTCCGTCGTCGACGGCCCGTGCCCCTTCC
Source organism: uncultured Acidobacteriota bacterium (assembly GCA_902826515.1). Taxonomy (GTDB): domain Bacteria; phylum Acidobacteriota; class Vicinamibacteria; order Vicinamibacterales; family UBA2999; genus CADEFD01. Next base: position 2,375 of record CADEFD010000098.1, read on the forward strand.
TGGTGGTGGACCTGTGCATGCAGGCGTGGCCGGATGCCGCTTTCGCCGTGGCCCACCGCCACGGCATCACGGCCTACGGCGTGACCGCGTTCGACCCGCACGACACCTTCGACCAGGCGGTCGAGCGGCTGATGTACTGGCACCTCGTCGGACGCCGCTACCCGAACCTCGACGTCGCCGTCTCGGTGGGCGAAGTGCGGCGGGCCCGCGAAGCGGGGCGCGCGGCGCTGCTGCTCTTCTCGCAGGGCGGCGACTTCATCGCCGGCCGGCTGCACCGCATCGAGGTGATGCACCGGCTCGGCCTGCGCGTCATGATCCCGGCCTACAACCGCACGAACGAGATCTGCGACGGACTGCTCGACACGACGAGCGGCGGCGTCACGCGCTTCGGACGGCTCGTCGTCGAGGAATGCAACCGGCTCGGCATCGTGCTCGACTGCACACACGTCGGCGCGCGATCGGCGCGCGAGATCATCGACAGCAGCCGCGACCCGGTGATCTTCAGCCACTCGAATCCGAGCCGCCTCGCGCCGAACCCGCGCAACATCGACGACGGGCTGATTGAGGCCTGCGCCGCGCGCGGCGGCCTCATCGGCCTGGTCGCCTGGGGGCCGCTCGTGATGCGGCCCGGCAGCACGCACTGGCCGACGCTCGACGAGTACATCGACATGATCGCCTATGCGGCGAACCTGCTCGGCGGCACGGCGCATCTGGCGTTCTCGACCGACATGTCGCTCGGCACCTATCCGCGGCACGACGCCGATCCGTGGGGCGCACCGGCCTACCCCGGCATCGCCGACGACTACGGCCGCCACGTGACCGCCGATCCCAGGTCCGCGAAGCGCTCGCTCGACGGCTTCAGCGACTACGCGCATGTCTTCGGCCTGGCCGAGCGGATGCTGGCGCGCGGATTCTCGGAGCAGGACGTCCGCGGCATCCTCGGCGAACACGCGCTGCACCTCTTCGAGCAGGTGTGGCACCGCGCGAGCCGCTAGAATCAAGTCGTGATGCGCGCGTGCCTCCCCGTCCTCGTCGCCCTGATGCTCGTGGCGACGCCCTCCGGCCAGCAGCCCCTTCGCTCCGTGCCTCCCGCCGCGGTGAACCTTGCGCCCGAGGTGCTCGCGGAGGCCACGGCCCTGCTCGAGCAGTTCGTGGCCGATGGCCGCATCGCCGGCGGCGTGGCAGCCATCGCGCGGCGCGGGCAGATCGGCTACCTGAAGGCCGTCGGCGTGCAGGACCTGGGGACCAGAGCGCCGATGACCGAGCGCTCGCTCTTCCGCATCTATTCGATGACGAAGGCCGTCACGGCCGTGGCGGCGATGATGCTGCACGAGGAGGGGCGTTTCCATCTGGACGATCCCGTCTCGAAATACCTGCCTGAGTTCGCGGACGTGCGCGTGGTGGCGTCCCCGGGGGCGGCGCCACGCGCGCCGGTGCGCGCCGTCACCATCGAAGACCTGCTGCTCCACACCTCCGGGCTCAGCCACCGCACGTCCGAGCTCTACCGCACGCTCGGCGTCAGGTCACGCGCCGACACCTTGCCGGCCTTCATCAGGAAGATCACGGCGGCGCCACTCATGGAGGATCCGCACACACGCTTCCGCTACAGCGAAGCCACCACCGTGCTCGGGCGCCTCGTCGAGATCTGGTCGGGCGAGCCCCTCGACCGCTTCTTCGCCGGCCGAATCTTCCAGCCCCTTGGCATGACCGACACCGTGTTCTTCGTGGAGGGCGACCGCGCCGCCCGCCTCGCCACGGTGTACGGCCCGGCACCCGGCGGCGGACTCGTGCCGGTGGACATCGAGCCGGTGCCGTTCACCACGAAGCCGGCGCTGCTCGAAGGCGCGGTGGGCCTCGTGTCGAGCGTGCCCGACTTCCTGCGCTTCGCGCAGATGCTGCTCGACAAGGGCACGTTCAACGGCGCGCGGATCCTCAAGGCGGAGACGGCGACGCGCATCACCGCGAACGGCCTGCCCGCCGACGTGCTGGCGGCGCGCGGCGGCCGCATGGGCTGGGGCCTCGCCAACGTCAACGTGCTCATGACCGCCGACAGCTCGGGTGCGTCGGTCGGCGAATACGGGTGGGACGGCACGGCCGGGACCATCTTCTGGAACGACCCGGTGAAGCAGACGGTCGTCGTGCTGATGACGCAGAGTTCGCCGGCCAACCCCGACGGGCTGCGGCAGAAGTTCAAGGCGATCGCCGACCGCGCCGCGCGCTGAACCCGCGCCCTGAGGCCCGTCAGCGGCCGCGGCGCCGGCCGTCCGCGGCATCACGCAGGCCATCGCCGAGCACCGAGAAGCCGAGCACCGTCGCGGTAATGGCGACCCCGGGCGCAATCGCGCCGAGCGGCGCCGTGCGCAGCAGCTCGCGGCCGCGGCTCAGCATCGCGCCCCACTCCGCCGCCGGAGGCTGCACCCCCAGGCCGAGGAACGAGAGGCCGGAGGCGAGCAGGATGGCGCTGCCGAGCATCACCGTCGTGTGCGCCAGAATCGGCGACCAGCAGCCCGGCAGCACGTGGAACAGGAGCACGCGAGCATCCGAGGCGCCCGAGGCTCTCGCGGCCGCCACGAACTCGCCCTGCACGATCGGCTGCGCCGCCGCCCGCACGATACGCGCGAAACTCGGCACCGCGTACACGGCCACGGCGACGACCGTCGACATCGTGCCCCGGCCGAGGATCGTGATGGCGGACATCGCCAGCAGCAGTTCGGGCAGCGCGAGCAGGATGTCCACGAGCTGCAGCAGCGCGCGTTCGATGAGACCGCGGCGCCACGCCGCCAGCAGGCCGATGGCGCCGCCCGCCGCCAGTCCTGACACGGTGGCCGCGAGCGCGATGCCAAGCGACACGCGGGCGCCGGCGATGAGCCGGCTGAGGGTGTCGCGGCCGAGTGATCGGTGCCGAGCGGATGCGCGGCGGAGCTCGGCTGGTAGTTCGCCGCCAGATCGACGGCCACCGGATCGTACGGCGTGAGCCACGGGCCGGCGAGGGCGGCAACGCCGGCAAGCGTCAGCACCGCGAGTGCAGCGAGCGCCAGCGTATCGCGCCGAAGTCGCGCCCAGATCTCCATCAGGCGCGCACCCGCGGATCGAGCAGACCGGCGACGACGTCGGTGACGCCGTTCACCAGCACCACCATCGCCGCCACCACGAGCACGCCGCCCTGCACCATCGGAAAGTCGCGGGCCACGACGGCGTCGGCCATCATCCGGCCCACGCCGGGTACCGCGAACACACTCTCCACGAGCACGGTGCCGGCGAGCAGCCCGCCCACGCGCAGACCCACGAGACTGAGCACGGGCAGCAGCGCGTTGCGCATGCCGTGCGCGAGAAGCACGCGCCGGTACGGCACACCCTTGGCTCGGGCGGCACGCAGGAAGTCCTGCGTCAGTACATCACGCACCGAGGCGCGCGTCATGCGGGCCACGGCGCCGGCCGACTGCAGACCGAGTGCAAGGCAGGGCAGCAGGTAGTGCGCGGCGCTGCCGACGCCGATGGCCGGCAGCCAGCCGAGTGTCACCGAGAAGAGCAGCATCAGCATGAGCGCCAGCCAGTACGACGGCGTGGAGGCCGCCACCAGACTCGCGGCGGTGAGCAGCCGATCCACGAACACCCGGCGCGACAGCGCGGCGGCGGCGCCGACGACGAGGCCCAGGACGACCGCCAGCGCCACCCCGCCCGCCGCGAGGATCGCGGTGTGCGGCAGCCGATCGAGGATCTCGCGCCCCACCGGCGCACCCGTGCGGATGGACACGCCGAAGTCGCCGGCGAGCGCGTTCATGACGAAGCGCGCGTACTGCACGACGAGCGGCTGATCGAGCCCGAGATCGCGGCGGATGGCGTCCACCGTGGCCGGCGACGCTTCGAGTCCGGCGGCGATGACCGCGGGATCGCCGGGAATCATGTGGACGATCGAGAACACGAGCACCGAGATCGCCACGAGCACGGGCACGAGCCGCGCCAGCGCGGCGCTCGACAGCCGGAAGGCGTGGCGCATCAGCGATCAGGATCCGCTGACGGTGGCGCGTTCGAAGGTGACGACGCCGAGGGCCTGGGGCCGCAGGTCACGCACGGCCGTGCGCGCCGCCACGCTGTAGAGCGTGTCGAAGAGCCACACGGCGCCGGGATCCTCGAGATACACGATCTGCTGCGCGCGTGTGTAGAGCGCCTGGCGCTTCGCCGGGTCGGTTTCACGCATCGCCGCCTCGATGACGGTGTCGAACTCCGTGTTCGAGTAGTAGCCGTAGTTGTTCTCGTTGGTCGGCGCCGTGCGGAAGATCGGCCGCAGGCCCCAGTCGGCGTCGGCGGTGGACGCGCCGGCGCCCATGATGAAGATCTCCTGCGGGTTCTTCTCGGGCGGCAGCCCGGCCCAGAACTGCACCATCGTCGCCCAGTCGAAGACCTCGATCGCAGCCTCGATGCCGACCTTCTTCAGGTCCGCCGCCACGGCTTCGGCGAGTTCGACGCCCATCGGATACCGCGGCGTCGTCGCGATCTTCGTCCGGAAGCCGTTCGGATACCCGGCTGCCGCCAGCAGCGCCTTCGCCTTCGCCGGGTCGTACGGGATCTCGCCGAGGTTGGCATAACCGCGCATGATCGACGTGAGCGCGCTCGTCGAGGGCCGGGCGAAGCTGGCGACGAGGTTCTTCACGATCGACGGCCGGTCGATGGCGTAGGAGATCGCCTGGCGCACGCGCCGGTCGGTGAACGGCTTCTTCGCCACGTTGAAGCGGAACTGCTGCGCGCCGACGCCCGGGAGCTTGTGCACGGCGATGCCGTCGTGTGCTTCGAGCCGCGGGATGTCGGTGGCCGGCACGCGGCTGATGACGTCGACGTCGCCGCTTTCGAGCGCCAGCACGCGCGATGCGGCTTCCGGGATGGGCCGGTAGACGATCTGTCTCGTGGCGCCTTTGGTGCCCCAGTAGCCGTCGAACCGCTCGAGCACGATCTCCTGGTCCTTCTTCCAGCTCGCCACGCGGTAGGGCCCGGTGCCGCCCACGGCCTCGGCGGCGCTGCCGAACGCCTTGCCGTGCGTGCGCGCCACGGCCGGGCTGACGATGGCGGCCGAGACGTGCGCGATCGTCGGCTCGAAGGCGCCGAACGGGTATTTCGTGACGATTCGCACCGTCAGCGGATCGACCACCTCCACGCGGTCGATCATCGCGAAGAGCGACAGGCGTTTGTGATTGGCGACCGGATCCAGCACACGCGTGAAGTTGGCCTTCACGGCGTCGGCGTCGAGCGGCGTGCCGTCGTGGAAACGCACGCCCGGGCGCAGATGGAACGTCCACGTGACGCCATCGGCCCCGACGTCGTGGCGCTCGGCGAGCTTCGGCACGATCTTCATCGTGTCGTCGAAGGCGAGCAGCGGCTCGTACACCATCATGATCACCTGGTCGGACTCGGTGTCGGTGGTGTTGTGCGGATCGAGCGTGGTGGCGTCGGCCGCGGCCGCGAACACGAGCCGGTCGCGCATTGCGGCAGGGCTCGCCGGCGACGACGAAGGGCCGCCACAGCCGCCGGTTGCGGCAAGACCGACGCTGCCAAGGATGAGCCAGGCCGCCAGGGCCGCCCGGTGGCGCGGGAGAGGGAATCGCGACATTGGCGGCGATTATAGGCCCGGATGATTGACTTGGTCCGAGGCGGCGCCGACAATGAATGAACATTCATTCATGAAGCGCGCCCTTTCCGCCGCCGCGGCCCGCAAGACCACCGATGTCCGGCCTGCCGTCGCCGACAAACGCGACGCCATCATGCGCGCCGCCACGCAGGTGTTCGCGCAGCGCGGCTTCTTCAACGCGCAGGTGGCCGATGTGGCGCGCGCCGCGGGTGTTGCTGCCGGCACCGTCTATCTCTACTTCCGCAGCAAGGACGACCTGCTCGTGTCGGTCTTCGAACGCACGATGAAGGACGCCATCGCCGAAGGCCGCGCGGCGCTGGCCGGCGCGAGCGATCCGCGCGAACGGCTGAGCCGCATCGCCCGTCTGCACCTCGAGCGCCTCGGCCGCGATCGCGACCTCGCGGTGGTGTTCCAGGTCGAGCTCCGCCAGTCCACGAAGTTCATGGAGCGCTTCTCGTCGAGTTACCTGCGCGAGTACCTGGGCATCATCCGCGAGGCCGTCGAAGCCGGTCAGGCCGAAGGCCTCTTCCGCCGCGACGTGAGCGCCACGGCCGCGGCCAAGATTCTCTTCGGCGCGCTCGATGAAATGGCCACCAACTGGATGCTGAGCCGGCGGCGGTATCCGCTCGAGAACGACGCCGACACGGTCATCGATCTGTTCCTGCACGGCGTGGGCGACCGCACACGCCCGGTCGGAGGCGCGGCATGACGTTCACACGCGCGGCAGTCCTCGGCGCCGGCACCATGGGCGCGCAGATCGCCCTGCACCTGGCCAACGCCGGCGTGCCGGTGGTGCTGCTCGACGTCTCGCGCGAGGCGGCACGCGCCGGCCTCGACCGCGCGCGGGCGCTCAAGCCCGACCCGCAGTTCACCTCCGACACCTGGACGCGGGTGCGCACGGGCAGCTTCGACGACGATCTCGCGCTGCTGGCCGACGCCGAATGGGTGCTCGAAGCAGTGGTCGAGCGGATCGACGTGAAGCGGGCGCTGCTGGAGAAGGTGGCCGCCGCCTGCCGGCCGGACGCCGTGCTCACGACGAACACCTCCGGCATCCCGGTGAGTGCCATCGCCGAAGGCTGGCCGCTCGAACGCCGCCGCCGCTGGCTCGGCACCCACTTCTTCAATCCGCCGCGTTACCTGCCGCTGCTCGAACTCGTGCCGACCGCCGACACCGACCCGGCGATCGTCGAGCGCATGGCGAGCTTCGGCGACCGCGTGCTCGGCAAGGGCGTCGTGGTGGCGAAGGACACGCCGAACTTCATCGGCAACCACCTCGGCCTGCACGGCGTGGCGGCGATCCTGCGCGCGGTCGACAGCGGACGGTATTCGATCGACGAGGTCGATGCGATGACCGGCCCGGCGATCGGCCGCCCGGGTTCGGCCACCTTCCGCACGATGGACATCGCCGGCCTCGACGTGCTCGCGCACGTGATGACGAACCTCGAGGACCGGCTGCCCGGCGACGCCGATCGCGCGTGGTTCCGGCAGCCGGCGCTCGTGACGCGTCTGCTCGAACGCGGCGCCCTCGGCGAGAAGGCCGGCCGCGGCTTCTACGAGCGACGGCGCGACGCGAGCGGGGCCTCGGCCGTGTTCACGCTCGATCCGGCCACGCTCGACTATCACCCGCAGCGGAAGCCCACCTTCCCGTCGATCGCCGCCGCGGCGGCGATCGACGACACCGGCGCCCGCATCCGGGCGCTCTTCCTCGGTCAGGACCGGGTGGGCCAGTTCCTGCGCGAGACGCTGGCGCCCACACTGCTCTACGCGGCGCGCGTGGCCGACGACATCGCCCATTCGATCGACGACATCGACCGCGTGATGCGCTGGGGCTTCGGCTGGGAACTCGGCCCCTTCGAGACGCTCGATGCCATCGGCCTGCGCGAGGTGGTGGAGGCGGCGTCGGTGGCCGGTACGATCGACGTGCCGCCGCTCATCGCCGAGGCGCTCGCGGCCGGCAGGAACCGGCTGCGCGCAGCGCCGATGCCGGCGCGTCCGGGCATGCTCATCCTGACGGAGGCGGCACGGCGATCGCAGGTGGTGAAGACGAACGCCGGGGCGAGCCTCGTCGATCTCGGCGACGGCGTGCTCGCCGTGCAGTTCCACTCCAAGATGAATGCCATCGGCGGCGACACCCTGGCGATGCTCCACGCCGGGGTGAGCGAAGCGGCCGCCAACCACCGCGCGCTCGTCGTCGGCAACGAAGCACCCAACTTCTCGGCCGGCGCCAACCTGATGCTGGTGCTGCTCGAAGCGCAGGAGGGCAACTGGGACGAACTGGATCTCATGGTCCGCGCTTTCCAGCGCGCCACCATGGCGCTGCGTCTCAGCCCCGTGCCGGTCGTGGTCGCGCCCGCCGGCCTGGCGCTCGGCGGCGGCTGCGAAATTGCGCTGCACGCCGACCGCGTGCATGCCGCGGGCGACACGTTCATGGGCCTGGTCGAAGTGGGCGTGGGCCTGATTCCCGCCGGTGGCGGCACCAAGGAGATGCTGGCGCGCGCCATGGCGCGCCTGCCCTCGCCCACGGCCGATCCGCTGCCCCCCGTGCAGCAGGCCTTCGAGACGGTGGCGCTCGCGAGAGTTTCGGCAAGCGGCCCGGATGCGGCGCGCCTCGGCTACCTCTCGCCGCTCGACACCTTCTCGATGAACCGCGAGCGCCTCATCGCCGATGCCAAGGCCCAGGCGCTGGCGCGTGTGGCTGAAGGGTATCGCGCACCGCTGCTGCGCACGGCGATTCCCGTGGGCGGCGAGTCGCTGGCGGCGGCCCTCAAACTCGGCGTGCACCTGGCGTGGCGGGCCGGCCGCGCGAGTGACCACGACGTGGTCGTCGGCCGCGCGCTGGCGCAGATCTTCGCCGGCGGCAACCTGCCGCACGCCACCACGGTCACCGAGCAGCACCTGCTCGATCTCGAACGCGAGGCGTTCCTGCGTCTCCTCGGCGAGCCGAAGACGCTGGCGCGCATCCAGCACACGCTCACGACGGGCAAGCCGCTCAGGAACTGACACCGTGCCTCGCATCATCGAACGCGGCGACGGACGGCCCATCGTGGTCGTGCCCGGCATCCAGGGCCGCTACGAGTGGGGCCTGCCCACCGTGGACGCCCTGGCCAGCCTCGGCCGCGTCGTCACATACTCGCTCGCCGACGAACCGACGAGCGGCTTCGCGTGGTCCGAATCCGAAGGTTTCGAGAACTACCTCACGCAGCTCGAAGCCGTGATTGGCGTCACCTGCGCCACGCCGCCCGTGCTCGTCGGCGTGTCATACGGCGGCCTCATCGCCGCGGAGTACGCCGCCCGGCATCCCGGCCGCATCACGTCCCTCGTCATTGCGTCGTCGCCGCCGCCCTCGTGGCGGCTGCCCGAACGGGCGCTGCGGTATCTCAAGGCGCCGCGGCTCATGGCGCCGGTGTTCTGGCTGGGCGCGCCGCTGCGCGCCTACCCGGAACTGAAGGCGGCCCTGCCGTCCGGCCGCGACCGCTGGCGCTTCGTGTTCGACCACGGCCGCCGGATCGCGGCCGCGCCGGCCTCGTCGATGCGCATGGTGCGCCGCCTCCGCTGGCTGGAGACCGCGCAGTTCTCGCTCGATCACGCCATCGATCTGCCGGCCCTCATCGTGACCGGCGAACCGGAACTCGAGCGCGTCGTGCCGCCGGCCGACACGCTCAAATATCGCGCGTGGCTGCCGCAGGCCCGCGTCGTCACCCTGGCCCATACCGGCCACAACGGCTGCGTCACGAACGCCTGCGAGTTCGCCGCGGCCGTGAACGGCCTGCTCGCAGACCTGCCTGACCCATTGGAGACCGCGCGTGCCCACCGAGTTTCTTAGAGAGATTGCCGGCCCCTCGGGCCCCCTCGAGGCCCGCCTCGACCTGCCCTCCGGCGACGTGCGCGCCGTGGCCGTTTGCGGCCACCCGCATCCGCTGCACGGCGGCACCATGCACACGAAGGCCCTGTATCAGGCGGCCAAGGGCCTGACGCGCGTGGGCGTGGCGGCGCTGCGCTTCAACTTCCGCGGTGTGGGCGCGAGCGCCGGCACCTTCGATGCGGGCCCGGGCGAGAAGGACGACTTCCGCGCCGCCGTCACCTTCGCGGCCTCCCGCTTCCCGGGCCTGCCAATCTGGGCCGCCGGCATGTCGTTCGGCTCGTGGATTGCCGCGGCTGCCGGCGCCGATGATGCGCGGATCTCGCTCGTGCTGCTCGTGGCACCCGCCGTCGACCGTTACGACTACACGGCCCTGGCCGCCGCCGGCAAACCCGTGTTCATCGTGCACGGCGAGGAAGATGAGCTCATTGCCGCGAAGGACGTCCGCCGGTTCTACGGCACGCTGGCCGAGCCGAAGGAACTGGTCATCATCGAACACGCCAACCACCTCTTCGAAGGCCGCACGACCCTCGTCGGCGACGCCGTCGAGGGTTTGCTGGCCGACTGGAAGGGCTGACACATGCACGACGCCGTCATCGTCTCTGCCGTCCGCACGCCGGTGGGCAAGGCGCCGAAAGGGGCGCTGCGGTTCACGCGGCCCGATGAACTCGCCGCGCTCGTCGTGCGCGAAGCGCTCGCCCGCGCCGGCAACGTCGCCGGCAGTGACATCGACGATGTGGTCATGGGCTGCGCGATGCCCGAAGCCGAGCAGGGGCTGAACGTCGCGCGGATCGCCAGCCTGCGCGCCGGTCTGCCGGTGACGGCCTCGGCCGTCACGGTGAACCGCTTCTGTGCCTCCGGCCTCCAGGCGATCGCGATGGCGGCCGACCGCATCCGCGTGGGCGAGGCGCACGCGGTCGTGGCCGGCGGCACCGAGTCGATGAGCCTCGTGCCGATGGGCGGCCACAAGGTGGCGCCGAATCCGGGTCTGGTCGAGCAGTACCCCGACGTCTACCTGACGACCGGCCTCGTCGCCGAGAACCACGCGCGCCAGTCGGGCATCTCGCGCGAGGCACAGGACACCTTCGCGCTGCGCTCTCACGAACGCGCCCTCGCCGCCCTCGACACCGGACGTTTCGCCGGCGAGATCGTGCCGGTGACCGTGCAGGAGGTCGAGCCGTCCCTCACCGGCGCACCGGCCACACGCGAACGGGTCTTCACGACGGACGAAGGTCCCCGGCGCGGCACCTCGGCGGAGGCGCTCGCGGCGCTGCGGCCCGCCTTTCACGTGAGCGGCACCGTCACGGCCGGCAACTCGTCGCAGACGAGCGACGGCGCCGCGGCGCTCGTGCTGGTCTCGGCAGCCTACGCCCGCGACCACGGCCTCGCGCCGCTGGCCCGCTTCGTCACCTACGCCACGGCGGGCGTGGCGCCCGAACTCTTCGGCCTCGGCCCGGTGCCGGCCATGCGGAAGGCGCTGGCGCAGGCGGGTCTCACGCTGGCCGACATCGACCTCGTGGAGTTCAACGAGGCGTTCGCGGCGCAGGTCCTCGCCTGTCAGCTCGACCTCGGCATCGCCGACGATCGCCTCAACGTCAACGGCGGCGCCATCGCGCTCGGTCACCCGCTCGGCTGCACCGGCGCCCGCATGACCACCTCGCTCGTCCACGAGATGCGCCGGCGCGGCGTCCGTTATGGCCTCGTGACGATGTGCGTCGGCGGCGGCATGGGCGCGGCCGGCATCTTCGAGCAGATCGCATAGGCGCGGAGGACGTCCATGAGCGAAGCCCCACACATCACGCGCGGCGGCGAGTGGCTGGTCATCGCTACCGATCCGGCGGCGGTGATGACGCGCGAGCGCCTCACCGAGGAACACCGGCTCATCGAACAGACCACCGCCGACTTCATGAACGGCGAGGTGCTGCCGGCACTCGAGCGCCTCGAGCAGAGGGACTGGGCGCTCAACCGCGACCTGCTGGCGAAAACCGGAGAACTCGGCCTGCTCGGCACGAACGTGCCCGAGGCCTACGGCGGCGTCGATCTCGACAAGGTCGCCACCATGGTCGTGAGCGAGCAGCTCGGGGCGAACGCCTCGTTCGCGGCCACCTTCGGCGCCCAGGCCAACCTCACCATCCTGCCGATCGTGCTGTTCGGCAGCGAGGCCCAGAAGGCGAAGTACCTGCCCGGCCTCGTGAGCGGCAAGGTTGCCGGCGCCTACTGCCTCAGCGAGACCGGCTCGGGCTCCGACGCACTCGGCGCGCGCGCGAAGGCGATGCGGCAGCCCGACGGCAGCTTCGTGCTCACCGGCGAGAAGATGTGGATCACGAACGGCGGCTTCGCCGACGTCTACATCGTCTTCGCGAAGGTGGACGGCGAGCAGTTCACGGCCTTCATCGTCGAGCGGGCGTGGGCCGGCGTGTCCTCCGGCCAGGAAGAACACAAGCTCGGCCTGCACGGCTCGTCCACCACACCCGTCATCCTGCAGGACGTGGCCGTGCCGGCCGACGCCGTGCTGGGCGAGGTGGGCCGCGGTCACAAGGTGGCCTTCAACGTGCTGAACTTCGGCCGCTTCAAGCTCGGTGCGATGACCGCCGGCGGCGCCCGCACGACGATTGCCGACGCCGCGAAGTACGCCGCCTCGCGCCGCCAGTTCGGCGTGGCGATCGCGACCTTCGGAGCCATCCGCCACAAGCTCGGCGAGATGACCGCCCGCGAGTACGCGCTCGAAAGCCTGATGTACCGCACGGCCGGTCTGCTCGACCAGGCGATCGCGGCCGGCGGCGGCACGCCGGCGGCGACCCTGGCCGCCCTCGAGGAATACGCGGTCGAGGCCTCGGTCGCCAAGGTCTACGGCAGCGAGGTCGTGGACTTCGTCGTCGACGAGACTCTGCAGATCTTCGGCGGCAACGGCTTCGTGGCCGACTACCCGATCGAACGCCGGTACCGCGACGCCCGCGTCAATCGCATCTTCGAGGGCACGAACGAGATCAACCGCCTGCTCATCCCCGGCATGCTCATCAGGAAGGCGGTGAAAGGCGAGCTGCCCTTGATGACGGCGGCCAGGGGAATCCAGGACGAGCTGATGGCGCCGCCGGCCCTGCCCGAGGCCGACGACACGCCACTCGCAGACGAGCGGCGCGGTGTGGCGGCGTTCAAGAAGGTGGCGCTCTTCGTGTCGGGCGCGGCGATGCAGCGCTTCGGCGACGCGTTGCAGGACGAGCAGGAAGTGCTCTCGTCGCTCGCCGACATCGTCATCGATGCCTATGCCGCCGAAAGCGCCGTGCTGCGGGCGGTGGCGGCCGCCGGCACTCCTGACGCCGCGCTGCATGCCGCCGCCGCCGTCGTGGTCGTGCACGAAGCGGCGGGACGGATCGAACTGGCCGCCCGCGCCGCCCTGGCCGCGCTCGGCGAAGGCGACACGCTCCGCACGCACCTGGCGGCGCTGCGCCGGCTGCTGAAACTCACACCGGCCAACCTCGTGGTGCGCCGCCGCCTCCTCGCCGACGCCGCCGTGGCGCGCGGCGCCTACCCGTTCGCGTGAGGCACGCGCGCGGCGTTGCGCCGGGGGCCGCATCGGCCGCCGCCCGGGGTGTGGCACACTGATGGACGTGTCACGCATCGGGAACTGGCGCGCCGTCGCCCTCGCGGTTGTGCTCGGGCTGGCCGTCGGCTGCACCCAGGAACCGCCCACCGTCGCCTACGTCCGCAAGGTGGCCGAGGAGCGCGCGCGCAAGGACGACTTCTTCCGCAGCGGCAGCAAGGAATCGCCGGTCAAACCGGAGGAACAGGCGAAGTTCCTGCCCATCAGCTACTTCGACATCGATCCCGACTACGCGTCGCCGGCCACACTGAGGCTGCTCGACGAACGCACGCGCCTCGTGATGCCGACCTCCACCGGCAAGTCGCGCGACATGGAGCGGGTGGGCATCCTCGAGTTCACCCTGCGCGGCCAGACGCTGAAGCTCACGGCGTTCGCCGAGGTGGGCCAGGAGGTCTCACGCCTCTTCGTGCCCTTCAGCGACCTCACGAGCGGCACCGAGAGTTACCAGGCCGGGCGCTACATGGATATCGACCCGCAGTCGAGCGGCGTCTACGTCGTGGACTTCAACACCGCGTACCACCCCTACTGCTACTACAACGCCGAATACGACTGCCCGTATCCGCCGGCCGAGAACCGCTTGAAGGTGCCGATCCGCGCCGGCGAACGGCTGCGCGCCGCCGACGCGCTGGCGCCGGGCCGCCGATGAGCGCGCTGCACGCCATCATCTTCGACTTCGACGGCGTCATCGCCAACAGCGAGCGCCTCCACCTGCTCGCCTTCCAGCAGACCCTCGACGGCACGCCGCTCACCCTCACAACTGACGCCTACTACGCGCACTATCTCGGGTTCGACGACCACGGCGTGTTCCGCCAGCTCGCCGCAGACCAGGGACAGCGGCTCGACCCGGGCGACCTCGACGGGCTCGTCGTCGCCAAGGGCCACCGCTACGACGCCCTCGCCGCCGCCGGCGAGATGCTCTTCCCCGGCGCTGCCGACTTCATCCGCGCGGCCGCCGCGCGCGTGCCGATCGCCGTCGCCTCCGGCGCCCAGACCCACGAAATCGACGACGTGCTCGGCAAGGCCGGCCTGCGCGCCCATTTCCTGGCCGTCGTCGGCGCCGACCAGACACCCAATTCGAAGCCGGCGCCGGACCCGTACCTCGAGGCCTTCGCGCGCCTGGGCCGCATCACGGGCCGCGCCCTCCTGCCCACCCGCACGGTCGCCATCGAGGACTCGCGCTGGGGGCTCGAGTCGGCGCGCGCCGCCGGACTCCGCACGGTGGCCGTGGCCACGACGTACCCGGCCGATGCGCTCACCGCCCACGCCGAACTGGTCGTCGGCGGCCTCGACGGGCTCGACCTCGACACCCTCGAGCAGCTCTGCGCCCGGTAGGAAACCCGCCCGCATGCTCCCCACCGGCGCCGCCCTCGCCCAGGCCCTCGACGAGGCGGACGCGCGGCCGGATCCGGCCTTCGCGCCGGGCGCCCTCGCGATCGCCTCGGTGGAATATCCGTCGCTCGACGCCGGGCGGTATCTGGCGCAGCTCGATGCCATCGGCGATGAGGCGCTGGCCGTCGTCAACGCCGCGGCCGGCGTGGAAGGTCCGCTGCATGCGCGCGTGGACGCCATCAACCGTTGTCTCTACGGCACGCTTGGCTTCCGCGCCAACCGCCAGCATTACGGCGATGTGCGCAACAGCTGCCTCAACCAGGTCATCGATCGAAAGACCGGCATCCCGATCACGATGGCGATCGTCTACATGGACGTGGCCCGGCGCGCCGGCCTGCGGGTGGAAGGCATCAACTTCCCCGGCCATTTCCTGGTGCGCGTGTGGGACGCGGCCGCCGGCCCCGACGGCGGCGCCGGCCTCATCGTGGACGCGTTCAACGACGGCGCGATCCTGACCGAGCAGGACTGCCGCGCCCTCCTCGCCCGCCACGACGAGAAGGCGCCCTTCCACCCCAACCTGCTGGCCCGCGCCTCGCGCCGGCAGGTCTTCGTGCGGATGCTCGTGAACCTGAAACGGCTCTACGTGCAGAACCGCTCGTTCCCGCAGGCCCACGCGGTGACCGACGCGCTGCTGGTGCTGTCGCCGTCGTCGCTCGCCGAACTGCGCGATCGCGGCCTGCTGTCGTACCACCTGCACGACTACGCGGCGGCCCTCCGGGATCTCGAGGAGTACCTGCGGCTGCTCACGCTCACCGACAAGGGCGACGACGCGCGCGAGGAAACGACGCAGGTGTGGGACCACGTGAAGTCCCTGCGCCGCAAGGTGGCCTCGCTGAACTAGGCGGGGCCGCCGGCCAGCCCCTGCCGCGCCAGCGCCCACGCGCAGCCGGCGCGGAGCGGGCACACCGTGCAGTGGGGGGCGTGTTCGACACACGCCTGCCTGGCATGGTGTCCGAGGAGCACGAGCGCCTGGGCGAGCCGGTCGCGATCACGCCCGAACGCCGCCTGCAGATGCCTGCGGGCGGCACGCCGGCGGCGTGGTCCGGCCGGCGCGGCGACGCCCGTGAGCCGCGCCACGACACGGGCCGTCTGATCATCCACGGCCGGCACGGCGTGTCCGCCGGCGAAGAAGAGCGCCCGTACCTGCGCCGAGGGCGTGAGATGCGGCACGTCGCGCAGCGCGCGCGTGGCGCGCAGGAGCGGTCCGGCCACGATCTGCGGCAGCTCGCGGTGGCGGCGAAAGTGACCGCTGCCGGCGCGCAGCGCGTCGAGGCGTTCCTCGAAGCCGCCGAGGCCTTCGAGGGCGGCCTTCAGGTCGTCTTTCGGCGCGCGGAACATCGCATCCGGTGTGAGCGCCGGAATGCGCTTCACCGCCTGCCAGGCCATGTCGCGCCGGGCTGGCAGCGCCCGTGCCGACACGATGTCCCACACGAAAAACGCGAACAGGTCCCGGGGCGGTGGCGCCAGCGGCCCGTAGAAGGCCGCGAGCGCCGTCAGGACGCCGTCGGTGAGCATGGGGACAGTCCCCCGACCCCTCTCAGGCGGGGGCAGTCCCCAATCGGCCGATCTCCTCATAGAGCGCGGCCGAGGCGACGACGCCGTTGTGGAAGTTGCCCAGATCGATCTTCTCGTCGGGCGCGTGGGCGTTCTCGTCGGGCAGGCCCACGCCGAAGAGCACACACGGCAGGCCGAGTTCTTCCTGGAAGGTCGCGACGACGGGAATCGAGCCGCCTTCACGGTTGAAGACCGGCGTCTTGCCGAAGCCGCGTTCGATGGCCCGGCCGGCCGCCTGCACGTACTGGTTGTCGAACGACGTCATCCACGGCTTGCCGCCGTGCATGCGCGTGACCGAGTAGTTGACGGCCTTCGACATCACCTTCTTCAGGTAGTCCTCGAAGAGATCGCCGATCTTCTTCGGTTCCTGGTTGGGCACGAGGCGCATGCTGACCTTGGCCATCGCCACCGCCGGCAGCACCGTCTTGGCGCCGTCGCCGGTGAATCCTGACAGCAGCCCGTTCACCTCGAACGTGGGCCGCGCCCACACGCGTTCGAGCGTGGTGAAGCCACTCTCGCCGAAGAGCTTCGGCGCGCCCAGATCCATGCGGTAGCGCTTCTCGTTGAACGGCAGCTTGGCGAACTCGGCGCGTTCTTCATCGCGCAGCGCCACGACATCGTCGTAGAAGCC
>CADEFD010000099.1 GCA_902826515.1 uncultured Acidobacteriota bacterium
GCTCGTCGAGCACCAGCACCTCGGGACGCGTCACCATCACCCGCGCCAGCATCACCCGCCGCGCCTCGCCGCCCGACATCTCGTGCAGGTGACGCGCCGCCAGGTGCCCGGCGCCCACGAGGGCCAGCGCCTCCGCCGTGGCCGCCCGCATCGCGTCCGTCACGACGCCGTAGCGCAGCACGCCGTGCGAGGTGAAGAAGGCGGAGAGCACCGCGGCTTCACCCGTGATCCAGCCTTCGCTGTTCCCGGCCACGAACTTCTGGTGCAGGGACGCCGAGACGATGCCGAGCCGGCTGCGCAGGCTCGACACATCCCAGCGGTGGTCGCCGAACACGCGCACCGGCGGCGTGCCGTCGTCGTGCGGCACCGCCCGCTCGTGGTGCGTGAGCAGCGCCACCAGCATCGACTTGCCGGCGCCGTTCGGCCCGAGGATGGCCGTGTGGCCGCCTTGCGGAATGACGAGCGAGAGGCGATCGAGGACGGGGCGCCCGTCCTTCATCACGGTGGCGTGGGTCAGTTCGAGCAGCGGCGCGGACACGCGCGATGATCGCACAAAGGGCGGCGCGCCGCCGTCAGGGGCTGACATTCACGACCGAGAGCCGGCAGCGCGAGTGCTGCGGCGCGGCGTCGGGCCAGAACAGGAAGCCCTCCACCGTGTACTGGCCTTCGCGTCCCTGGCGGATCTCGACGTCGACGCTGAAAAGTCCCGACCGGCTCACCTCGGTGTAGGCGCGTTCGGTGCGATCGCTCGCATCGTCCGACGGCCAGAACCGGAACATCGCCTGCGAGAAGTCGCTGCGGTCGCGGGCCACGACGCGGCCGGCGACCGTGAAGCGCTGGCCGGCGCGGACGCGGGTGGGCGGCGGCGTCGTGAACTCGAAGCCGCGGCAGTCGAGGGCGCCGAACTGCCCGGGCTCCGGGTCCTGCGTGCGCGGCAGCGCGCCGGCGCCGGTGGGCTGGATGTCCGTCGAAAGGTCCACGCGCCGTCCCGTGGAGGCATCGAACGAGCCGAGGCCGTCGTAGTTGACGACGCCGCTGCCGCCGGCATCCTCGTGTCTGGCCGCGAAGAAGTTCCACCGGGCGAGATCGTCCGCGGCGACCAGGCCGTCGCGCGAGACGACGATGGTGGCGCGCCGCAGGTCCGTGAGCACCGGACCGCTGCGGGCGCCGTGCGCGGCCATCACGTCATTGATCGAGACGGTCTTCCTGCCGCCGGTCACCGCGGCCCCGGGATCCGGCGTGGCCACAGTGGTGGACGAGAACTGGCCCTGGTCCTCGAACACGGTGAGGTCCGGCATGGCGGCGGGCTCGAGCAGGCCCATCGCGTAGAGGTCCAGCGGATGGTGGCGCGCCGGCACCGGCGCCCGTTCGACCACGGCCTCGCCGTTGTCGCGGAGGCCGATCCGCCGCGCCGCCGTGAGCACGCCGCTCACCACCGATTCACCCCCGGTCATGAGCGGCGCGTGCGACACCGGCTGGTGCCCGGCCCGCGTGACGCCCGCGATGCGCGCCCAGTCGAAGTTATGGCCCCACGTGTGGGCGAGCTCGTGATTGGACGTGGCATTGGCGCCGAAGCGGGTGTTGTAGAAGAACTCGACGCCGCGCAGCCGGCCCTGACTGCCGTAGCTGGCCGACTGATCGAAGGCCGCCAGGCCCACGCCGGTGACGTCGTTCCGCACGCGCTGATGGAAGGCGCCGTTGTCGTCCACGTGCGCGTCCTCCGGCACGATGGCGATGATGTCGTAGACGTCGTCGAAGACCTCGTAGAAGCGGCGAGTCACGGCGGCGAGTTCGAGCGCGTCGTTCAGGCGGCCGTCGCCGAACGTCGGCAGCACGAGGTTCACGACGTGACTTGCGTACTGCACCGTGTCGTCCACGCGCACGATGCCGGTTGGGCCGATGGCGCCGGAGGCGACCCGCAGACTGATCGCATGCGACACCGACGGCTGGTCGGCGGCGCCGCGGTAGTAGCCGAGGAACAGCGACGGCTCGTCGAGGCCGACACGCGCCGTCGTGAGGCGCTGGTGGATCACGTCGGCCGCCCACGAGGGCTCGAAGATGCTGACGACGCGGCCGGCGATCGTGTCGCTGCGATCGCGCGTCCACGTTTCTTCCACGTAGGCATTGGCCGCACCGTCCCAGCGATCGAAGCGCACGCGCTCGACGTCGCCGGCGACGACGAAGCGGCGCAGGTGCACCGCCCGGTCGCCGCTCGGCGTGACCCACGCCGGGTCCTGCCTGAACGACAGCGCGAGCGCCGGCGCCAGCGCCGCCTTGCGGATGCGGCCCTCCGGATCCGGCGCCACACACATCAGGCCGGGCGCGGGCTCGTCGCGCGGCGGCAGATCGCGCGGCGGGCGCGAGCGATCGACCCCGCCGGTCTGCGCCCCCAGGCCGAACGCGGCCGACGACACGAACACGAGCGCCGCCGCCAACCTGCGCATGGCGTGTCTGCTACTTGCCGTCGAGCGTGAACGCGAACACCTTGCCGCCCGACACGCCCGACATCACGGCGATGTACTGCTTGCCGTCGATCTCGTAGCTCACCGGCGTCGCGACGCCGGTCATGAGCTTGTGCTCCCAGAGCGTCTTGCCGGTGGCGGCGTCGAGCGCGTAGAAGGTGCCGCCGTTATCGCCCACGAACACGAGCTGCCCGGCGGTCGACAGTGCGCCGCCGCTCGGGCGGAAGTCGATGCGCCAGCGTTCCTTGTTGGCGGCCGGATCCCAGGCGAGGAAGAAGCCGCGCGTTGGCGGCGGCGGGGGTGCGGCGCCGGCCGGCGCCGCCGTGACGGCGCCGATGCCGGGATTGGCTGCCGCGGCCGCGGCCGCCGTCGTGCCGCGCACGGTGCCGGTGTTCCACTGGCCTTCCTGGAACGAAAACGACGGCACGTCCTGGTAGTACATGTTCGTGTCCTGGCCGGGAAAGTAGACCAGCCCGGTCGTGGGGTTGAACGCCATCGGCGGCCAATGGTGCGCGCCGACGGCCGACGGCGACAGCCGGGCGCCCTTCGCGCCGTAGCGCGCGATCGCGGTTTCGACCGGCCGTCCGGTCTTCATGTCCACGTGTGTGGCCCAGGTCACGGTGGTGAAGGGCTGCGCCGAGAGCAGCTGGCCGCTGAGGCGATCCAGCACGTAGAAGAAGCCGTTCTTCGGCGCCTGCAGCAGCACCTTGCGTGGTTTGCCGTTGATGGTGAGATCCGTCAGGATCATCTGCTGCGCGGCGTTGTAGTCCCAGTCGTCGCCGGGCGTCGTCTGGTAGTGCCACACGTAGCGGCCGGTGTCGGCGTTGAGCGCGACGATCGACGACAGGTAGAGGTTGTCGCCGGTGCCGACGCTGCGGTGGGTGCGCGCCCACGGCGAGCCGTTGCCCGTGCCCACGTAGACGAGGTTGGCGTCGGGGTCGTAGGCGATGCCGTCCCACGGCGTGCCGCCGCCGCCGTACTGCCACCATTCGCCCTTCCACGTCTTCAGCGCCATCTCCATCGACCGGTCTTCGAGGCCCTTCGATGGATCGCCGGGCACCACGAACCAGCGCCACGCCTGTTTGCCGGTCTCGGCGTCGTAGGCCGTGAGGTAGCCGCGCACGCCGTACTCGCCGCCGCCATTGCCGATGACGACCTTGCCCTTCACGATGCGCGGCGCGCCCGTGATGCTGTAGTCCCTGCCGACGGGCGTAGTCTGCACGGCCCACGCCACGTGGCCGGTCTGGGCGTTGAGTGCCACGAGGCGGCCGTCGAGCAGGCCCACGTAGACCTTGTCCTTGTAGATGGCGACGCCGCGGTTCACCGGGCCGCAGCAGAAGCGCGCGGCGCCATCGGCGATGCCGCCCTTGACGAGGGCCGGATCCCAGCGCCACTTGAGCGCGCCGGTCTTCGCGTCCACCGCGTAGACCACGCTGTAGGTGGAGGTGCCGTAGAGCACGCCGTTGGCCACGATGGGCGTCGTCTCGATCTTGCCCTGCGAGCCCACTTCCACCGACCACGCCGGCGCCAGCCGGCTGACGTTCGTCTGGTCGATCTGCGTGAGCGGGCTGTGGTGGGTCTCGGCGTAATCGCGGCCGGGATTCACCCAGTCGCCCTGAGCAGGCTTGAGGAGCGTGGCGTCGTCGATGGTGCGGGTCTGCGGCGCCTGGCCGGCTGACAGCGAGATCGAGGTGGCGGCCAGGAACAGGGCCGCGGCCGTGGCGAGGATCGTGCGAGGCTGGCTCAGCATGAGGCGCATGTTAGCCCAAGCCCGGCCCGGAAAGACGGGTTAGAGTGGTGCCGCCGATGGCCCTGCACCACCTGCTCATCCTGACGAAACACCCCGACGATTACCGCGCCAGAATCGAGGCGGCCGGCCTGCCGGACCTGGCCATCGTGGCCTCGGCCGACGTGGCCGACGGTCTGGCCCGCGGCGCCCACTGTGACCTGCTGCTCGGCGACCCGACCCGGGTGAAAGAGGCCCTGCCGCACCTGTCGCGACTGGTCTGGACACAGCTGACGTGGGCGGGGGTGGAGCCGATGCTCGACCCGGCCCTGCGCCGGGACTACGTGCTCACGAACATCCGCGGCGTGTTCGGCCCGCTGATGTCCGAATACGTGTTCGGGTATCTGCTGGCGCTCGAGCGCAAAGTATTCCAGCGGCTCGAGTCGCAGCGCGCGGGCAAGTGGGACGCGACGCTGCCGGGCACGCTTCAGGGCAAGACGCTTGGCCTCGTCGGGGTAGGGTCGATCGGCGCACATCTGGCGGCGACCGGCAAACACTTCGGGATGCGCGTGCACGGCTACACACGCAGCAGCCGCGACTGCCGCCATGTCGACCGGTACTTCCACGGCGACGACAAGGCGGCCTTCGCCCGCGAGCTCGACTACCTCGTGGCCGTGCTGCCGAACACCCACGACACGACGGCGATCGTCGATGCCGGGATGCTCGGCGCGTTGCCGCCGCGCGCGGTGGTCGTGAACGTGGGCCGCGGGAAGACGATCGACGAAGCGGCGCTCGTGGCGGCGCTCACCGACGGGCGGCTGGCTGGCGCGGTGCTCGACGTGTTCCCCGAAGAGCCGCTGCCGGACGCGTCGCCGTTCTGGACGACGCCGAACACCTACATCACGAGCCACACGTCGGCGCCGAGTTTCCCGGCCGACATCGTCGGCGTGTTCGTGGAGAACTACCGCCGCTTCCATCGCGGCGAGACGCTGCTGCACCGCGTGGACTTCGAGCGCGGCTACTAGCGGGCCGTACAAAAAGAAAACGGCCCGCGAGCATGTGCTCGCGGGCCGCGATTCCTCGACCCGGACGCGGTGTCCGGATCCCCGGCTTACGCCAGACGGACGTTCTCGGCGCGGGGGCCCTTCGGGCCTTCGCCGGGTTCGAACGTCAGGCGCTGACCTTCGTGCATCGAGTCGAAATTGCCGTCGACGCACGACGCCTGGTGGAAGAAGTACTCGCGGCCGTCGTCTGCCGCCACGAAACCGAAGCCCTTGTTGCTGACGAGGCGCTTCACGATGCCATTCACTGTAGCCATTGGTGTCTCCTGAGCGATCGCGCGGCCGTCGTGGGCCATTCCCACGACGACGGTCCACACCGTAGCCACCCGCGATCCGTCGGTGGTTGACGATGTGCGCGTCGCCTGCGCGACACGTGACTTCTATGAGACTGGTTGCGTGGTTCCGACAAGAACGGTGTCGGAAGGGAGGCAGGACTCACGAAGAGAGAGAACCCGATGGTATCACAGTTTCGCTGCGTCCCCGGAAGGCTGTCTACTGGCCGGCGTTCGGCAGATACACAGCCATGAGCTGGATGGGCGCGGTGATGTCCACGAACTGATGAGCCAGCCCGGAGGGCACGATCATGAAATCGCCCTTGGAAACCGCCTGGCGCACGCCGCCCTCGATGCCCGTGCCGGCGAGGTTCGTCCCGGTGCGTGTCGGAGCCACGAGCGTGCCCCCGGTCAGCAGCGTGGCCGCGCCGTCGATGACGAAGAAGAGCTCGGCCTGCGCCTCGTGCAGTGACGCGCCCTGCGGGCGCGGCAGCCGCCGTTCGACGTTCACGTTGTAGGGCGCGAGCGTGAAGATGCGCACCGACGAGGCCGGCCGGTCGGCGGGCAGCTTCGCGATCGCCGCCGCCAGGTCCGCGGCCTTGAACACGGTGGCCTTCGTGCGGTCGGTGGGCGTGGGCGCCGGCGCCTGCGCGAGGCTCGTGGCGCCGAGCGCGGCAACGGTGACACAGGTGACGGCGAAGACGGACAGACGCATCAGAGACCTCCCGGAGTCCGAGCATCTTACCGCCGCCTGCGACTCGCGGTTCGAAAAGTCTGGCCCCGGGCTGAATGGGGTCTGACCCCATGACGGCGTCAGCGCAGGGTCTGCGTACCGGGCTGGAAGCGCATCGTGGCGGCCATGATGCGCTGCTCGCCGCTGGCGGGCAGCACGGGGAAGACGGCCACCACGCGGCCGCCGTAGGCGTCGATGCCGTTGTAGTCGCCGAGGAAGCTTGAACGCGCGCAGCAGTCGAAGGGCTCCACCGGCAGGCGGTGGTTCACGAACGTGCGGCCGCCGTCGACGCTCCGCGCCATCGTGAGGCCGGTCATCGTGCCGGAAAGCCCGCGGCGATCGTGGAACACGATGTTGACCGCGCCGTCCACCGGATCGACCGCCATCCAGGTGAACATCTGCGCGGCGCCCTTCGGGTCGTCGTTCACGCGCACGGGCGCGGCCCAGGTCTTGCCGCCGTCGCGAGACGCAAGCAGGAATACGTCGGTGTCGCCGTTCCGCTCGTCGATGAAGTTGATGTAGACGCTGCCCTTGTCCTTGCCGTTGCTGAGATCGGTGGCCGTGACCGGCATGCCGTTGTGGCGTTCGATGCCGGGCACGGGAATGTCCCACCCGCCCGTGAGCGGCGTGAGCACACGGTCTGTGCCGAACGTCCAGCCGCCGTCGGTGGACATGTCGAAGACGAGGCCTTTCGGCCCGGCCCACGCCACGTACACCTCGCCGTTCGGGCCCACGGCCGGCACGGCGCCTTCCACCGTGTTGTCGTCGTCCTTCGCGCCGCCGCTGTCGTCCGAGATGCGCACCGGCGGCTGGAACGAGCGGCCGCCGTCCTTCGACCGCGCGAACCAGATGTGCGTGCGGTGCGCGGGGTCGGCGCTGCCGTAGACGTCGAAGCGCGTCCACGCCACGTAGAGGTTGCCGCGGTGCGGCGAGTTCGCGGCGCGGTCGGCGGCCATCCACGGCTTGTCTTCCATGGGAATGGCGGTGTTCACGTGATCGACGACGGCGACCGGCGGCTGCCACGTGACGCCGTCCTGCGAGCGGCGCACGTGGATGCCCGAGAACGCGCGCTCGGGCCGATCCACGCGGATGCCGTCGAAGGCGATGTAGGTGTGGAAGGCGGTGCCGGCGCGGTCGAAGACGATGACGTCGTCGCCCTGCACACGCGCCTCGGGATTGGCGGCCGGCGTGCCCGTCCATGTGCGTCCGCCGTCGAGCGACACGTAGCCCCAGTTGCTCGACCGCGGCTGCCTGCCGGGTTCATTCGTCTGGATGAACGTGGTGATCACGTGATCCGGATTCGTCGGGTTGATGGCGACGGAGGCTTCGGCGGGACGGCGTGCATCGGGCGCGCTCACGGGCACGATCGAGATGCCGGCGGGTGCCGCGGCTGGCGTCTGCGCCTGCGCGGGCTGAACGAACACGTGGAAGAGGTCGGCGACGGCGAGCGCCGCCACCAGGGCCGGCGCGAGGCGGGTCAGCATGCGCCTCATGATAAAGCGGCGGGGCGTGGTTTACGGCAGGTGCGAGATGCTGAGTTCGTAGACGGCCACCGGCCAGGCGGCGTCCCGCCGGCGGGCGAGCGGACCGGGCGGCCGCGTGTCGGAAGGGTCCACGCGCGACACGCCGAGGCTGCGGATGGCGAGCCGGTTGAAGCCGGTGCGGAGCACACGCGCCGCGACTTCTGCCGGCACCGTGAGCGTGGCGCTCGACGGCTCGGGCACGCCGGCTGTGAACTGGCCGACCTGGGTGCCGTTCAACTCGAGCGCGAGGGCCGCCTGCACCACCGGATCATCGAGCCGCGTGCGCGTGCGGATCGTGATGCTCACGCGTCCGGCCGGCAGCGCCAGCGGCACGGCGATCGTGGCCGGCGTGTCGCGAATCCACCACGCCGAGCCCCACTCGTCGCCGGTCGGCGCTTCCCAGCCGTCGAGCAGGTACTTCTCGACGCTGCGATCGAAGCGTGTCTCGAACGACGGCCCGATCGCCACCGGCGCCAGCACGTCGTACTTGTCGATCGGCAGGTCGTGCCGCCAGGCGAACCACGCGTTGGCGGGGAAGGCGAACGGATAGGCGTATGGCGCGCGGGTGGCCACGTCCCCCTGCTGGCGCACGAGGCGCGAGAACGCGACCGGCTCGTCTTTCGGCAGCATACCGGACGTGTACTGCACCATCAGCAGGTGATTCCACCAGAGCGCGCCGGCCACGACGGGCGCCAGTGCAAGCAGGGGACGCCGCACCACGGCCTCGATCGCCAGCGCGAGCCCGGGTGCGAGCAGCACCAGCACGCTCGAGAACCGGCGGCCGCCGAACGACCAGCCGGCCGCCCAGTCCTGCGTGGCGCCGTTGACCCAGGCGGTGAGGAACAGGATGACAAGGGCCGACACCGCCCAGCGCCATTCGCGTCGGAGATACGCGACGGTGCCGAGCGCCGCCACGTAGACGACCGGCGTCCATGCGAACAGCCCGTGCCATGAGGAGAACAGGGTGTCCAGCCAGCGAGACTGCAGCGGGTTGAAGTAGCCGCCCTGGCCGAGCAGGTTGTACTCGTAGCGCGAGAAGAGCACGTAGCTGTGCGCGGCCTGCAGGACGAGCCACGGCAGCGCGCCGAGGAAGGCCCAGCCGGCAAGGCGCAGCGCGCGGGCGAACCGATCCGGCCACGGCGCGGCCACGCCGAACACGAGCAGCGCCGGCAGCAGCGCGAACAGCACTTCCTGCGACCTGACGGCGAAGGCCCCGCCGAGCAGCGTGCCGAGCACGAGGCTCTGCCGCACCGTGGGCCCGGCGGTCGCCGTTTCGGGGTCAGACCCCATACGTGATTCGTAAGGGGTCTGACCCCGAGGAGGGGTGAGCCAGGTGACCGACGCCACGGCGAAGAGCGCGGCGAAGCCAAACGAGGCCGCGTGGGTCATCGCCGGCTCGTAGACCATGTACCAGAAGAGCGGCGTGGCGCCGAAGAGCAGCGTGACCGCCGTCCACGCGATGCCCTTCGAGAACTGCGCGCGCAGGTACAGGAGCAGGGCGACCAGCCCGGCGCCGCCGATCGCGAACGACGACAGCAGCGCCGCGCGCATGTACGGCGTGGTCAGGCCAAGCGTCGCGGCGTCCGCCGTCGCGCGCCAGAGGCCCGCCATGCGGCCGAGGCCGTCACCGAGGGTGACGAGCAGGTAGAGCGGCGCCCAGAGCAGCGTCGGGCCGATCGGCACGACATGATTCGGACGCGGCGGCTGGCCGAGCACCGTGAACTCGCGCGCCACGTCGAGGTCGCGGTCGAAGACCAGGCTGCGGAGCTGCGCGAAGTAGGTCACGCCGTCGGTCGTGATGCCGTGGGTGTCGCGCAGCAGCACGCCGAGCGCATAGAGCAGCACGAGCGCGAGGCCATGAATGTCCGCGGTGTCGTCGAGGAACGCTCGCCACGGGCGGGTGCGCCGGCGCGCGGCCTGCCAGGAGGCCAGCGCCAGCACGGGAAGGCCGGAAGCCACGACCAGCCACGGCGACGGCCGCGGCGGCAGTGTGAGGAGCAGCCCCAGCCAGGCGAGAGTGAGCACAGGCACTGGCCAAGAATGATACTTCCGCGCGGTATCATGGCGGACCCCGGCGCATGAGCCAGCCACCGCCTCAGGCCCAGTCGCACGTGCGGGCTCTCGATCACGTGCGAGCGCTCTCCGCGTTCGCCGTGGTCATTCATCACGTCGAGCAGGCGAAGGCGATCCTGGGACTTCCCGGCGTCTGGCTCACCCCCTGGGTTCAGAGCCTCGGCACTGCCGGCGTCGATGTGTTCTTCGGGCTGAGCGGTTACGTCATCACGTAGTCACTGCTCCGCGACGGCCTGCGGCCTGCCGGCGAACTGCTCCGGCGTTTCTACGGTCGCCGCGGCCTGCGCATCCTGCCGCTGTACCTCGCCGTGGTGATCGTGGCCTTCGGGCCGCTGCCGTGGCTCATGGCTGGCGTCGACTCGCAGGTGGGCGCGGTGCTCGACCCGGCGCTGCGCGCCCGCGACGAGCACTACGACGTGCTCCTGCTCCTGCACCTGCTGGGACTCCCGAACGCCGCGCTGGTCGCCTACCCCGGTGTGCCGTTTGCGACGCACTTGTGGTCGGTCGGGGCCGAGATGCAGTTCTACCTCGCCTGGCCCCTCTTCTTCCTGCTCACACGACAGGTCTGGACGGCGGCCGCCGCTGCCGTGGTGGTCACGGCACTCGTCGACGTCATCCTGAGAAACCCCGGCCTGCTCGGTGTGGCACCGTGGTCGGGAGCCGACCTGGCACGACAGACGCTCGGCATGATCCACGGGCGGTACCTTCTCGCAGGAATCTGCGCCGCCGCCTTCGTCTCCGGCCCCGGCGCCCGGATGTTCGCGCGCCCGGCGCCGCTCAGGGTGTTGCACTGGCCCGCGCTCATGCTGATTGTGGGGCTGTTGACGTCGCGTCATCTGTTGCCGGCGACGGAATGGGTCAGCCCCGTGCTTCTCGCGGCGGCCCTCGCAGGCCTCGTGGCGGCGAGGCAGGGGTCAGCCACGCGGACGTCGTTCGCCGACCACCTCGGACGGATCAGCTACAGCGTGTACGCCTGGCACGTCCTCGTCATCGGCGTCGTGGCTCTGGCCGTGGACGTCACCATCGGCCTGCAGCCGTGGGGCGCTGCCCCTCATCTGGCCCTGTACGGCGGCGTGGTTCTGATCACGACGCTGGTGGCCACCGTCTCGTTCCGCGTCATCGAGCGGCCGTTCCTGCGCCTGACCGCGCGGCGGTGACCGTGGCGACGCGAAGCTGAGCCGTCAGTCTCGCGCGGCCGGCACGCGGCCGCGATCCAGGCACTCGCGCACGCGCCGGGCCAGCGTGGAGGGCTGGAACGGCTTCGACAGGAACTCGAAGCGCGGATCGGTGGCGGCGCCGCTCGGCACCACGCGGTCGGGGTAACCCGACATCAGGAGCACGCGGATGTCGGGGCTCTCGACCGCAAGCCGTTCCGCGAGCTGCTGGCCGTTCATCCGCGGCATCACGAGGTCGCTGAGCAGCAGATCGATCTCGCCCGCGTGACGGCGGGCGACATCGAGGCCCTCGACGCCGTTGGCCGCTTCGAGCACGCAGTACCCTCGCGACTCGAGCACGAGCCGCGCCACCTTGCGCACGGCCTCTTCGTCTTCGACGAGCAGGATGGTCTCGGTGCCGCGCGGCGGCACGGCGTGCACCGGCGCTGCCGGCACGGCCGGGGCCGGCGCAGCGCTCTTCGGCAGCAGCAGGCGGAAGAGGGTGCCGGCGCCGAGCGTCGAAGTGACGTCGATGTGGCCGCCGAGCTGCGTCACGAAGCCGTACACCATCGACAGGCCGAGGCCCGTGCCCTTGCCGGTGGCTTTGGTCGTGAAGAACGGCTCGAAGATGCGGGCGCGGGTGGCCGCGTCCATGCCGTGGCCCGAATCCCACACACGCACTTCCACGTAGTCGCCCGGCCGCAGCAGCGCCGCCGGCGCGGTGTCGTGCGCGTCGATTGTGACGTTCAGGGCTTCGATGCGCAGCCGGCCGCCGTTCGGCATCGCGTCGCTCGCGTTCACGACCAGGTTCGTGACCGCCTGCTCGAACTGGCCGCCGTCCATCACGACGGCGCCGAGGCCGTCATCGACGTGCACCGACATCTCGATGTCTTCGGCGATGAGCGGACGCAGCAGCGTGTGCAGGTCGTGCAGCGCCGCGCCGACGTTCACGACATGCGGCGACACCGTCTGCGTGCGGCTGAAGGTGAGGAGCTGGCGCGTCATCGCCGCCGCCCGCTCCGCGCTCTTCACGATCTGGCCGACCGGCTCCTGGTTGGGGTCGTCGGTCGGCATGCCGACGCCGACCACTTCGGCGTAGCCGAGAATCACGGTGAGCAGATTGTTGAAGTTGTGGGCGACGCCGCCGGCCAGGCGGCCGATCGCCTCCATCTTCTGCGCCTGCCGCAGCTCCTGTTCGAGCTGTTTGAGATCGGTGGTCTCGCGAGAGACGCCGATGAGCCCGATCGGCGTGCCGGCCGGATCGAAGTAGGGAAACGTGACATCGAGGAACGCCCGGGCGGCGCCGTTCACGTGCACCAGGCGTTCGAAGGTGCGCGCCTCGCCGCTCGCGAGCACCGCCACTTCGTCGTCGTTCAGGCCGGGCGCGCCGTCCATCGCGTCGCGCGTGCCGACGATCTCGTCGACGGTCGCGTCATGTTGATCGGCGAAGGCGCGGTTGACCATCAGGTAGCGGCCGTCGAGCGCCTTCACCCAGATGGCGTCGCTCGTGCCCTCGACGATGGCGCGCATGAGCGCGTGGCTGTCGGCGGCGGCGAGTTCGGCGCGCCGGCGCTCGGTGATGTCCTGCAGTGTGCCGAACCACCGTACGGGCCGGCCGGCGTCGTCGCGGGTGATTTCGCCCGTGCTGCGCACGTGGCGCACCTCGTCCGGCTCGGCACGCAGGATCCGGTACTCGATGTCGTACGGCTCCAGACCGGCGAGCGCCCGATCGGCGGCGCGGCTGACCGCCGCGCGGTCGTCCGGATGGATGCGCTCGCGCCACATCGCCTCGCACGTCGCCAGGTCGTGGGTGATGTCGCCCGGGCCGGCGCCCATGATCCGCACCGTCTCGTCCGACGCATGGAAGCGCTGGCGTTCGAAGTCGCGCTCCCAGTAGCCGAGCTGTGTCAGGCGCTGCGCCTCGGCGAGCCGCGATTCACTGCGCCGGAGGGCGTCGTGCACGAGCAGCGCGTGCAGCGTGTCGCGCAGGCGCCGGCCGATCTCCTGGAACAGCCGCCTGTCGGCGCCCGACCACTCGCGGGCGCGGCTGCAGTGATTCACGCCGAGGATGTACGACGGCTGGTCTTCCGGCGTGACGGCCATGACCATCTGTGCCTGCACGGCGAAGCGCGCGCGCAGCTCGATGAGGATCGGATCGTTCCCGTCGAGCGGCACCGGTCCATCGATGGCGGCGGCGTCTTCGAGCGCCCCGCAGAGGTCTGGGTCGAAGACATGTCCGGCGCCGACGCCCGGGTATTCGGGACGAGTGCGCTCGAAGGCCACGCGCCAGACCGGCGCCGCAGTGGCCGCGCGACGCACGATCCAGGCGCGGTCGCAGTCGAACACCGTGAGCATGGTGTCGAGCACCGCATCCATGCCGTGTTCGAGGCTGGTCGCGCCGTGCATGGCGCGGTTCACGACGTCGAGGCTTTCGAGGAAGTGAACGTGCGCGCGGCTCGCGGCCTCGTCGGCCCGCTGCCTGGTGACGTCCTGTGTCGTGCCGAACACGCGCACCGCGCGCCCCTCGGGGTCGCGCACCACATGCCCCACCGCGGCCAGGTGCCGCATGGTGCCGTCCTGCGGCAGGTAGCGGAACTCGGCGCAGAACTCGGAGGCGTCAGACGCGAAGGTCGATTCGAGATGCGCGCGCAGGTGGCCGGCGTCGGCCGGATGCACATGACGCAGGAATTGGTCCAATGACGACGGTCCGGTCGGCGCGCCTTCCACGATGCCGGTCGTGACGTCGTGCGCGAAGCTGCGGATCTGCGCAAGCTGCTGGGCGCGCTCCAGTTCATCGGTGGCGCGGCGCAGCGCCCGCTCGGTGCGCTTCTGCGCCGTGACGTCCACGATGAGCCCGCGCAGGCGCAGCTCGCCCGACGGCTCCACGCTGATGCTCGCGATGTCGCGCAGCCAGGCGACGGCGCCCGTGGCCCCGACCATGCGGTAGTCGATCTCGTGGTCCTGCCGCGCGCGCAGCGCGGCGCGGCGGGCGGCGACAGCGGCGTCGCGGTCGTCGGGATGCAGATGATCGGCCCAGAACCCCGGCCGCAGCCAGTCGCTGACGGAGAACCCGAGGAGGCGCTCGGCGTGGTCGCTCACGAAGACGAACGTGCCGGTGTCGCCGTCCGCTTCCCACGCCACGCCGTTCAGTGCCGCGAGTAGTTGATGCGCTCGACGGAGGGCCGCCTCGTCGTCCAGATTCTCGAACAGCCGGGTGGGCATTGAGACGTCCGCGGGCCATGAGGCGGCGGAGGGGCCGCGCGCTCGTACGATCCCATGGAGGCTATCTCATCCCAGCCGGCCGCGCCAAGCGGCGGAGCGCCCGGCACGGCTCCAGGTTGCACACTAATCGTGCCCGCCGTCGGTCTTTCCGCTCGTCCCCGAAGTGGTTCCATTTTCCGCGAGGAAATACAGGGTGCCCGGCTGCGTGCCTTCCTCGACCACGGTGAAGTTCGCGTGTTCGAGTCCGGCGCGCCAGCGATCCGGGTAGGCGCGTCCGCCGAAGTAGCCGTGGTGCACGAAGAACGGGAGGGCGGTGCGCACCCACGCGTCCTGGTTGATGACGAGCAGCAGGAACTGCCCGCGCGGCCGGAGGACGCGCGCCATCTCCGCCAGCGTCTTCTCGACGTCGCCGCGGCTGAGATGGTCGATGGCGAAGGCGCTCACCGCGCCGTCGAAGCTGGCCGGTTCGAAGGGCATCGCCCGCATGTCGCCCACCGTCACGCTGAGCCGCGTGTCGGCTCCGGCCGCGCGCGCGTTGGCGACGAGCCGCTCGGGGCCGTTGCCGCCGATGCCGTATTCGGCCCCGAAGATGTCGAGGGCGGTGACCGTGGCCCGCGGACGGGCCGTGAGCACCATGAGCGCCGACCTGCCGGACCCGGCACCGGCGTCGAGCACGCGGCCCTCGCCGGCGGCGAGGAAACGTTCCGTGGGCAGCACGATGGGCAGGCTGAAGCGCATCACGAGATTCACGATGACGGCACCTGCCACCGCCCACACCGCGAGCAGGGCAAAGACGGCGCCGGCACGCCGCCAGCGGGCCCGGTAGAGCCCCACGGCGCACACGGTGAACACGAGGGCTGCGATCGCGTGCCCCCAGGTCCACGGCCATTCGTAGCCGAAGTCGTAGCGGAGCAGATCCATGTCAGGCCCTTTCGTCGAACGTGAAGACGTCGTCGAGCGGCACGCCGAAGACGCGCGCGATGCGGAACGCGACCTCGAGCGACGGCGAGTACTTGCCGAGCTCGATGGCGTTGACGGTCTGGCGGGTTACGCCGATGTGCGCGGCGAGGGACTGCTGCGTCATGTCGCCCGTGGCCGCGCGCAGCTCGCGGATGCGGTTGCGGATGGCGCAGCTCACGGCCGGGCGTCCCGGCGGAAAAGCAGGATCTGGCCCCCGAAGCGCACGAGTTGGGCGGCGACGATGGCGAAGAGCACGACCTGTTGCATCACCCACGCGCGCGGCGTCAGGTGCATGGTGGCCACGGCCGCGAGCGCGCCCACGACGAGCACGTTGAAGGCCACGCGTGTAGCGCGCATGTCGATGAGGTGCTCGCGTTCATCACGCGGCGAGCGCGCGTCGGCGGGCGCGCGCAGCGCCACGACCACGTGCAGCACGATTTCGAGCACGACGAACGTCGCGAGCAGCAGGAACGCCGTGGTCACGGCTTCGGAGCCGGCCACCGCCCCGCGGTATTGCCGGAACGAATTCCAGAAGAACGGAATGAAGACGGCCAGGATGGTCAGGAACGAAATCCAGGCGCTCTTTTCGCGGAAGGACATGCGGCGCGGCTCCTCGTGTCAAACATTCTTGACACGACGGCATCTTGATGTCAAGAAAACTGGACACAATATACTTGACTAACCATCTCGGATGGGCTGAGATTGGTAACGCCAGCAAGCGACCCCGGATTGGGCCGGGGCGTCATGTGTGTTGAGTCCCTGAAATGGTGAGGAACCATGTTTCAGGGCAGTTCAGATTTATTGACTATCATGCCTCTCGAAAGGCGGGGAGGCCCCGGCCAGGATTTCATGATTGAGACAATCAGGGCGCGCAATTTCAGGTGCTACAGGGACCTGAAAGTGGAAGGACTCAAAAGCGTCAACGTTGTCGTTGGCGCGAATGGCACCGGCAAGACGGCGCTTCTGGAGCTTCTTTTTCTGGCTTCCGGAGGGAGCCCTGAACTGGGCTTACGGCTTCAGAACTTTAGAGGCATGGGGACGGCCCTTGAGGTCAACAGCGAGGGGGTTCGTTGGCTCTGGCGCGATTTGTTCCACGACTTCGACCAGTCGAAGGCTGTCGAGATCGATCTCGTGGATCCCCGGCACGGCACTCGGTCGCTTCGAGTGGCCCTAGGAGAGGGCGAGGAAGTATCTCTTCCGATCAATGAGTTCGAAGGCGGCAGCTCGGTCGAGGTGTCTCTCCCGATCGACTTTCACTGGAGAGACCCCATTCTGGGCCCGTTCTCGATCCGTCCGAGAATTGATGGAGGACGAATCGTGTTCCCGCCTGGAAAGAGCGTGGCCCGGGCGATCTTCTATGCGTCTCAGTTCAAACACAATCCAGAAGAGGCCGCCAAGCGGCTATCAGAATTGAGTAAACGGGACGACCTTGACACTCTGCTAGAGGTGATCGATACCGTTTTCCCAGAGGTCAGCGGAGCGTCTGTCGAGAACAACGCCGGGTCTTGGCAGGTGTTCGTGAAGCTTCGCGACCGCACCGAGAGGTTGCCGATCGCCCTGCACTCTGCGGGCGCAAGCAAGTTCGTCTCCATTCTACTTGGGATAGCTTCGAAGCAGAATAGCTGTGTTCTCATCGACGAGATTGAAAACGGGTTCTATTACGGCCGGTATGGAGACGTATGGAAGGCGTTCTATGAAGTGGCGACCGGTTTCGGTGCGCAGTTGTTCGTAACCACTCACAGCATGGAATGCCTTAAGGCTTTGCTGCCAGTCCTCGAATCCAACGGGAAGGACTTTTCGCTGTTGAAGACGATCGCGCTAGAGGACGGCAGCGCTGGCGTAGCAATTTCTAGCGGTGAGGCCATGAGAGCCGCGATCGCCGAAGATTTTGAGGTCAGGTAATAGACGTGGCCCGTCAGATAACAAGCCCGTTTCAGGTGCTTTGCGAGGGCGATGGGGATGACGGATTCATTACTGCCCTGCGCAAAGCAAGGGGCCTGCCTAGCTTCGACGTGACCTGCGTTTCGGAGGGTGGGGGATTCGAGGACACACTCAAGGCACTTGAGTTCGCCGTGGACCGAGGGCAGGTCCGCAAGGTTCTGATACTCGCAGACAACGACGCAGACCCAACTAAGTCATTTGACGCCGTGAAGAGGGCGCTAGGGAGGGCCCGCATCTATCCAGTCCCGAAGCGTCCTCTTCAGGTCAGAAACAGCGGAAGAGTCGCAACCGGCGTGGTTATGTTGCCTGGTTCCGATGAACGCGGCAATCTCGAAACACTACTGCTGCGGAGCGTCGTGCGCGCAGAGCCAGACCTCGTTCGCTGCGCCGAAAACTTTGCGGCCTGTAGCCTGAACGGCGGTCAAGACCCATGGACTAAAGGCCAGCGCGACAAGATGCTGCTGCGCTCAGTGTTGTCGGCTCGCATTCGGCGTGACCCAAACTGCTCGCTCGCCTATGTGTGGGGCAAAGAAGGCTGTCCTATCGATCCGAGCGATGAGTCATTCGCGTGGATCGCGGACTTTGTTGGGGAGCTGTTTCGCTAGAGCGTTTCAGTAAACGATCCGCTCCTAGAACAACCTTCAGGCCGGTCGCGAACCTAGCCATCGTGCCCACCGGATTATCGGCGGGCACATCTACGACCACGTCTTTTGTGGGGTCTGGCTTTGGCTTCTCGTTCACGTTTGCGGCAACTCCGAGCCGGTGAGCGCGCTGTAGGTCAGGCGCTTGCCAAGGATTCCGGTGAGCCCGAGCTTGAACCGCTCGGCATCGGTGGCCTTCCGCTGGTTGAAGCGGAACGCCTGTTCGTCGAGATAGCGGAACAGGTGGAACGGCTCCACGCTGATGTAGGTGCCACCGAGGGTCCGCTTCAGCATCGACCAGTAGGACTCAAGGCCGTTGGTGTGGACCTGCCCGTCCACGTAGGTGTGCGCGTGATCCACAACCTGATGCGCGTAGTCATGCTTGAGCACGGCGTAGGAGTGCAGCGCGTCGGTGTAGACGTTCGCGCCGGTCTGGACGTGGCGGTCCACATGGGGCAGCAGATCGCGCCGCTTGTTGCTCGGCACGATGGCGGTGCGGACACGCGAAGTCTGGTCCTTGCCGCGCTGCAACAGGCCCATCACGGCTACCTTGCCCTTGAACCCGCCGCGCTCCATCATCGCGGCACGCTTGGCCGGATGGACGTTGCGAGCCTTGCCGCCGATGTAGGTTTCGTCCACTTCGACGTCCCCGCCCATCTTGCCGCCGTCCTCGCCCTGCAACGCAAGGCGCAGACGCGACAGCATGAACCACGCGGTTTTCTGGGTGACACCAAGCGCACGGGCAAGCTCGTAGCTGCTGATGCCGTTCTTGCAGTTGGTGAGCAGCCACAGCGCGGGCAACCACTTCTCGAAGCCGATGGCGGAATCCTCGAAGATGGTCCCCACCTTGAGCGAGAACTGAGCGCGGGCGTGGCCCTCGTAGCACTTGTAGCGGCGCTGCTTCGCCAGATAGGCCACGCGCTCCGAACCGCAGTGCGGGCACACCGGCTTACCGTCCGTCCAGCGCACGGCCTCAACGGCAGCGCGGCAGTTCTCGTAATCCGAGAAATGCAGGATGGCTTGCTGGAGGGTCTTGGGCTCGGCGGCGGCGTTCATGAACCAAGTCTGACAGGAGCATGATGGTTAGTCAAGTATATTGTGTCCAGAAAACTTGACATGGACCGCTCGTTACGCCGCCTGCCGGGCCGCTTCGTCGCGCCGCGCGGGCACGCCGAGCACGAACACCGTGCCGCCGCCGGGACTGCT
>CADEFD010000100.1 GCA_902826515.1 uncultured Acidobacteriota bacterium
CGGTGGCGGCCGGCGGCCGTCCGTGGACGATCTACGAACTGCACCTGCTCGGCGAGGGCTGGCGCGACGCGACGCCGTGACGCACTACGGCACGGCGAGCACGACCTCATTGGTCGGCGCGCTCAGTCCCGCGCCGTTCCTTGCCCGCACGCGGATGTAGTAGAGGCCCCGCGGCACGACGGCGAAGAAGCCGGTGTCGAGGACGCCGGTGTCGAAGGCGCCGATGTTGGTGCGTCCCGCGGCGGTGCCGGCTTCGAGCACGTACGATTCGGCGTTCCCGCCCGGCTCGCCCCACGACAGCTGCACGGCGTTCAGCACCACGGTGCCACGGAGCGGCCCCGGCGCCAGGGGCGCGCTGCCTGTCGAAGGGACGCTCACGACGACCTCGCTCGACGACTCGCCGGCGCGACCGCCGCGCACGCCGCGCACGCGCAAGAAGTAGGTGCCCGCCGGCAGCGGACCACCGACCGTCGTACCGGCCACGGGCACGACGCCGACATCCACCGCGCCGCGTGAGTGGCCGGCTTCCACGACGTAGCTCTCGGCGGGCCCCGCGGGCGGCATCCACATGAGCGACACGGTGCTGCCTCTGACCGTGGCACGCAGCCCCACGGGCGAGGCCACGATCGGCACCGGGAACACGCCGAGGCCGAGACGCGGCACGCCGGCCACCTGGTCGAAGAGACCGTAGAGCACGAGGCTCCCGGCGTCGGACAGGATGCCGTTCACGGAGCCGGTAGTGCCCTGCCACACCGTGGGTGCGACGAACGGCAGCGGCTGGCCCGTCGACATCGACAGCCCGACGACCCGGTCGTCGGCGGCCACGAAGAGCTGGTCGCCGACAACGCCGAGTGCACGCGCGAAGGTGGGGGCGTGGGCAGGCGTCACGAGCCGTTCCGCCGCGTCCAGCATGCCGAACCCGTTGGCCAGCTGACCGCGCAATACGGTGAACTGTCCGGCCAGCGCCACACGCCCTCCCGCCACCGCCACATCCGTGATCGCGGCGTCCGCGCCGGGATTCCACGAGCTGAGCGCGAGGTCCACACCGACGAAGGCGGCGCCGCGCCCTCGCGGCACGCCGGCCACGGTGCCAAACGCCCCCGCCGCGTAGACGGTGCCGTTGCCTGCCTCGAGTGCCACCACCGCGCTGTCCGGATCGGGCGTCCACGCGGTGGGTTGCGCGGTCGCCAGGTCGAAGGCCACGAGATTGCGCCTCGGCAGTCCGGACACGCGGTCGAACTGGCCGCCGGCGAACAGGCGACGCCCATCGGTCGTGAGCGCCAGGACTGAGGGCCGGAAACTCAGGGCCGTTGGTTCAAGCGGACGCCACGGCAGCAGTTGCCCATCCGGTAGGAACGCCGCCAGACCGTGCTGCGGCTGGGCGCCGACCTGGACGAAGTCGCCGCCGGCCACCACGACCGACGCGATGACGGCAAGCGACGACACGCGCCCGCCCTGAATATCGGGGGCGAAGGCGGTGGGACGCCCCGTGCGCAAATCGATCGCGGCAAGGCCGCCGCGCGCTTCGCCCCCGACCGACACCGCACCCGCCACGCCGACGCGCCCGCCGCGGGCCGCGAGCACCGCCGCCCCCTGACACACGGCGCGCCAGGCTCGCGGCGCCAGCGTCGCGAGGTCGTAGCTCACGACCTCGCACTGCGTCGGTCCGAGGTCGTCCACGAGGTAGAGCGCGTTCCCGTCGATGGCCAGCGCGCCGCTGATGGATTGGAACGCGAGCTGCGTGACCACCGCCGCGCTCAGTGGGTCGACCACGGTGACGCCACCCGGTTCGCGCGCGTAGATGGCGGTCGCCGTCGCTTCGATTGTGGAGACGTTGGCGAATGACTGCGGTACGTTCCACGTCTGGAGCTGGGCCGAGCCCACCGACAGCCGGGCCGACACCGGGGCGTTCGACTGCGGTTCAGCGCCGAGCACGTAGAGCGAGTCGCCGGCCGCGCTCATCGTGCGGACGTGCATCGCCGGCACCGCGTGCGGCAGACGGGCGGCCGTGACGCCGTCCACGGCCACGAACCCCGCGGCCGGCTGCCCATGCACCGCGTCGAAGGTACCGCCGAGGAAGACGGTCCCCTGCTGGAGCACGAGCGCTACGACGCCGACGCTGCCAGCGCTCGCCGTGAGCGCCGGGTCCCACCCGCGTAACTGCCCGGTGGCCATATCGAACGCCGCGGCGCCCTCGCGCGCCTGGCCGTCGACCGACCCGAATGTGCCGGCGATGTACAACGTGGTCGCGTCGCTCGCCACGGCCCACACGGAGCCGCCGATCTCTGGGTACCAGGGCACGACGGCTCCGGCGGCATCGACGCGCAGAAGCCGCTGCGACCCGCCGGCGCCGACACGGAGCGTGCCCGCCACGACCCACCCCCCATCGCCGAGGGCGTGCACGGCGGAGACGGACCCCGTCAGGGACGGCGCACGCGCCACGAGCGCGGCCGTCGTGGCGTCGAGCGAGGCCAGCGCGCCGGTCGCGGGGCCGATGTAGTTGACGCCGCCCAGGTACAGCAGATGTCCGTCGCGTGCGGCGGCCGTCACGCCGACGGGCCCCCAGATGTCGAGAGGGACCGACACGGGGAGTGGTTGTGCAATGGCAGCAGCGCCCGCGGTGAAGATGGCCCCGAGGACCAGCCAGATCCGGATGACGTGCGTCATGGGGCGGATCCTTATCACAGCCCAGCCGTACAACGGAGCTGCCGGGCTCAGGCGCGCCGGATCCGCACGAAGTTGGCGGCGCCCAGATCCAGGTCCGGGCTCACGTTCACGATGACCACCGTGGGCGACGCGCTGAGCGCGCCCATGCCGCGCAGTTCGTCCACGACGCGCCCGCCCACTTCGTCCACGTCGCCCTCGAGCGACACGACCAGCGGCACGACGCCCCACCAGAGCGCCAGGCGGCGCGCCATCTCGGGACGATCGGTGGCAGCGTAAATCGGCGCCGTCGGACGGCCGCTCGAGAGCATCCGCGCGGTGCGGCCCTCGCGCGTCACGGCCACGATGGCGCCGGCGTGCGCGCGGGCGGCGAGGCCGATCGCGGCATCGGCCAGCCCGGAGGCGTGGTCCCACGGGCCTTCGCCCGGCAGGCGCGGCACCGAGACCGGCCGGCGGATGCCGTCCGACTCCGCGTCGCGGATGATCGCATCGAGCGCCTGGACCGCCTTCACCGGATGTTTCCCGGCCGCCGTCTCGCCGGCCAGCATGATCGCCCCGGCGCCCATGTCCACGGCACCCGCCGCGTCGCTCACCTCGGCGCGCGTCGGCCGCGGTTCCTCGCGCATCGACTCGAGCACCTGGGTGGCGACGATCGCCGGCACGCCGCGGGCGTTGGCCGTCCGCAGGATGTCCTTCTGCACCCGCGGCACGCGCTCGAAGGGCACTTCGAGGCCGAGGTCGCCGCGCGCCACCATCACCGCGTCGGCGTGATCGAGGATCTCATCGAGCCGCGCGATCGCCTCCGGCCGCTCCAGCTTGGCGATGAGCGGGATGTCGGGCACGCCGCACGCCGTCGCCAGCGCGCGGGCGCTCGTGAGGTCGCCGGCCGATTGCACGAAGCTCAGGGCCACGAGGTCCACGCCGAGCGACAAGCCGAAC
Organism: uncultured Acidobacteriota bacterium; assembly: GCA_902826515.1. Taxonomy (GTDB): domain Bacteria; phylum Acidobacteriota; class Vicinamibacteria; order Vicinamibacterales; family UBA2999; genus CADEFD01. The sequence goes on from CADEFD010000100.1 coordinate 3,604, forward strand.
TTCAGATCCTCCTCGTCCTTGTCGGTGAGCGCGCCCGTCGGCAGCGCCACCTGGGGCGCGTTGATGCCCTTGTGTTCGGCCAGCCAGCCGCCGTGGACGACGCGGGTGCGGATCTCGACGCCGTCGCTGCCGTCGACGCGCAGTTCGATGCGGCCGTCGTCGAGCAGCAGCCGGTCGCCCGGATGCACCGTGCGCGCAAGCTCGGCGTACGTGGTCGAGACGCGGCCCGGGCCGCCGCTGAAGTCGCCGGTGGCGACGATGAGCGGGTCACCTTCGCGAAGCTGGATCGCCTGGCCACCGTCGAGCAGGCCGGTGCGGATCTTCGGCCCGCTCAGGTCCTGCATGATGGCCACCTGGCGGCCCACGCGCTCGGCGGCGGCGCGGGCGCGCGCGTAGGTCACCCGATGCGTCTCATGCGTGCCGTGCGAGAAGTTGAGGCGCACCACGTCCACGCCGGCGCGCAGCAACGCGTCCAGGGTGGCGTCGTCCTTCGTGGCCGGGCCGAGTGTCGCGACGATCTTGGTGTGTCTCATTGCCTACAGCTTACAATCGGCACCGACATGCGCCCCTTGACGCCGCCCGCGGTGGCCGCTTACCTGGACGGCCTGTCACGCCCGCCGCACCCGGTGCTGCCGCGCATCCGCGCCGAAGGCCTGGCGGCCGGCGTGCCGATCGTGGACGCGCTGACCGGCGCGCTGCTGCACGGCCTGACCCGGGCCGTGGGCGCCACGAAGGTGCTCGAAATCGGCACCGCGATCGGTTATTCCACCGTGTGGATGGCCACGGCGCTGCCGCCCGCCGCCCTGCTGGTTTCGCTCGAACGCGATCAGGCCCGCGCCGCGGCGGCGCGCGGTTATCTCGCCGAGGCCGGACTCGACGATCGCGTGAATATCATGATTGGCGAAGCGGATCGGTACCTGCACAAGCTGGCCGGGCCCTTCGACCTCATCTTCCAGGACGGCGACAAGACGCAGTACGCCCCGATGCTCGCGAAGCTGGCGCCGCTGCTGCGTCCCGGCGGCCTGCTCGTGACCGACAACATCCTGTGGGACGGCGAGGTCGTGCCCGGCTTCACCGACACGCCGCACAAGAACGCCGCCGACACAGCGGCGATTGCCGCCTACAACGCCGCGCTCGCCGCCGACCCGCACTTCACCACGATCTGGCTGCCGGTGGGCGACGGCGTGGCGGTCGCCATCAGGACGTCCCATGAGTGACACCAGCCCCGCGAACGACGATCGCGCCGCGGCCATCGCGCGCTGGCTCGCCGCCGCCGAAGCGGATGCCGACGAGCGCGGCCTGCCCGAGCTGAAGCCGCTGCTGCAGGGGCTCGCGGCCTCGACGACGGCGCTGCGCGCGGCCGACTGGAACGACGACGCGGACCAGGTGCCCACCGCGTCCTCGCGCGAGGCCGATCGGTCATGAGCGACTGGCAGGGCGAGACCATCGCTGACCTGGCCGGCGCGCTCACGCGTCGCGAGACCACATCCGTCGCCCTCACCGAGTGGTGCCTCGAACGCATCGCCACGCTCAATCCGCGCCTGAACGCGTTCATCACCGTCACGGCGGATCGTGCGCTCGCCGCCGCGCACGCCGCCGACCGCGCGCGTGCGGCCGGCGCCGACACGTCCGCGCTGCACGGCATTCCGGTGTCGCTCAAGGACCTCATCGACGAAGCGGGCGTCGTCACGACGGCCGGGTCGCGGGTGCGGCACGACGTCGTCGCCGCGACCGACGCGACCGTCACGCGGCGGCTGCGCGAGGCCGGGGCGGTCTTCGTCGGCAAGACCAACCTGCACGAGTTCGCGTTCGGCACGACGAACGAAGATTCCGGCTTCGGCGCCGCGCGCAATCCCGTGGATGACACGCGCGTCACCGGCGGATCGAGCGGCGGCTCGGCGAGCGCGGTGGCCTCCGGCATGTCGATCGCATCGATTGGCAGCGACACCGGCGGCTCGATCCGCATTCCGGCGGCGGCCTGCGGTGTCGTGGGGCTCAAGCCCGGCTGGGGCGAGATTCCCGCCGACGGCGCCGTGCCGCTCAGCCGCCAGCTCGATCATCTGGGGCCGATTGCGCGCACGGTGACCGACGCGTGGCTCGTGCACGAAACTCTGGCCGGCCGCGCACCACGTCCGGATGCACGTCTCGCGGCGCGGCCGCTCGCCGGCACGCGCATCGGCCTGCTGCGCGGCTACTTCGCCGAACGGCTCGACACCGAGGTCGAGGCGGTATTCGACGCGGCGGTCGAGACCCTGCGCCGCGACGGTGCGATCGTGGAGCCGGTCGAGATTCCGCACGCGCGCGACATCGGCCCGGTTTACCTGCATCTCGTGCTGTCGGACGCCGCGGCCTATCACGCCGCGACTCTGGCGCGGCGGCCTGGCGACTACACGCCGAACGTCCGCATCCGTCTCGAGATGGGACGCTACGTGCTCGCCGAAGACTACGTGCGCGCGCTGCGCGGCCGCGCCGTCATCGCCCGCGAGATCGATCATGCGCTCGCCGGCCGCGACGTGCTCCTGTGCCCGACGATGCCGGTGCCGGCGCCGCCGCTCGGCGCCACGATGGTCGACGTTGGCCACGGGCAGACCGAACCCGTCCGCAACGCGATGCTGCGCCTGACGCAGCCCTTCAACGTCGGCCGCCAGCCGGCGCTCACGATCCCCTGCGGCCGCACGCGGACCTCCGGCCTGCCGGTGGGGCTGCAGCTCGCCGGGGCGAGCGGGCACACCTCCGGCCTGCTGGAGGTCGGACTGTCGGTGGAACGCGCGCTCGCGCGCAGGTAACGGGGGCGTAACGCCCGCTACAAGTAGCGGATGAGGCCGACGAGGGCGTTGTAGATCACGTCGGCCAGTTCTTCCACGAGCGGCGCGTACTCGCCACTATCCACGGCTTCGGCCACCGTGACCGGATCCGTGAGGACGAGCCAGATCGTGGCGGACGCCACGATCACCGCGACGAGCCCCACCACCCCTGCCAGGCTGACGCTGGCGCGACGAAAACGATTCGAACGAGGGTCGGGGTCGGACATGGCGCTGTCCAAGGGCGCATGATACACCCCGGACTGTGGATCAGACGGGAAACAGTCCCCGTTTGTTCAGGGCGTGAGCACGAGCTTTCCGATCACGTCGCCTGCCTCGAGCCGGCGGTGGGCGTGGGCGGCCTCGGCGAGCGGCATGACGGCGTCCACGAGCGGGCGCAGACGGCCGGCGAAGAAGAGCGGCGCCGCCTGCAGCAGTTCGGCTTTCGTGCCCATGTAGGAGCCGAGCAGACTGAGCTGACGCGAGAACAGGAAGCGCAGGTCGATGGCGGCCTCCCACCCGGTCGTGTTGCCGCAGGTCACGAGCCGGCCGCCGGGCGCGAGCGCCCGCACACTCTTCGCCCACGTCGCCTGGCCCACGTGTTCGACCACGATGTCGACGCCGCGTTTGCCGGTAAGCCGCCGCGCCTCGGCCGCGATGTCCGCGCCGTAGTGGTCGATCACCTCGTCGGCCCCCAGCTCACGGGCCCGCGCACGTTTGGCGTCGCTGCCGGCCGTGGCGATGACCCGCGCGCCGAAGAGTGTGGCGAGCTGGATCGCCGCCTGGCCTACGCCGCTCGCGCCGGCCAGCACGAGCACTGTCTCGCCCGCTGTGACCTTCGCGCGCGCCACGAGCATGTGCCACGCGGTGAGGAACGTGAGCGGAAAAGCCGCCGCGTCCACGAACGAGACGTGGTCCGGAATCGGCACCACGTTCACCGCCGGCACGCGCACGAGTTCGGCATACCCGCCGTCGCTCTGGTAACCGAGCACGTCATAGCGCGCGCACATGTTGTCGATGCCGCCGAGGCACGCGGCGCAGTGGCCACACGCGAGTCCCGGCTGGAGCAGCACGCGCGTGCCGGTGGCGAACTCGCCGCCCGGCGCGTCGGCGACCTCGCCGGACACGTCCGCACCCGAGATGTGCGGCAGCGGAATCGTGACGCGTTCGAGGCCGCGCCGCTGGTAGAGATCGAGGTGATTCAGCGCGCAGGCGCGCACACGCACCACGACCTGACCGGGGACGGCGACGGGATCGGGCGCCTCATCGACGCGCAGGACGTCGGGACCGCCATGCGCATGGAAACGCGCCGCGCGCATCTCAGACCAGCTCCTCCGCCGCCACGTCGTAGGCGAGGCCGCGCGCGGTGAGTTGCGGCTCCACCGTGGCCGGATCGCCGACGACGACCGCGGTCAGACGATCGGGGCGCACGTGACGCGCCGCGGCGGCGGCAACGTCGTCGAGCGTGACCGCGTTCAGGCGCGGCACGAACTGCTCGAAGTGATCGGGGCCGATGTCGTGCAGGCTCATCTGCGCGACCGCGCGCGCCACCTGCTGCGCGGTTTCGAAGCCGCGCGGATACCCGAGGCCCACAGCCGCCTTCGCGCGGGCGAGTTCCTCGGGGGTGACGGGACGCGTGGACTGCAGGTCGCGCACCTCGCGCAGGATCTCGCTCGTGGCATCCGCCGTGGCCGTCGTCTGCACGCTCGTGTGGATGCTGAATGGTCCACGGTCGCGGCGGAAGTCGAAGCCCGAGCGCACGCCGTAGGTGTAGCCCTTCTCCTGGCGCAGGTTCAGGTTCAGGCGGCTCACGAACTGTCCGCCGAGCACCGCGTTCCACAGAATGAGCGCGTGATAGTCGGGCGTGCTGCGAGCCGCCGACACCTGGCCCACGCGCAGTTCCGACTGCGACGCGCCCGGCCGGGCGACGACGAGCACGCGTCCGCGGCCCTCCGGCGCCCCTACGACGCGCGGACCGGCGCCGTTCATCGGCCCCGGCACCCAGGCGCCGAATGCGGCTTCGGCAAGCGCGATGGCCTCCGCGGTATCGAGGTCGCCGGCGACCACGAGGGTCGTCGCGCGCGCCTGGTAGCCATGCGCGTGGAAACCGCGGATGTCATCGGCGGTGGTCGCGCGCACCGCGTCCGGATCGCCGATGCCGGGGTGTCCGTACGGATGGCGGCCGAAAATCGCGCGCGTCAGGGCACGGTCGGCAAGGCTCGCCGCCTGCGCCCGCATCTGCCGCAGACGGTCGAGGCGCAGTCCGCGCACCCGTTCGATGTCGTCGGTGGCAAGCCGCGGCCGCATCACGAGGTCGGCCAGCAGCGACGCCGCGCGCGACACGTGCCGGGCGAGCGTCGTGATCGTGACCACGGTGGCATCCGGCCACACTTCGATGTCGGCCTCGGCGCCGATGCGGGCCAGCACGTCGGCCAGGCCCGGGCCGTCGAGTGTGCCGGCGCCGTCGTCGAGCAGATCGGCCGTGAAGGCCGCCAGCCCCGGACGATCGGCCGGATCGGCCGACGACCCGCCGCGCACGAGGGCCGTCAGCGAGACGATCGGCGCGGCGCGCTGCGTGATGACGCGCACGTCGAGGCCGCCGGCAAGCTGAGCCCGTTCGATGGTCGGGAAACGGAACGGCCGCGGCGCGCCCGGCGCCGGCAGCTTCGAGCGATCGACGCGGCTCATGCGGGATGCACCGGCACGGCGCCCGGCAGGCCGAGCGGCAGATGCCCGCGCGGCACGACGCTCAGCGCGACCCCCGGCGCCTCGCGCAGCCAGCGTCGCACGGCGGCCGCCACCGACGCCGCGGTGGCGCGCGCGTAGCGCGCGCGATCGGCGTGGATGAAGCCGGGCGAGCCGGTGAAGACGTTGTAGGCGTTCAACTGATCGGACTTCCCGCCGAAGCCGCCGATCGTCTGCACACGGTAGACGAACTGCGCTTCGGCCCGCGCGGTGGCGCGTTCGAGCTCATCGGTGGTTGGTCCGGTCGCGGCCAGATCGTCGAGCGTCCGCTCGACCACCTCGGCGATGGCCGCCAGCGACTGCCCAGGCGCGGCCGTGGCGGAGATATGGAACACGCTCGACATCTCGCGCGAGGCCTGCAGCGCCGAGACGTCGGCGGCGAGGCGCGTCTCGTAGACGAGGGCGCGGTAGAGCCGCGAGGTCTTGCCGTTCGAGAGCACGTCGGCGGCGATGTCCATCGCCGCATCGTCGTCGTGGAACATCGCCGGCGTGTGCCAGGCGAGCGACAGGCGCGGCAACTCCACGCGGTCTTCGAGCACGAGGCGGGCCGGCGCCGCAAGCGCGGCGTCGCGTCGCGGATGCACCACCGCCGGTCCGGACGCGATCTCGCCGAAGTAGCGCTCGACGAGCGCCAGCGTGGCGTCGGTGTCAACGTCGCCGGCAATCGCGATCGAGGCGTTCGAGGGGTGGTAGAACCTGCGGAAGAACTCCCGCGCGTCGTCCACGCTCGACGCCACGAGGTCGGCCGGGGCGCCGATCGTGACCCACGAATACGGATGGTCGGGCGCGAAGAGCGCCTCGGCGAGGGCGACGCTCGACAGGCCGTAAGGCCGGTTCTCGTAGTTCTGCCGCCGCTCGTTCAGCACGACCTCGCGTTCGGTCGTGAACTTCTCTTCGCTCAGGGCCGGCAGCAGGTGCCCCATGCGATCCGATTCCATCCACAGCGCCAGCTCCAGCGACTGCGACGGCACAACTTCCCAGTAGTTGGTGCGGTCGGTGTTGGTCGAGCCGTTCACGAGGCCGCCGGCTTCCTGCAGCGCCTCGAAGTAGCCGGCCGGATGGTGCGCCGAGCCCTTGAACATCAGGTGTTCGAAGAGGTGGGCGAAGCCGGTGCGCCCGGGCTGTTCATGCCGCGATCCGACGTGGTACCACACGCTCACGGCCGCCATCGGGATGTGGCGGTCTTCGTGCACGACGACGTCGAGGCCGTTGGCAAGCGTGTGTGTGGTGTAGGGAATGTCCATCGCGTCAGGCGCCAAACCGCCATCGTATCGTGAAGGTGCGCGTCAGGTCACGACGCATCGGGGCGCACCAGGCCGCGGCGGCGCCTGCGATCACACCACCGCACCGAAGAGCCGGCCGACGAGCGCCGTGGACGCCATCGCCACAGCACCCCAGAACGTGACACGCGCGGCGCCGCGTGCGACCGGGGCACCGCCGAGCTGGGCGGCGAACGCGCCGAGCGCCGCCAGCAGCAGCAGCGTCGAACCCGCCACGACCGCGCTGATGCGATCGACCGGCACGAACAGCGTCACCACGACCGGCAGCGCCGCGCCGAGCGCGAACGCGGCAGCCGAGGTGAGCGCCGCCTGCAGTGGCCGCGCCTTCGACAGATCGGTCATGCCGAGTTCATCGCGGGCGTGCGCGCCGAGGGCGTCATGCGCGGTGAGTTCGGTGGCCACCTGTTCGGCCAGCGCCGCGCTCAGCCCGCGCGCGCGGTAGATGCCGGCCAGTTCCTCGTGTTCGAAGGCCTGGTTGTCCTCCAGTTCGCGCCGCTCGCGTTCGTAGTCGGCGTGTTCGGTGTCGGCCTGCGAGCTGACCGACACGTATTCGCCGGCGGCCATCGACAGCGCCCCGGCGACGAGGCCCGCCGACGCCGTGAGCAGCACCGCCGCGTGATCGACACCGGCCGCCGCGGCGACGCCGACGACGAGACTGCTCGTCGAGATGAGACCGTCGTTGGCGCCGAGCACGGCGGCGCGCAGCCAGCCGACGTGCGCCGTGCGATGTCGCTCCACATGCACCATCAGGGTTCCGCCGGCCTCAGCATACTGCCGGTCACGGGATGAAGTACGGTAGCTGCCGACGATGGAGCCGTCAGCCCCCGCCACCGACGACACCGCCGTGGATGCCGCGCCGGCGTGGCGCATGCTCGGCTGGCTCGCGGCCGCGGAACTACTCGGCATGTCGCTGTGGTTCTCGGCCACCGCGGTCACGCCCTCGCTCGTGCAGGCGTTCCACCTGAGCGCCGGCGAATCCGCCTGGCTGACGATGGCGGTGCAGGGCGGCTTCGTCCTCGGCACGCTCGCCACGGCCATCGCCAACCTCGCCGATGTGGTCACGGCGCGCCGCCTGATGGGCGCCGGCTGCGTGGCCGGCGCGCTGGCCAACGCCGCCGCGCTCGTCGTGGGGTCGCCGCAGGCGCTCATCGTGACGCGTGTCCTCACCGGGGTCGCGCTGGCCTGGGTGTACCCGCCGGCGATGAAACTGGTGGCCGGCTGGTTCCGGCGTCATCGCGGCGTCGCACTCGGCGTGCTCGTGGGCGCGCTCACGCTCGGCAAGGCCACCCCGCACCTGCTCACGGCGCTCTTCGGCGGCGACTGGCGCACCGCGATGACCTTCACCTCGGCGCTCGCACTCGGCGGCGCGGTCGTGGCCCTCGGCGTCGTGCGCGATGGCCCGCTGGCCGTGACGGCCGCCCGTTTCGACCTCGGCGCCATCCGCCGGATCGTGGCGGTGCGCGAGGTGCGGCTCGTGACGCTCGGCTACCTCGGACACATGTGGGAGCTCTACGCGATGTGGGCCTGGGTGGCGGCGTTCGCGGCAGCGAGCCTGGCCGCAAGCGGCGTGCGGGACGTGGCGCGTCCGGCCGCGCTCGTCGCCTTCATCGCCATCGGCACCGGCGCCCTCGGCTGCGTGCTGGCGGGCCGGCTCGCCGATCTGGTCGGCCGCGCGCGTATCGCCCGCGCCTCGATGGTCGTGTCGGCCGCCTGCGCGCTCGGCACGGCCCTCGTCTACGGACGCCATCCGGCGTGGCTCGTGCTGCTCGTCGCGGTGTGGGGCTTCAGTGTGGTGGCCGACTCGGCGCAGTTCTCGGCGCTCGTCAGCGAACACGCGCCGCCGGCGGCCGTGGGCACGGCGCTCACCCTCCAGACGTCGCTCGGCTTCCTGCTGACGATGGTGACGATCGACGTGCTGCCGCGCGTGGCGGACGCCGCCGGCTGGCAGTGGGCCTGCCTGCTGCTCGCCCTCGGCCCGATCGGCGGCACGCTGGCGATGGGGCGGCTCGGCGCGCGACCCGGGCTCTAGGAGCGCGCGGTCCGCGCGGGTTCCGACGCCGCGAGCGGAATCGACAGCGTGAACGTGGATCCTGCGTTCGCGGCGCTGACCGCCGTGACATCGCCGCCCATCAGCCGCGCCAGCTTCTGTGAGATCACGAGGCCCAGCCCCGTGCCGCCGGTCGTGCGATGGCGGTCGCCCACCTGCACGAACGACTGGAACAACAGGTGCATCTGCTCCGGGGCGATACCGATGCCGGTATCCCGCACCTGCAGGCGCGCATGCGTGACATCGGCCGAGACGTCGAGCCAGACATCGCCATCCGTCGTGAACTTGGCGGCGTTGCTCAGCAGGTTCAGGAGGCACTGACGCAGGCGCGTCGGATCCGCCATGACGGACGCGCCGTCGGGCGGCAGCGCCACGTGGAACGTGTTGCGGTTCACGGCCATGAGCGGCCGGGCCAGGGCCACCGCCGCTTCGACGGCCGGACCGACGGGCACCGGCTCGAGATGCAGCGTCATACCGCCGGCTTCGATCTTCGAGAGGTCGAGCACGTCGCCGATGAGCGTCAGCAGGTACAGCCCGGCCGTGCGGATGCGGTCGAGATCAGCGGACGCGTCGCGCTGGGCCGCGATCGCCGGGTCTTCGAGCAGCAGCTCGCTGTAGCCGATGATGGCGTTGAGCGGCGTGCGCAGTTCGTGGCTCATGTTCGCGAGGAACACGGTCTTGCAGCGCGCGCTCTCCTCGGCCACCCGACGCGCCTCGTCGAGCTGCCGGTTCCGCGCCTCCAGTTCCTCGCGCGCCGTTTCGAGCTCCACGAGCAGCACGGCGGCATTCGCGTTGGCGTCGGCCAGCCGCGCCAGGACCTCGTCGCGTGCGACCGCGGGGTCGGCGCCGCTAGAAGGCGACAGTGGCACGGTCGCCAAGGTGCACTCCGTAAGACGCGATGCCCGCAGGCGCGCCGCCGCAGGCGCAGGACTTCTGGATCGCGATCTGCGCACCGAACCGCGGCACGCAGCCGCTCGGCAGGCAGTGCGGGCAGTACTCGACGACGCCGCCGGTTGCCTCGATCACGCCGAGCAGCTCCGCCACCGGGGGATAACCCTCGACGAGCGGGCGCTCGCAGGCGTCATCGAGCAGGCAGCGGGCGCCGTCCATCGCCAGGAACACGTGGACGATCTTGCCGGCCGCCGCCGCGCTGGCGGCGAGCGACAGTCCCATCACGACCTTCTTCGGCTCTTCGGGCCCGGAGACGATGATGACCTGGATGTGCTGTTCGGCGGACATGACGGGACCTACAACATCAGCGACACGGACGAGCGGCCGGCCACGTCGAGGAACTGCGCGGCGCCGCAACTGGCCACGCCCGGCACCAGTTCATCGGCGCGCAACCCGAAGACCTCCATCGAGGTCGTGCAGGCCTGCAGCTCCACGCCGAGTGCGCGCGCGGTCTCGAGCAGTTCGGCCGGCGTCGCGATGCCCTTGTGTTTCATGAGCCGCGTGAACACGGCCGGGCCGAGGCCGCCGAAGTTGAAGCGGTGGCTCGAGAGCGCCTCGATATCCGGGCGCCGCATCAGCGTGAGTGCGCGTTCCACGGTGTTCTTCCCGCGGAAGCGTCGTCCGGCGGTGACCGCCTGCACGCCCCAGAAGGCGAAGAACAGCGTGACCTTCATGTCGAGCGCGGCCGCCATGTTGGCGAGCATCAGCGCTGTCGTGACTTTTTCGAACTCGCCCGACACGACACAGAGCGACAGACGGCGCTCGGGCAGCCGCTCCTGCACGTCCGCAACCTGACCGCGCAGTCGCTCGACCTCGGCCTCGAGGCAGGCGAGCCTGGTGGCGAGGGCAGCGTCGGCCGGGACGGCGGCGGCCTGCATGGTCACGCCTTTTCCACGAGCGCCCGGGTCACCGTGCCGGGATCGAGCGCCACGATGGCATGACCGGTCTGTCGCGCCCACGCGCGCAGGTCGGGTTCGAAGGCGGGGTCGTCGGCGCGCACTTCGACGCGGGCACCGGATGACAGCGGGCGGATCGCCAGGCCGAGCCGGACGATCGGCATGGGACAACGCAGCCCGGTGCAGTCGAGGGCAGTCACGGGCGCGGATTCGTCGGTCGGCATGTCCCCTCCCGCACACAATCGGCGGACGGCAGCCGAAGTTGAGCGGCAGAGGTGGCGCCGTGCGGCTACTTGACCTGAATCAGCGGGATCTTGCCCTTGTGTTTGATCGCGTTCTCGTGCGCCGCCACCGCCGCGCGGATCGCGACACGCTCGGCGAGCTGGAAGATGCCGCGCGCCGCCGCCGACTGCGGATCGCCGATGACGAGCGGGATGCCGCGATCGCCGCCGACACGAATCGGCGGATACACCGGCAGCCGGCCGAGGAACGTCACGTCCATCTCCTTCGCCAGCAACTCGCCGCCGCCGTGGCCGAAGATGTCACTTTCGATGTGGCAGTTCGGGCAGGCGTAGTAACTCATGTTCTCCACGAGGCCGAGCGTGGGAATCGTGAGCTTCTCGTACATCTTCACGGCGCGCCGCGTGTCGGCGAGCGACACCACCTGCGGCGTCGTCACCACGACGGCCCCGGCCACCTTCACCGTCTGGCTGAGCGAGAGCGCCACGTCGCCGGTGCCGGGCGGCATGTCGATGATGAGATAGTCGAGGTCCTTCCACGCCACTTCGGTGAAGAACTGGCGGATGGCGCTGTGCAGCATCGGCCCGCGCCAGATGAGCGCCTGATCGTCCTTGGCGAGGAACGCCATCGAGACGATCTGCACGCCGAACTTCTCGGCCGGGAGGATCTTCTCGCCGTCGGTGCCGAGTTCCGTCGAGATGCCGAACATGAGCGGCACGTTGGGCCCGTAGACGTCGCCGTCGAGGATGCCCACCTTCGCGCCCATCTGCGAGAGCGCGAGTGCCATGTTCACCGAGACGGTGGTCTTGCCCACGCCGCCCTTGCCGGCGCCCACCGCGATGATGTTCTTCACGGTGGGCAGCGGCGTGCCGCCGTGTTCGGGTTTCGTCACGGCCTTCACATTGGCGGTGACGGTGAGGTCCACGGCGCTCACGCCGGGCAGCGCGGCCACGGCCGCTTCCGCCTCGTCGCGCAGGCGCTGGCGCAGGGGATGGGCCGGCGTGGGCAGTTCGAGCGTGAAGGCCACGCGGCCATCGGCCACCGTGACCTGCTTCGCCATCCCGAGCGCCACGAGGTCTTTCCCGAACTCGGGATCGACCACACGCTTCAGGGCATCGAGCACCGCCGCCGGCTGCAATCCGTCTGACATCACCACATCCTCCGAGGCATCCGATCAAGCTTACTCCAGCGCTTCCGCGGTGGCGGAGCCGCCGTGCTTTGTGTAAGACTCCACCCCGGCCGGTCAGTCCCGCCGCGCCAGGGAGACCCTCCGATGCCAGACGAAACCATCCCGCCGCCGCTGCCGGCCGCCGGCGCCCCGTCGAGCAACCGCGGCGTCATGATCGTGTTGTCCTACCTGTGGCTGCTGGCGCTCGTGCCGCTGCTCGTGGAGAAGGACGACAAGGAAGTGCAGTGGCACGCCAAGCACGGCATCGTGCTGATGCTGGCCGAGCTGTTCCTCTGGATTGCGATGTACATCGTGCAGGCCATCCTTGGCACCATCCTCGGCTGCCTGTTCGCCCTGCTGACCTTCCCGCTGGGCCTGGCGATCATCGCCGTGCACATCCTGGCGATCGTCAAGGGCCTGAACGGCGGACGCCTGATCATCCCGGGCGTGTCGCAGTACACCGAACGCCTCTAGCCATGCGCCGGACCGCGTGGGCGGTGCTCGTGGTGATGGCGGCCGCCATCGCCGCCGATCTCGCCCGCGCGCCGGAACATCAGATCGGCGCGCATGTCGCCGTGGCCGGCATCCACGCCTATCAGGCCACGGCGTCGCGCCTCTTCGCGGCCGGCGGCGTCACCTGCCGCTTCAGCCCCACCTGCAGTCACTACGGCGAAGCCGTGATCCGGCGCTACGGGCTCGTGCGCGGCGGCTGGATGGCCGGCAAACGGGTGCTGCGCTGCGGCCCGTGGACGCCGCTCGGCACCCTCGACCCGCCGCCGGTTGGCGCGTAGACGCGTCAGGCGCCGGTCGAAGGCGGCGGGTGCGGCAGGAACACCTGGCGGCCCTCGTTGTGCAGCAGCACCCAGAGGGCGTAGCCGCCAAGCGCGGTACCGAACGGCAGGAGCGGCAGATTGCCAATCGCGAGTCCGAGCGCGAGGAGCCGCGCGCGGGGGCCGTAGCCGGCCAGCGCCCGGCCCACCCAGGTGTGCAGCCCCGCCCAGATGAGCGCCACGACCGCGAGTGTGCCCATGGCCACGGCGGTGACACCGGCAGCCACGTTCGACCCGGTGGCGACCGGCCCTGACACGCGCGCGATGGCGGCCGCGCCGCCCGTGAGCGCCAGCGCCGCGGCGCCGACGATCGCGAACACGGCGCCCCATACACGGTAGAGCTGGGCGAGGAAGTCGATGTGGCGGATCACAACACGGCGACGCGCACTTCGACGTGCGCGCGGTGGCCGCGCGGGTGGGCCACGCTGAAGGCGAACCGGGCGCCGTCGACGACGCCGGCCGGCACGGTGAGGGTGAGCGGGTACCGTTCGATGGTGGCTCCGGTGCCTTCGCACGGGTCGCACGCGGTGTTCCACGTCTCGCCGCGTCCGCCGCAGCCCACACAGGCGCGCGAGAGCGGGACGTCGATCGGCACCTTCACGCCGGTGCCTGCCTGACGCGGCGAGAGCTGCACGAGCGCCACCATCGGCTCGGCCTCCACGGTGTCGCCGAAACCGGCGCGCATGCGGCCGATCGGCCCGCGCATCGAGGGAAAGTCGATCGCGACCTCGTCGGACAGAGACCGCCCGATCTCGCGCTCGAGTTCAGGCGAGTGATCGGTGGCCGTCCAGGCCTCGTCGACGCTCCAGTAGCGTGGCATAACGTGAAACGCGGGCCCCGGGGCCCGCGAGTCTCGTACGATAGGAGCGGGGTGCGGCGTTGTCAAGACAACGCCGATACGATGGGCGGCCGCGTGGGGCGGCCGCGAGGGTTGCCGAACCATGCAGAAGGAATGTCCGCAGTGCGGCGAGAACATGCGGCTCAGTCTCCGCGAGGAAATCCGCCACATCCCGGGGTCGTCACAGGTGCTGCGCACGCCGATCCGCGAATGGATCTGCCCCGAGTGCGACTACTTCGAGGAAGCGGACCGCGAGCTCGACGAGCAGTAGGCCTCAGGGCACCATGCAGTCGGGCGTGAAGCCGGGCTGCACGCCTGGCGCCATCGTCCAGGAACTGACCGATGTGAGGTGCCCCTCCCAGACCTCGTGCGTCATCCGGTAGCACACCACGCGCCCTCCGGGTTGGCGCGCACGGACCCGCACCAGCCACTCCGGCGTGTCGCTGTTGCTGAAGTCGTCCCACACCAACTCGGTCCTGAACGTCTCGATCCGTCCCATGACGGGCTCCAGCCTCGCGAGGTCGAGCGTGCGCTCGAATGCGGGCTGCGTGTCGGGGCCATACCGCGCGCCACGGGTTTCGAGCGCGGACAGTCGCTGTGCCGGTGTCTCGAGCCTCCCGTTGAAATCCAGGTCTGCCAATTCGCGCGCACGCGGTTCGTTCACGTAGCGACCGAAGAGGTACGCGGACTCGATCCGTCCCTCCTCAATCGTGGCCAACACCTTGAGAAAGGCCGCGTCGTCTGAGCTGGTGGTCTCCCGCTGGGCAGGCCGGGGTTCACCCGGCGGGATCAGTCGCGCGCCGATGAATTCCGGGTAGTAGAACGGCGGGGTGTCGGATCCGAAAACCTCCACCTGGTACCCCGCCAGGTCGGGGAATGCCGCGGCGAGGAACTGCCGCAGCAGGCGCTCGTTCCGGACGGCGTCGGGCTCCTGGGCCGCGACAGCGGTCAGGCCGGCCAGCACGAGCAACGCACAACGCGCAGCGGCACCCACGCGGCCCAGTATGACCGGGTGAGGCGACCCCAGACTCCCCGCCGCTGCACGCAGAGTCACCGTGGCGGAAGAAAACGCGCAGCAAAAAGGGGCCTTGCGGCCCCTTTGGTCGAACCCGGACGCCGGACGCGCTAGCGCGCGCCGACCGTCAGCATCATTTCGCGGCGCAGGGCGTCGTCGGCGTCATCGAGGCTCAGCTCGGTTTCGCATTCGTCGCACAGCACCTCGAACACGGCGGGACGCGACTCATCGGTGACCTCGACCCGGCTGTCATCGAGCTTCACCACATGCATCTGCAGCGTCTTGACCTGGAAGTTCTGGTCATTGCCGCAATTCGGACACG
>CADEFD010000101.1:0-15785 GCA_902826515.1 uncultured Acidobacteriota bacterium
GCGTCGAAGATGTCGTCGCCGAGCACCACGGCGAACGGCTCGTCGCCGACGAGGCCGCGCGCCATCAGCACGGCGTGGCCGAGGCCGAGCGGCTGCCCCTGCCGCACCGACGACACGGTGATGAGGCGCGAGACCTTCCGCACTTCTTCGAGCAGGGCGTCCTTGCCCTTCGCGAGCAGGTGGGTTTCGAGCTCGATCGAGACGTCGAAGTGGTCTTCGATGACGCTCTTGCCCTTGCTCGAGATGATGATGATGTCCGTGAGGCCCGATTCCACCGCCTCCTCGACACCGTACTGGATGATCGGCTTGTCGACGAGCGTCAGCATCTCCTTCGGCTGGACTTTGGTGGCGGGAAGGAACCGCGTGCCGAGACCGGCGGCGGGGAACACGGCCTTACGAATCGTCGAGGACATTCGTAATAGGATACACAGCAGAGTCCTGTCGTCATGCTTGATCCCGCCTTCGTCCGCGACAATCCTGAGACAGTGCGTGCAGGCTATGCCAACCGTGGCCTGGACGCGCAGGCCGAGCTCGAGCAGCTCGCCGGCCTCGATGCCGAACGCCGCCGTCTCATCCCCGACATCGAAGGCCTGAAGCGCGAGCAGAACGCCGCCGCTGCCGAGGTGGGGCAGGCGAAGAAGCAGGGTCTCGACGCCTCGCACCTCTTCGAGACGAACAAGGCCCGCGGCGCCAGGATCAAGGAACTCGAAGCGGAACTCGAGCGTATCGAAGCCGACCGCACGCAGATCCTGACCGCGCTGCCGAACGTGCCGCATGCGTCCGTGCCCGTGGGCCGGAGCGCCGCCGACAACGTGGTCGTGCGCACCTGGGGCACGCCGCGCGAGTTCGACTTCGAGCCGCAGGCGCACTGGGATCTGGGCCCCGCCCTCGGCATCATCGACTTCGAACGCGCCACCAAGATCGCCCGCGCCCGCTTCGCCGTGCTGATGGGCGCCGGCGCGCAGCTCGAGCGCGCGCTCATCAACTTCATGCTGTCGCTCCACTCGGGCGAACACGGCTACACCGAGATCGAGCCGCCGTTCCTCGTGAACAGCGCCAGCATGTACGGCACCGGCCAGCTGCCGAAGTTCGAGCAGGACCTCTTCAAGATCGGCGGCGAGTGGGATCTGTATCTCATTCCCACCGCCGAGGTGCCGGTCACGAACCTCTACCGCGGCGAGATCCTCGACGGCCGCACGCTGCCGCTGCGTTACACGTCCTACACACCGTGTTTCCGCAGCGAAGCCGGTTCCTACGGCGCCGACGTGCGCGGCCTCATCCGCCAGCACCAGTTCGACAAGGTCGAGCTCGTGAAGTTCACGACCGCCGAGCAGTCGTACGACGAACTCGAGGCGCTGACCGCGAACGCGGAAGAAGTGCTGAAGCGGCTGGAACTGCCCTACCGCACGATGGCCCTCTGCACCGGCGACATGGGCTTCTCGTCGGCGAAGACCTACGACATCGAGGTATGGCTGCCGAGCCAGAAGACCTACCGCGAGATCTCGTCGTGTTCGAACTGCGAGTCGTTCCAGGCGCGCCGGGCCAACATCAAATACCGGCCCAACGGCACCGGCAAGGCCGAGTACGTGCACACGCTGAATGGCTCGGGGCTCGCCGTGGGCCGCACGCTCATCGCCGTGCTCGAGAACTACCAGCAGAAAGACGGGTCGGTCGTGATTCCCGCGGCGCTGCGTCCCTTCATGGGCGGGCGCGAGGTGATCGCGAAGGCGTAAGCCGACGCGGCGGATCCTTCCCCGTGGCCAGGCGCGCCATCGACCGGGCCCGGCGCTTCACGGCGGGTGCGGTGCGCGTGCTGCCGCGGCGCGTCCGCGCCGAACTCCAGCGCGCGCTTGCCACCGGCGACGCCGCCGCGAGCGGCAACACCTACGAGCGGCTGTACGACGCCCAGGGCCGCGCGATGGCGCCCGCCTCGTCGATCGGCGCCGGTGACTTCGACCTCATCGGCCGCAAGGAACTGGGGCTGCTCCTGATGGAGCACCTGCGGTCCACGGACACTCTCGTGGACCTGGGCTGCGGCACCGGACGCCTCGCCGTGCACGCGATTCCCACGCTCGCCGGCGGGCACTATGTGGGCATCGACATCGCGCAGTCGATGCTCGATCACGCGCGGGCGCTCATCGACACGCGGCACCCATCGCCGCCGTGCCGGGTGACGTGGCAGCAGCAGCGCGACGACACGTTCCAGCTGCCCGACGCGAGCGCGGACATGATGTGTGCGTTCTCGGTCTTCACTCACATGGAGCACGAAGACACGTTCCGCTATCTCGTGAGCGCGCGCCGTGTCGTGCGGCCCGGCGGGCGGTTCCTGTTCTCGTGCCTGCCGATGTCGCTCGCCGCTGCCAGAGACATCTTCCGCGAGTCGGCGAGCCGCACGCTGGCCGAGCGCTGGGCCACGGTGCGCAACGTGACGACGACGCCCGAGATGATGGAGACCCTCGCGACGATGGCCGGATGGACCGTGCGCGGCTGGTATGCCGGCGACGCGCGCGTCATCGAGACGCCCGGCGAGTCCGACCGTCTGTCGCTCGGTCAGTCCACCTGTGTTCTCGAACGCCCGACCGACGCGCGCTGACGCCGGAGGTCAGGGCACCGGTGCCGCCGGCGCGACGGCCGGACCGCTGTACGGCCGATAGTTCCCGTCGATCTCACCTGGCGCGGCCCACACCGCGCCGGGCGGGGGCTGCACGTAGACCGGCGTCGCGGCGGCATCGGCACGCCGTTGCAGCTCCGGCAGGTACGCCGGATCGATCCGGAACCGCCGCGGCAGCTCGCGCGCGCTGTCCCGGTGCACGAGCACCTTCGTGACTTCGCCACTGGCACGCCCGTGCGCGACCGGCAGTCCCAGGATCCAGCCGTCTCGCCGCAGCCCTTCGAGGAGCCACATCGGCGGCGCTTCGCCGTGGGCCGACCGTTCGGTGAAGACTTCGAAGTCGGGGTTGTAGAGCGCGGGCCATTCCCGCAGCACCCAGCGCGCCAGCGGACGGTGTTCGAGCCAGTTCTCGTCCGACGGCGGATCCATCACGAGCACGGCGCCCGACGTCACGACGGCCGCGGCCACGACGCGCCACCGGACACGATCGTGCCAGGCCTGAACGACGAACCACGCGAGCGCCGGCAACACCCACACCAGGTAGCGGCGCAGGCCGCGCCCGTCGGTGTTCCAGTTGATCTGCGTCTGCATGCCGAGCAGCATCCCGATGACGGCCACGACCAGCAGCATCGCGGCGGGGTCGCCCCGGCGCACGAGACGCCATGCGCCCCACGGCGCCGCGACGAGGAGCACCGGGACGTACGGCAGCAGGCCGGCGTTCAGGTCCGCCAGCAGGCTCCACGTGCGCCCGGTGGAGATGAGGCCCGCATCGAGCGTGGCGGCGATGAGCGTCGGCGTGCCGAAGTACCACCAGTTGCAGGCAACCGGCACCAGGGCCACGGAGGTGGCGGCCAGCGCGGCGCCCGCCTGCGCGAACGCCCGCTGGCGCGCCGGCAGGACGACCGGCACGATCGCCAGCAGCACCATCGGCGGATTCTGCGTGGCGGCGAGTGCGGCCGCGAGCGCACTCTGCCAGTACCACCGGCGGTCCAGGCAGACGAGGGCCGTGAGCGCGAGCGCCCACGAGAACACCTCCACGCCGGTGAAGGTGAGGTACCACAGCACGGGCGTCACCGCGGCCAGGAGCACGAGCGCCGCGCGCTGGTTCAGCGATCCGCCACCTGCGGCAAACACGAAGCCCACCGCCGCCGCGAACATCCACGTGTTGGTGACGACGAGCGCGTTGAACTCGTGGCCACCCACCAGGCGCAGCAGCAGACTGGCCGGCAGCGCGAGCAGTGAGTACAACCAGAAATGCCGCGCGTGCATCGTGCCGTCCGCTGCGGTCGCGAACCCGTGCGGCAGTTGCGCCGCATACAGGTCGGCCGCCGCCGGTTCGCCGGGGCCTGCACGCCTGGACCGGTCGATGCCGGCGAACATTGCGTCGATGTCCGATGCCCGCACGATCGGCGAGCCGTGGCGCATCCACGCCTCGGTCATCGCCAGGTACTCCCAGCCGTCACCCTGGCGCGCGAAGTGTCGCTGCGTGCTCCATCCGACCAGGGATACCGAGAGACACACGAACAGTACGAGTCCGAAGCGATGGGGGGGCATCACGCGGGAATCAGGACGATATCAGGTTGCGAGGGATTGGTGCAGACGCGTCACGGTACGACCACCGTCACCACTGGCCCGGCCTCACTGGTGCCGGCGGCGTTCGTCGCGCGCACACGCACCACGTAGGTGCCCGGCGGGACGCCGGCGGCCACGAGCGCTGGCCGCGTGGTGCGAGCCACCGGCATGAGAGCGTTGATGTCGAACCCGGCCTCGACGATGTACTCGGCAGGCAGGCCGCCGCTCGGTGGTGGCGACCACGTCAGGGCAACGGTGTGCCCGCGGATTTCCGCCGCCAGCGCGCCTGGCACCGCCGGGATTGTCGTGGCGGCGTCCACGACAACACGCGCGTCCGGTGAGGGCGGGCTCGTGCCCCAGGCGTTCAGCGCGCGGACGCGCACCCAGTAGGCGCCCGGCGGCACCGCCGCGGCAAAGACGTGGTCGCCCAGCTCGAGCGTAGCGAGGTCCGCGAGGCCTGAGGCGGATCCGGCTTCGAGGCGATAGGCGGTGGCGCCGGCAACCGGCGTCCACCACAGGCCGACGGTGTTGCCCGCCGCCAGTGCACTCATCGCCGCCGGCGCCGCGGGCGGCGCCGCGCCAGGTCCCGCGCACGTCACACGGGCGTCGGCCCAATCCACTTCGTCGTTGACGCTGCCGTCCCCGGCGTTCACGGTGACCAGGCGCAGTTCCGCGACCCCGGTCAGATCGACGGCCACGGGCACGGGCGCCGAGACGCCCGTCAGCAGCGGACTGACCCACGCCAGACGTCCGTCGGTGAAGACGCCGGCGAACACCGAGCCGCCGCCCTGCACGTCGTCGTCGATGCCGAGCGTTGCGGCGAAGGCCGTGCACGCCCCGCCGACGCCCACGCGCAGATCGGCGTCAGCGAGCATGCCGAGCCCCTTCGCGTAAGTCACGCCGCGCAGCGTGAGCGGCCCGCCGTCGCCTGCGGCGGCGTCGCCGTGGCTGCGATCGCGTTCCACCGGTCCGGCGCCATTCGTCGCAGACGTCCACTGCAGGTCGCTCACGTAACTCACGCCCGGCGGCGCCACGAACCGCGCCGTGTCCACGTAGTCCGCCGCGCCGATCGTGATAGCGTGCTGCCGCGGCCGTCCGCTCGCCCAGCTTGTGAACGTCAGCGAGTACTGCGGGGAAAGGGTGGCCACCGTCATGTGGCTGCCCATCACGGCGGCGAAGGTAGCCGGCGACAGCGCGCGCGACTCTCCGAAGATGACCGGCAGGCCCGGCGGATCCGTCCGCAGCGTGACCGACACCAGCCGCGGACGAATCTCGCGCGCGATCGACGCCGAACGTCCGCCGCTGTCGGTGGCGGTGAGTGTCAGCACCAGATAGCTGTCGGCCCCGTGTTCGGGCGCCACGACGGTGCCGCTGCTGCCGCTGGCGGTGGTGAGCGGATGGGTGTGGCACACCCCGCCCGGGCAGTGCCGCACGCTGATCGCCCAGTGCAGCGCCGCCGGCGCCAGGGCGCCGTCTTCCGCGTCCGTGGCGCTGCCGGCGAATGCGATCACGTCGCCCACGGCGAAGGTGGCGCCCACGGCCGGCGCCAGCATCGTGGGCACCGGCGCCTGGTTCGTGACCGGCGACACCGTGGTGAACGTCCAGATCGCCGCGGCCACGATCGTGTTCCCCGCCGCGTCCGCCACGGCGCCCGCGCCTATCGTCGCGCGATAGAGCGCGCCCGGCGCCAGTGGTGTCTGCGGCTGGAAGACGACCCGCCGGGTGGCGAGGTCGTAGCTGGCGCCCCCCGCCACCACGGCCGAGGTCGCCACGTGTTCGAGCACGAGTGCGCCCACACCGACCGACGCCGCCTGCAGATCCTCCGACATCGCGGCGCTGACCGTGGCGTTCGTGTCAACCGCCACGGCCCCCGCACCCGGAGTCGTGGCCACGACCACCGGCGGCACCGTGTCGCCGCCGGGCCGCGTGCATTCGAGCCGCGCCTCCGCCCAGTCGGCCTGGTCGCCGGCGGAGCCGTCGCTGCCGTCGGTCACGACGAGGCGCAGCTCCTGGCGTCCTGTGACGTCGAGTGTGCCCGAGAGCGGCGCGCTGCCGCCGCGCACCACGCCGGAGGCCACCACACGCACCCCATCGAGCCACACCTCGAAGGTCACGCTGCCGCCGCCGCGGGTGGCCTCGTCCACACCCACGGTGGCGGTGAACGACGTGCACACCCCGCCCAGGGCCACGCGGATGTCGGACGGGGCGAGCACGCCGAGTCCTTTTGCGTACGACTCGCCGCCGAGCGTCAGCAGACCGCCATCGCCCGCCAGCGGTCCGCCGTGACTGCGGTCGATCTCGATGGGCCCGCTGCCGTTCGTGGCCGACGTCACCATCGACGTCGCGTCCGAGAGATACACCGTCTGCCGCGGTCCCGTGTCCGGCACGAAGCGCACGCGCCGCAACTCCCCGGCAGTGACCGAGAGATACAGCAGGCCGGCCGCATCCGCCTGCACGTCCACCACGCCGTCGATGCCGGTGCCGAAGCCCCTGATCGGGCCGGCCGCCGCGTCCGCGCCGTCGATCGACACGTAGTGCAGGGAGCCGCGCGAGAAGTCGCCGAAGAAGTAGGCGCCGCGGTAGAGGTCCGGGAACGCCGTGCCGGTGTAGAACGCGCCGCCGGTCACCGACGCCGTGCCCGGCACATGCGGGTAAGTCACGAGCGGCAGGGCCACCGCGCCGGCGCCCTGCGCGTAGAGCGCCTGGCACTCGGCGAGCGCCTGATACCCGGCCTGCGGCAGCGGGCCCTCCACGCAGGGCCAGCCGTGATTGCCGCCGCGCACGACCGCGTTCACCTCTTCCCAGTCGTTGGCGCCGACATCCGCGACGTAGGGACGCCCCGTGCCCGGGCGGAACGTGAGACGGAAGGGATTCCTGAAGCCGTAGGCGTAGACCTTCGAGCGCACCGCGTCCGCGTCGCCGTTCCAGAACGGGTTGCCGGCGAGGCCGCGGCCATCGGTACCCACGCGCAGGAGCTTGCCGGCCAGTGAGTCGAGCTGCTGCGTGCGCAGCGCACGTGTGTCGACGGCATTGAACGACGACGCATCGCCCGTCGTGATCCACAGCGCCCCGTCCGGCCCGAACCGCAGGGCGCCGCCGTTGTGCGACGGCGAGTCGGCGGGAATGCCGCCGATGAGCACCACCTCCGTGGCGGGGTCGGCTTCGTCGCCCATGGCCGTGACACGCACGAGGCGTGACGTCTTCGGCCCGGAGTAGGTGAAGGGGTCGTCTTCGTGGACGTAGAACAGATAGACGAAGCCGTTCTGCGCGAACGCCGGGTCGGCGGTGAGGCCGAGCAGCCCGCGGTCCCAGTAGTCGTTCACCCGCGCGCGCAGGTCGATGAAGGCGTCCGGCAGCAGGTGTCCGCCGGAGACGATGCGCACCACGCCGGCCTTCTCGGCGATGAGCACGCGGCCGTCGGGCAACGTGGTGAACGCGACCGGCAGCGAGAGTCCGCTCGTGACGGCTTCATCCACGAACCCGTGCAGCACGCCGTGGGCGGCGGCAGCCGACGCACATGCCAGCCACACCAGCGTCAGCACGGCGAGGCGGCGCAGGGAATACATCAACACGCGTACGGTATCAAGAGCGCGAACCCGACGCGAATCGGGTCACGCTGCCGCCCGGAGACGCGTGTTCAGAACGAGCCGAACGTCGTGCCCACGATGAGCACCACGACCAGCGCCAGCAGCGGGCCCACGACCGACACCATGAACATGTCGAAGTAGGCCTCGCGGTGTGTCAGCCGGCAGATGCCGAGCATCGTGATGACGGCGCCGTTGTGCGGCAGCGAATCGAGGCCGCCG
The DNA here is from genome assembly GCA_902826515.1 of uncultured Acidobacteriota bacterium. GTDB lineage: Bacteria > Acidobacteriota > Vicinamibacteria > Vicinamibacterales > UBA2999 > CADEFD01. The sequence goes on from CADEFD010000101.1 coordinate 7,990, forward strand.
CAGGCGATCGCCGCCACGCGGTGCAGCAGTTCCGGACTGATGCCGGCCGCCGCCGCCGCGGCGGCGTAGCTCTTCCCGAGCATGCCGAGCGCCAGCCCGAGGCCACCGGCCGCGGACCCCGTGATGCCGGCCATGATGTTCACGGCAATCGCTTCGTTCACGATGATGTTCGAGCTGACGCTGGCAAGTGCCGCCTGCACCACGGCGAAGCCGGCGAGCGAGGCGATCACGGCACCGTAGGCGATTTCGGATGCGGTGTTGAAGATGGGCAGCATCGAGCTGAACGTGCCCTGATTGAGCGAGCCCTTCAGGTCCTGCCAGCGCCGCCTGTGCAGCAGGATCGCGGTGAGCGTGGCGAGCGCGAGCGCGGACACGAGTGCCCACAGCCCGCGCACGTCATTCACGCCCACGCCGCCGAACTTCGGCTCTTTGAGGTAGGCGAGGTCCATCGCCGGAATGACCCACCACGTCATGGCGACGTTCATCACCAGCACCACGAGCAGCGGCAGCACCGCAATCATCAGGGGCGGCTCGTCGAGTGCGGGCGCGGCGTCCTGCGCGTCGAGCGGGTGGTGGCCGTAACCTTCGCCGCGCGCCGCCGCCTGCTGCGCGCGCGACTGCAGCCACCAGGCGCCGAAGACCAGCATCACGAGTCCGCCGATGCTGCCCACGCCGGGTGCCGCGAACGTATCGGTGCCGAAGAACGCAATCGGCATGGCGTTCTGAATCGACGGCGTGCCCGGAATGCCGCTGAGCGTGAAGGTGGCGCCGCCGAGCAGCACCGCCGCGGGGATGAAGCGCTTCGGCGTGTGCGAGCCGCGGAAGATGGCGACCGCCACCGGATACACCGCGAAGATGACGACCAGCACCGAGACGCCGCCGTAGGTGAGCACCGCGCAGGCGAGCACGATCGCGAGCACCGAACGACGCGGGCCCAGGCGCGCCACGATCCACGACGCAATGGCCGACGCCGAGCCGGAATCGGCCATCAGTCGCCCGAGGATCGCGCCGAGCATGAAGAGTGCGAAGTAGCCGGTGACGAAGCCGCCCAGGCTCTTCATGTAGATCTGGCTGAGCACGGCCAGGAGCCGCGTCTCACCGCCGATGAACGCGGCCAGCAGCGCCAGCACGGGCGCCACGAGCAGCACGTTGAACCCCCGGTACGCGAGGTACATCAGGAGGCCGAGCGAGAGCAGGATGCCGAAGACGCCAATCATGCGCGGCCATCATTGGAGGAAGAGCCGGGCAGGCGCAAGCGATACCGCGCTCGAGCGCTGCGCGATGTCGGCGATTCGGCGAATCGACGAACCGTTACGCCGGCAGTGACGCCAGGATTCGCGCTGCCTGCGGCACGTGGCTCGCAATAGACGCGTACGGCGTGCGCGAAAGTGTGGCCGGCGCGAAGCGCTCGAGGTATCTCTCGATCGGATCGAAGCCAATCGTGGTGTTGGCAAGGTGCCGGATGGCGTCGTCGCGCTGCGCGGCGTTCTGCTGCACCAGCCCTTCGACGAAACGCGCCCAGTGCGCCACGGAGTGGTCCGGCAGCGCCGGCCAGTCGATGCGCTCACCCAGATAGGCCAGCGATTCCCAGAGCGGCGCCCGCAGCAGATCGTCGTCGAGCGCGCGTTCCTGCTCGCGCATCCACGCCACCGGATCGGGCCGCAGCAGCGATGCCTCCGAATCCAGCAGGCCGGCGAGCGGGAAGAAGCGCAGGTCGCAACTGATGCGCGTGGGCTGCGGGCCTGGTGTGGGGTCGCCGAGTACGGCGGCGCCGCTGCCATGCAGCACGAGGAAGTTGAAGATCACGACCTCGCCGAGTTTCGGCTGGTATTCCACGACCGGACCGACACGCTCGATGCCCTCGCACGCGTCGTGCCGCGGCAGCCAGCGATTGGCGAGCAGGCCGTGACGATGCGAGCCGGGATAGAAGTAGAGCGCCTTGCCGTCGAAGGTGTTGAGCGGAATCCAGCACACCACCGCGCTCGGTGTCGTGAGCACGCGGGCGGCGGTGAATTCGTTGTGGATGCCGTAGAGCGCCTGCACCTCGCGGCCGTCGCCGTGGTAGCCCTGCAGGATCACATCGCGCTGGGCGCGCGGCTTGAGCTGGTAGTGGAACGTCTGGCTGGTGTGGAGGATCGGGCCCACGAGCCGCAGCAGCAGATCGCCGAACACGGCGTGGCTGGCATCGCGCAGTTCGGGCGTCATGTAGCCGCGTGCGAGCTTTGCCCGCACGTCGCTGCTGATGTCCACGCCACCGTCGCGGCCGGCGGCGCGAATCTCGCTCGTTGAGAGGCCGCTCTGCTCAGCGAGCATGCGGGTGAGGATGTCGAGCGGGCCGGAGTCGACGTCCGTGAGTACCACGACGCCGTCGCGCTGGAAGCCGGCAACGATGGAGTCGAGCGTGGCGGAACTGAGCGGGTAATACATGGCGCGTGTCCTCGCGGCATTTTTCCACGGGCTGCCCAGCTCGTCCATACTCGGAACCCGGCCTATCCCTTTCACGTACCGCGTTCGCGCGCCTCCGGCGGTTCGCTGCTGCCGCAAATGCCTGTGCTACATTGAGTTAGTCCCGTGCGGAGGGATGGCCGAGTGGTTGATGGCGGCGGTCTTGAAAACCGCTGTACGGGAAACCGTATCGGGGGTTCGAATCCCTCTCCCTCCGCCAACTCCGCTTTCGCGGAGTTGCCTGGAGGGCGAGGTCTTCAGGCGTCGCGCACTGACGTCGCCGTACGCCGGTTCCGTCAGCGCCGCCGGCGCGCCCGAGGAAGCAGTGCTACTTTCCCGCCGCCTTGATCTGCGCCGCGAGCACGGCCTCGAACATCGCTTCGGTCAGATCGAGTTCGCGCGTGTAGCCGACGGGATCGATAAAGGGATTCGTGTCGCCGGCACCGATCTTTCGGTACTTCTCGGCCATCCTGTACATGGCCGGGTGCGAGGCCAGGGGCACGTCGCACGGTAGCGCGCGTGACACCTTGAAGGCGCGCCGGAACTCGTCGGCGATCGTCGGCGTCGCGGTGTTGTTCACCAGCTGAAACCCGGGATTCACGCCCAGGCTGCCCACGATCACGACGTCGTAGGTCCGTCCGCCTTCGGCCACCTTGAGGGTCCACGTCGTACATCCGCGCGAGTGGCCGGGTGTGAGATGCGCCACAAGCGTCGTGTCCCCGAGCGTGACGGTATCGCCGTCACGAATCACGCGGTCGATAGGATGCGGCTTCCCGCCCGGGCGCATGCGTTCGAGGGCCGGCACGTCTTCCGCCATCGCCACCACCTGAGCGCCAGTCAGGGCTTTCACGGCGGCATCGCCCTCCATGTGGTCGCCGTGAGCGTGGCTGCCGAGCAGGATCTTGACGTCCGAGAATCTGTAGCCGAGCGCCTCCACCGACTTCCGGATGACGGGCACGTTCCGCTCGTACGAGCTGTTGATCAGAATCAGTCCTTCAGGCGTCGCGATGAGGTACGACGCCAGGCTGTTCGACCCCACGTAGTAGACGTTGGCGATGACGCGGTGCGGCGGAAACGCCGTGGTCTGGTCGTCGCGTCCACCGAGATTGCGCTGCAGCAACTGCTGCTGATTCCACGTCTCGCCGTGCACGGTGACCACGGGCCAGCCGCCCGGCGGTTCCACGGCCCCACCCTGCGCGTTGGCGGTGCTTGTGGCGCCAGGGAGTATCAGCATCAGGCCGGCCAACAGGACACGCACTGAGTGGTTCCGCATGACGCGGACCCTACTACGACCGAACGGCCTGAGCAAGCCGTCGACCGGCAGGAGCGCGAGGCGGACCAGCTCCCGGTTCCCCTCATCCGATGCGCTGGCGGAAAGGCCGCGGCCGCCGGCCGCCCGCTCAGAACGTCGCCAGCGCGTTGAACGGCGACGCCGTGCCGCCTTGCAACTGGTAGATCTGCAGCGTCAGCAGGAACTCCCAGCGCTTGAGGCGCGCGGCTTCCACCGCCGCGTCTTCCGTGTAGGCGTTGTCCACGAGCGGCAGGCCGATGTTCACCTGTGTGATCTGGTGGATCGGTCGATTGATGCCGGCTACACCCGACGGCTGCACGTCGTTCACCGCGTCGCTTGCGAGCAGCGAGACCTGCCGCGCTTTCAGCCACGGCAGCACCGACGCGTGCAGACCCGCCGCCTGCTGGCCGTAGTTCCACGGACCTTCGGCCGCGCGCTTCGCCCAGCGGCCCGTGCGCACGATCATCGCGTCGCCGGGGCCCAGGCGCACGCCGGCGAACTTCTCCCACGCTTCGAGGTCCTCGACGTAGATCGGCGTGCTCGGCTCGAGCCACTTCACGCCCTTCATGAGCGGCAGGTCCACCAGCACGCCGCGCGTGAGGTAGCCGGGGCCCATGCGGTCCGCGGCGGCTTCGATGCAGCCGGCGGCCGTAAGCGTGAAGGGGAAGCCGTTGTAGCTCACCGCGGGTTCCCCGGGTTTGCGGCCGATCGGGCCCTGGTAGTGGCAGAGCGCGTCCATGTGCGACTGCAGCCCGTCGTGCAGCGAGAGGTGAATCACGTCGAGCGCGCCCTGAACGGCACCGGTCACCGGATGCACGCGTGCCATGCGGTGCAGGTTCTCGCCGAACGTGCCGGTGTCGCTACCGGTCTTCTTGATCGGGTTGATCTGCAGGGTGACCGTGCGCGCCTCGCGCACGAGCGCGAGGGCCGCCTTTGTCTTGTCCGGCGTGATTTCATTGAGCATGCCGCGCTGATCGTCCTTGCCCCAGCGCCCCCAGTTGCTCAGTTCCTGTTCCCAGCGTTTCAGCATGTCGATGGTGACGAGCCGGGCCGGAAGCTGCGTGGACGCGTGCGGCGTGAAGGGGGCGCCGCCCTGCCCGTGCACCGCCACGCCGGGAAGGCCCAGCAGCGTGACCGCGGCCGAAAGCGTGAGGACTGAGCGCGCGAACGAACGTCGTCGTGACATGGGACCCTCCGAGGTGCCGGTGATCCTACACGTCCTCGGCCGTCCGTCAGCGCCGGGTCGCGAGCGCCAGCCGCACCCCGAGGCCGATGAAGAGCGCGCCCATGGCGCGGTGCAGCCACGTGTGGACGTCGTACCGCGCGGTCAGCCAGCCGCCCAGCCAGCTCGCGGCGAGTGCGTATCCCAGGCACACCACGAGGCCATTGGCGATGAAGATGAGGCCCAGCACCACGAACTGCAGCGCCAGCGGACCGCGTGCCGCGTCGGTGAACTGCGGCAGGAAGGCGAGGAAGAAGAGCGCCACCTTCGGATTGAGGGCGTTGGTCACCATGCCCTGCCGGAAGATCGCCCAATGCGACACGCGCGCCAGCGACTGCACCGCGAGAGCGCTGCTGCGGCTCGTGAACGCGCGGATTCCGAGCCACACGAGATATGCGGCACCGGAATACCGCACCACGTCGTAGGCGAGCGGCGCCGTCACCATCAGGGTCGACAGCCCGAGCGCGGCGGCGGCCACGTGCACGAGGCAGCCCACCGAGATGCCGAGCGCCGAGACCACTCCGGCCGTGCGGCCTTGACTCAGGCTGCGTCCCACGATGTAGAGCACGTCCGGCCCGGGCGTGATGTTCAGCAGCAGGCCGGCGCCAACGAAGGCCGCAAGCGTCTGGGTATCGAACATCGGCCGATCTTATGTCCGCGCCGCGGCGACAGGATTCGGCCCGTTTTGCCGCTAGTCAACCAGGAGACCCTATGCCTACGCGTCACATCGGTGTCGTTCTCGCCGTCCTCCTCGGATTCGCCACCAGCGCGGCAGCTCAGCCGGTGCCGTTCAAGACCGCGTCCGAGGCGAAAGCATGGCTGAAGGACGCCGGCATCGCGGCAACGCCGGCGTCGTTTGCGACCCTCATCGGGTTCGACGGCGACCGGTCGGTGCTCGGCGTCCGCGCCCTGTTGCTGGCGGGTGTCTCGCCGAAGCTCCCCGCCGTGGACGGCCGCCTGTATCCCCTCACGCTGGTGGCGCGGTCGTGCCAGGGCGAGAACGCCGTCGAGATTGCCGAGGCGCTGCTTGCCGCGGGCGCCGATCCCACGCAGAAGGAGAAGGCAGACGGCAACATCACGCCGCTCATGGAATTCGTGTCGTGCCCGGGCGTGCTGCTGGCGACGCTGCGGACCAAGCCCGACCTGAACGCGACCGACGACAAGGGCTGGACGGTGGCGCACCACGCCCTCGCGAAGGCCGACCCGTCGCCGGCCGCGACGCTCTCGGCGCTCGCGGCCAGCGGCTTCGACTTCCCCCGCTGGCGTCCATCGCTCGACAAACACTTTCCCGGCGCTGACACCAAGGCGCTTCTTGACGCCATCACGATGGGCGCGATGCTTCGCACCCTCGTGCCCGACGAACCGGCACCGGTCGCGATCGACTGGGAATCGGTCGGACCGTTTCCCCAGCGTTCGCGGGCCGAGGCCGCGAAGCTCCTCTCGCGCCCCGGCACCGACACGACGGCCGACGACCACCTGCTGGATGCGGTGCGGCGGCTGCAGCCGCAGCGGATGGCACTGGCGCTGGCGGCCGGAGCGAATATCGAGCAGCGATCGGGCGGCGGCAACACGCCGCTCCTGGCGCTGGCCGACGGCTGCACCCTCGACCGTGCCGTCGAACGTCAGGTGGCCGTCGCCCGCCAGCTCATCGCCGCCGGCGCCGACGTGCGCGCCGTGGACGACCTCAAACAGAACGCCCTGTTGCTCGCGGCCGCCGACTGCCCGCTCGAGATCGTACGCATGCTCGTGGCGGCGGGCACGCCGCCGGCCGCCGTCAGCACGAACAACACGACGGCGCTCTTTGCCGCCATCAACGCCAACCGCGTGGACGTGATCGACGTGCTGCTCGACGCCGGCGTGGACCCGAAGAAGGAACCCTACAACGTGGGCAAGTTCAGCGCCGGCAACAAGCCCGTGCAGGACGCGCTCAAGCGCAAGCGGCGATAGCGCGGCGACCGTTCCGCGGACTCAGCGCCGCACGGGTACGATCGGCGCGGCCTTGTCGCGCTGATCGTTGTCGAAACAGGCCGAACACACGCGGCCGAGCGCGCGGAAGCCGAGCAGCTCCACCTCCGGCGACAGGTAGCCATCGCGCACCGGTTCGTCGCGCAGCAGGTCGGTGCTCAGGTACTTCTTGTTGCTGTCGCAGAAGATCGTGACCACGGTGGCGTCCGCGCCGAGCTCGTTCTGCACCTTGAGCGCGCCGATGAAGTTCGCGCCCGACGAGATCCCGAGCGCCAGGCCGCGGTGCGCGAGCTTCTGCGCCATCAGGATCGCGTCGCCGTCGTGCGCGCTCACGATGGCGTCGAGCTGGTCGAGCTTCACGATCGCGGGGATGAATTCGTCGGAGATGCCCTGGATGCGGTGACGCCCCACCTTGTGCCCGGTGGACATCGTGGGCGACTCGGCCGGCTCGAGCGGATGCACCCGCGTGGCGGCGTTGCGCGCCTTCAGGAACGCGCCCACGCCCATCACGGTGCCGCCCGTGCCCACGCCGGCGACGAACGCATCCGGCGCAAGGCCCGCCTGCGCGAGCTGCGAGACGATCTCGGGTCCGGTGGTGCGCATGTGCGCTTCGACGTTCGCCGGGTTGGCGAACTGGCACGGCAGGAACACGTTCGGATCCTTCGCGGCCAGTTCCTCCGACAGCCGGATGCTGCCGAGGAAGCCGCCCTGCGCGGCACTCACCGGCACGATCTCGGCGCCGAAGCTGGCGATGATGGCCATACGTTCGGCGCTCATCCAGTCGGGCATGAAGATCGTCACCGGGTGGCCCAGCGCGCGCCCCACCGCCGCGAACGAGATGCCGGTGTTGCCGCTCGTGGCCTCGGCGATGCG
>CADEFD010000101.1:15885-18210 GCA_902826515.1 uncultured Acidobacteriota bacterium
GCCGCCGCCGATGCCCGGTCCGGTGGATAATCGCGGCCACGTCGGGCGGAACCTTCCGGGTGACGGGCGGCTCCGCGGAATTGCGCTAGTGCAGTGTGAAGGGCCGGCCAGCGCCGGGTCCCTCAGGAGCCCCCAGACCATGCCGCTCATCGCCACTGTCGGCCTCGTTGCCGCCGTTCTGCTCGTGCTCGTCATCTCGCTCTACAACCGGCTGGTGCGGGCGAGGAACGGCGCCGAAAACGCCTTTGCGAGCATCGACGTGCAGTTGAAGCAGCGCTGCGACCTCGTTCCCAAGCTCGTGGACTCGATGCGCGCCTACATGACCCACGAGCGCGGCACCCTCGACGAGCTGACCGCGCTGCGCGAGAAGGCCAGCGCCGCCGGCGCCACTCCCGCCGAACGCGTCGCGCTCGACACCCAGATGTCGGGGCTGATGCGCGGGCTGATGGTGCGCGCCGAAGCGTATCCGGACCTCAAGGCCAGCGAGACGGTGACGCTGCTGCAGCGCTCGCTCAACGAGGTGGAGGCGCAGATCGCCGCCGCGCGCCGCACCTACAACGCCGCCGTCACCGGCTTCAACACGGCCATCGAAGTGTTCCCCGCGAATCTCCTCGCCGGCATGTTCGGCTTCTCGCGGCGGCCGCTCTTCGAGGCGACGGCCGACGACCGCGCCGTGCCGGGCATCCGCTAGGCGCCCGCCATGGCGAGCGACGCCCAGATCGACGCGCTCTACGAGTCCACCCTCAAGCCGCGCCTCGCCTCGCTCGAGGGCCTGCGGCACGAGGTGAAGGGCTACGTCACGAAGGCCGGGTTGCTCGTGGGTATCCCGGCCGCGATTCTGTTCGCCAGCGGGCTCATCAGCCTCGCGCTGCCCTCATCCCTCGACTGGCTGCCCACGGCCGTCGGCTTCATCGGGCTCTTCGTCGGCGTCGGCGTCGCCGGCGTGAAGTACCTCATCCCGGGGTTCGCCGCCTTCTCGAACTACCGCGTGCGCTTCAAGCACGAGGTGGCCGCGGAGGTGTTCCGGATCGTCTGTCCGACGGCGTCGTACGCGCCACTCGAAGGCATCGCCGAATCGGTGTTCGACGAACCCGGCCTCTTCAGCACGCGCGGCGGTTTCAAGTCGGACGACCGCGTCCGCGGGCGCATCGGCCAGACGCCGTTCGAAGCGGCGGACGTCAGCCGCTCCTACAGGACGAGCGGCAAGAACAGTCACACCGTGGTGGTCTTCCGCGGTCTGTTCTTCCATCTCGACTTCAACAAGACGCTGCGTGGTGTCACTCTGATCGATCCAGCGGGCGCGACGGGCACGTCGACTGGTTCCCGTTCGGGTCTCACCCGTGTCACGCTCGAGAACCCGGCGTTCGACCAGAAGTTCACCGTCTACGCGAGTGATGAAGTGGAGGCGCGGTACATCCTCACGCCGGCGATGATGGAGCGGATTCTCGCGCTGCAGTCGCGCACCGAGAAGCACGTCCACCTGGCCTTCAAGGGCAACCGCGCCTATCTCGGCGTGAACTACGGCCGCGCGCTCTTCGAGCCCGGCATCGCCGCGAGCACCTCGGTCGAGGCGATCCACGAGATGGCGGCACACTTCGCGCTGGCCGACGGCATCGTGCACGAGCTCGATCTCAACACGCGCATCTGGACCAAGGGCGTGGATGACTCGCTGCTCCACGCGCCCGACGCCGACGATTCCACCGACGCGCTCGACGCGCTGGCGAAACGCGGCAACCTCACGGCGTCGTCAGTGTGGGAAGCCGCCGTGAAGGCGACCGGCAGCCACGACGACACGGCCGACCTCCATGCGGTGCAGCCCTCGGGCACGTCGATTGCCGTCGATCGCTCCGGCGCCGGCGTGGTCATCAACTACGGGCTGGGCCTCGGGTTCTACATCGCGTTCGTGGTGTGGGCGGCCAGCGTGGCGCTGACGCTGGCAGCAGCGCGGGAACTGCCGGCCTCGGAGGCGATGTCCGCCCTTGCTTCGTGGGTGGCCTGGATTCCTGAAATTCCGTACGCGTCGAGCGTGGTGACGTCCTTGCCGCTCGGCTGGTTCCTCGGTGCGTCCATGGCCGGGTCGATCGCCTTCCTGATGTGGGCGGTGCGCGTGCGCAAGGTCGAGATCGCGCCCGACGCCGTGCGGATCTGGCGTGGACTCCGGCCATTCCCGCGCACTTACGCGCGTCCGCTCTACGGCAAGGTCGTGCGCGTGGAGAAAGCGGTCTACGTGGGCAAGACCGAGGGCGTCGCGATGATCAACGCCTCGGCCTCGCCGATGCTGTCGGCGGAGGAAGCGCCGTGGATTGCCAACGAGATGCGGCGCGC
>CADEFD010000102.1:0-11638 GCA_902826515.1 uncultured Acidobacteriota bacterium
TCGACATCGCGAGCGGCACGGCGAAGATCGTCGGCCGCGATCCGTGGATGGTGCCGCAGCGCACGCTCGCGCCGTCGTGGAGCCCCGACAGCCGCTGGGTGGCATTTGCGACCAGGCTCGATTCGCTCTACCGCGCCATCGTCGTCGCCGACGTGCAGACGGGCGAGCAGCGGCAGATTACCGACGGCCTCGCCGACGCGATGTATCCCGTGTGGGACGCGAGCGGCAAGTACCTGTGGTTCCTGGCGTCCACCGACCTCGGCCTGCGCTCGCAGTGGCTCGACATGACATCGTACGAACACCTGCAGACGTTCGGGCTCTACGCCGCCGTGCTGCGCAAGGGCGAGCCGAGTCCCGTGCTGCCGCAGAGTGATGAAGATGCCGGTGTGGGCGCCAAGGTGGAGCCCACGCCGCTCACCGCGTCGAACTCGCCGGTGACCATCGACTTCGAAGGCCTGCAGCAGCGTGTCGTCGCCGTGCCGAACGTGCCGGAGCGCCAGTACGCCCGCCTCGCCCCCGGCGCGGCCGGCTCCGTGTTTTTCCTGGAGGCGCCGCCGGTGGCCGAACGCGGCGGCGCGCCGCCCACGCTCGGCGGCACGCTGCGCCGTTACCGCGTGAGCGAGCGGACGTCCGTGAGCTTCGCGACCAACGTCGGCGACTACGCGGTGAGCGCGGACGGCAAGAAGCTGGTCTACCGCACGCCGGCGCGGCCCGCGCCTGAAGGGGGCGGCGAGGCGACGCCGCCGGCGCTCTATCTCGTGGACGCCGATGGCCGCGCGCCCGAGACGGGCAGTGGCCGCCTCACCGTGTCGCTGCGCATGGAGCTCGATCCGAAGGACGAGTTCCGCCAGATCTTCAACGAGGGCTGGCGCTACCAGCGCGACTATCTCTACGTGCCGAACCAGCAGGGCAGCGACTGGCCGGCGATGAAGACGATGTACGGCGCGCTGCTGCCGCACGTGCGGCACCGCGCCGACCTGACGTACCTGCTCGACATGATGGGCGGCGAGATCGCCATCGGCCACTCCTACGTGCGCGGCGGCGATCTGCCGGATGTGCCGCCGACGCGCGGCGGCCTGCTCGGCGCCGACACGGCCATCGAAAGCGGCCGCCATCGACTGACGCGGATCTACGACGGCGAGAGCTGGAATCCCGAACTGCGCGCGCCGCTCGCGGCCCCCGGCGTCGACGTGGCGCCGGGCGACTACCTGCTCGCGGTGAACGGCGTGGACGTGGGCGCCGCCGACAATCTGCATCGTCTGCTCGACGGCACGGCCAACCGGCAGACCGTGCTCACCGTGAACACGCAGCCCACGCTCGCGGGCGCCCGCCGCGTCACGGTGGTGCCGGTCGCGAGCGATCAGGCGCTGCGCACGCGCGCCTGGGTCGAAGACAACCGGCGGCTGGTGGACAAGCTCTCAGGCGGCAAGCTCGCCTACGTCTACGTGCCGAACACCGGGCAACCCGGCTACGTGAGCTTCAACCGCTACTACTTCGCGCAGCAGCACAAATCCGGCGCGGTCATCGACGAACGCTACAACGGCGGCGGTTCGGCCGCCGACTACATCATCGACGTGCTGCAGCGCGACTTCGACGGCTACTTCAACAACGTGGCCGGCGACCGCGTGCCGTTCACGAGTCCCGGCGCCGGCATCTGGGGGCCGAAGGTGATGGTCATCAACGAGATGGCCGGATCGGGCGGCGACCTGATGCCGTTCATGTTCCGCCGGCGCAAGATCGGGCCGCTCGTCGGCACGCGCACCTGGGGCGGCCTCGTGCACACCGCCGACACGCCGCCTTTCATCGACGGCGGCACCATGATCGCGCCGCGCGGCGGCTTCTTCACGCGCGACGGCGCGTGGGCGGTCGAGAACGAAGGCGTGGGGCCGGACATCGACGTCGAGAACTGGCCGAAGGACGTGATTGCCGGCCGCGACCCGCAGCTCGAGCGGGCAGTGGAGGAAGCGCTCAAGGCGCTGGCCGCCGCGCCGCCCTCGCGGCTGCGCACGGAGCCGGCGCCGCCCACATGGGGCCGCCGCCCCCGTCCCTGATTCCGTCCCCCAACCTTTCCCGGCCGGGTGTCGTCAAACCCGGCCAGGAGAGTCCATGCTGCGCCATCTGCGTCTTGCCGTCCGCACGCTCCTGAAGACGCCGTTCGTCACCGGCGTGGCCGTCACCTCGCTCGCGCTCGGCATCGGCGCGAACACCGCCATCTATTCGCTGTTCGACCGGTTCCTGCTGCGGCCGCTGCCGGTCGCGGCGCCCGACGCCCTCGTGAACCTGGCCGCGCCAGGGCCGAAGCCCGGATCCACGCAGTGCAGTCAGGCCGGGCCCTGCACCGAGGTGTTCAGCTACCCGATGTACCGGGATCTGGAGCGGCTGCAGACGAGCTTCACGGGCCTCGCCGCGCACAAGCAGTTCGGCGCCAACGTGGCGGCCCGCGGCGATACGCGCAGCCTGGACGGCGAGCTCGTGTCGGGCAGCTACTTTTCGACGCTCGGCCTGCAGCCGGCGGCGGGCCGCCTGCTGACGCCGGGGGACGACGTAACGCCGGGCGCGCATCCGGTCGTCGTGCTCAGCCACGGCTTCTGGACGTCGCGCTTCGCGCAGGATCCGGCGATCGTGGGACAGCCGATCGTCGTGAACAACACGGCGCTCACGGTGGTCGGCGTCGCGCCGCCGGGCTTCGAGGGCACGACGCTCGGTCTGCGGCCGGGCCTCTTCGTGCCGATCTCGATGCGCGGCGTCATCCAGCCAGGCTGGGAAGGCTTCGAGAACCGGCGCAGCTACTGGGTCTACGTGTTCGGACGGCTGAAGCCGGGCGTCTCGATCGCGCAGGCGCAGGCGGCGCTCGACGGGCCGTATCGCGCCATCCTGCTCGATGTCGAAGCGCCGCTCCAGGCGGGCATGAGCGACCAGACGCTCGAGCGCTTCAAGGCGAAGTCCCTCGTGATGACGCCGGGGCAGAGCGGGCAGAGCAGCGTGGACGACGAAGCGCGCACGCCGCTGCTGCTGCTCATGGCCGTGACGGGCCTCGTGCTGCTCACGGCCTGCGCCAACGTCGCCAACCTGCTGCTCGCCAAGGGGGCCGGCCGGTCAGGGGAGATGGCCGTGCGGCTCTCGATCGGCGCCGGACGCGGCCAGCTCCTCACGCAGCTCCTCGTCGAGTCATGCACGCTGTCGCTGGCCGGCGGCGTGCTCGGGCTCGGCGTCGCGCGCGTGACGCTTGCCGGCATCGCCGCGCTGCTGCCGCCGGACGCGTCGCACACCGTGCCGGCCTCACTCGATACCGGCGTGCTCGCCTTCGCCGTGGCGCTCGCCATGGGCACCGGCCTGCTGTTCGGGCTCTACCCGGCCCTGCATGCCACGCGGCCGGATCTCATCGCCACGCTCAAGAGCCAGGCGGGGCAGCCTGGCGGCGCGCGCGCCGCTTCGCGGTTCCGCAGTGGCCTCGCCATCGGCCAGATGGCGCTCTCGATGGCGCTGCTCGTCGCCGCCGGCCTGTTCCTCAAGAGCCTCGATCGTGTGAGCCGCGTCGATCTGGGGCTGCGCACCGAACAACTCGTCACCTTCTCGCTCTCGCCCGAGCTGAACGGCTATACGCCGGTGCAGTCCCGGGCGTTCTTCGAGCGCGTCGAAGACGCGGTGGCCGCGTTGCCCGGCGTGACCTCGGTCACGGCCTCGGTGGTCGCGCTCATCTCGGGCAGCAACTGGGGCAACGGCGTCCGCGTCGAAGGTTTCGAAGCCGGCCCTGATACCGACCGCGGATCATCGGTGAGCGCCGTCGGCGCCGACTTCTTCGGCACGCTCGGCATCCCGCTGCTGCGCGGCCGCGACTTCACGCGCGCCGATGCCGCCGGGCGGCCGAAGGTGGCGATCGTCAACGAAGCGTTCGCGCGCAAGTTCCAGCTCGGCGACCGCGTCGTGGGCGCGCGGATGAGCACGTCCGCCGGCGGGGCGGGGCCGCTCGACGTCGAGATCATCGGCCTGGCGAAGGACGCGAAGTACAGCGAGGTGAAGGACGTCATCCCGCCGGTCTACTTCACGCCCTACCGGCAGGACGACGAGGTGGGCAGCATCTCGTTCTACGCGGCGACGACGGGTGATGCCGAGGCGCTGCTCGCATCGATTCACGAGACGGTGCGCGCGCTCGATCCCAATCTGCCGGTCGAGAACCCCCGCACGATGGCGCAGCAGGTGCGCGAGAACATCTTCCTCGACCGCATGATCAGCACCTTGTCGGCGTCGTTTGCGGCGCTGGCCACGCTGCTGGCGGCGATTGGCCTCTACGGCGTGCTCGCTTACACGGTCGCGCAGCGCACGCGGGAGTTCGGACTGCGGATGGCGCTCGGCGCCGACGGCGCCGCCGTGCGGTCGATGGTGCTGCGCCAGGTGCTGCGCATGACGATCATCGGCGGCCTCGTCGGGCTGGCGCTGGCTGTGGGCATCGGCCGCGGGGCGCAGTCGCTGCTCTTCGAGATTCAGGGGTGGGATCCGGCCGTGCTCACGGCGAGTGCGGCGCTGCTCGGGGTCGTGGCGCTCGGCGCCGGGCTGCTGCCGGCGCTCCGCGCGTCGCGGATCGCGCCGATGGTGGCGCTGCGCGACGAGTAGCGGGCCGCCCCAACGGCGAAACGGCTGAGGTGGTTAGCCCCGCAGTTGCGGACGACGGGGTGAATAGCGGAGCATGACGCGCGCCCCCAACTCTGCCCGATGCGTCGTTCGTCCGGATTCGTCCCCCTCTGCCTGCTGTTCTTCGCCTCCGGCGTCTGCGGCCTCACCTATCAGGTGCTCTGGCTGCGGCTGCTGGCGCTCGTCTTCGGGGTGACGGTGCACGCGGCCAGCACCGTGCTTGCCAGTTTCATGGCGGGGCTCGCGCTCGGCGCCGTGCTGGCTGAACGCCTGGCGCGGCGGGGCGCTCCGCTGCGGGTGTTCGCCGCACTCGAGGCCGGCATCGCCGTGGCGGCGCTCGCGACGCCGGTGCTGCTGGCCCTGGCCTCGCAGCTCTATCGTCCGCTGTCGGACGCCGCCCCGGATTCCCTCGCCCTCCTGACCGTGGCGCGGTTCGTGTGCTCCTCGGCCGTACTGCTCGTGCCCACCGTGCTCATGGGCGCGACGCTGCCGGTGCTCAGTCACGCGCCGATCGTGCGGGCGGCGTCGGCCTCGCGCCTGGGCGCGCTCTACGCCGTGAACACGGCCGGCGCACTGACGGGCGCGCTCCTCACCGGCTACGTGCTCATCGGCGGCCTCGGCATCCAGCGGACGTTCTACCTCGCGGCCACGCTGAACCTGCTGGTCGCGGCCGGTGCGTGGGGGCTCAGCCGTCGCGTCAATGTCTCCGTGCCTGTCGCGGAAACGCCGGTGACGGTGACAGACCCCGTGACACACGATGCAGTTCCTGCCACGACCGTGCTCGTCGTGATGGCGGTGTCGGGGTTTGCCGCGCTGGCGCTCGAGATCGTCTGGTTCCGCGTGCTGGTGCAGTTCCTGCCGGCCACGACCTATGCCTTCACGACCATGCTGGCGACGGTGCTTGCCGGCATCGCCGGCGGCAGCGCGCTCGCCGCGCGCCAGTTGGCCACGCCGCGGGCCTGGGGCGCCACGCTCGCCTGGGTGCAGGGCGCGACCAGCCTCGTCGTGCTGCTCTCGCTGGCGTTCCTCGGCGCCACCTACGCGGCAGGCTGGCGCACCTCGGGCCTGACGCAGGCCGCGGCGGCGGCCATTCTGCCGGCCTCGCTCCTCATGGGCTACGCGTTTCCCGTCGCGATCGCGCTCTGGACGCGGGCGGGACGCGCGCCGGGCGAGACGGGGCGCCCGGTGGGTGTGCTCTATTCCGCGAACGTCCTCGGCGGCATCGCCGGCGCCGTCGTGGGCGGTTTCGTGCTGCTGCCGCGGCTCGGCAGCCGCCAGGCGCTCATCGCGCTCGCGGCGCTCTACCTGCTCACGAGCCTGGCGATGTTCCTCCCGCGCCGCCGCTGGGTGCCGGCACTCGCCCTGGTTGCGCTCTTCGCCGGCGCGGCGCGCCTCGTGCCGGATCCGTTCGAGGTGACACTCGCGCGGCGCCACGGCCAGAACGAACGCATCTTCTGGCGCGAGGAAGGCGTGCAGACCTCGGTCAGCATCCACACCGGCGCCTTTCGCGGCTGGCTGATGTATCTGGACGGCCTCCACCAGGCGTCCGATGGGCCGGACATGGTGCGCCTGCATCGTCTCATCGGCCACCTGCCGATGGTGCTGCATCCGGATCCGAAACGTTCTCTCGTCGTGGGTCTCGGTGGTGGCGCCACGCCTGGCGCGGTGAGCCAGCACGACACGCGCGTGCAGGTCGTCGAACTCTCGGACAGCGTGCGCAAGGGCGCGGAGTTCTTCCGCCACGTCAACTACGACCTGCTGAACCGCGACAACGTCACGCTGCGCGTGGACGACGGCCGCAATTTCCTCGCCCGCACGCGCGATCGCTTCGACGTTGCCACCGCGGATCTCATCCAGCCGGTGCACGCCGGCGCCGGCAACCTCTACTCGCGCGAGTACTTCATGCTCGTGCGCGACGCGCTCGCCGACGGGGGCCTGGCGCTCCAGTGGATCGGCCACCGGCCGGATGCGCAGTACAAACTCATCATGCGGACCTTCCTCGAGGTCTTCCCGCACACCACGCTCTGGTTCGACGGGCAGTTGATGGTGGGATCGGTCACGCCGCTCACCCTCGCGCCGGCCCTCGTGGACGGCAAGCGGGCGCGGCCGGAAACCCGCCTCGCGCTCGACGAGGTGGGTCTCGACAGCTTCGACACGCTGACCGCGTGGTACGTCGCCGGTCCGGACGAGCTGCGCCGCTTCGTCGGCGAGGGGCCTGTGCTCACCGACGACCGTCCCATCGTCGAGTACCATCGATCGCTGCCGGCGGATGATCCGCCGGTGAACCTTGCCAGCCTGCGCGGCGACGTGCGGACGATCCTCCGGCCATGACCACACCCTCGCGCGTCATCGAGACCGTCTTTCTGGATGCCGGCGGCGTGCTCGTGCATCCGAACTGGGCACGGGTCGCCGAGGCGCTGACCCGGCGGGGCGTCGCGACGACCACCGAGGCGCTGACGGCGGCCGAACCGCACGCCAAGCGCGAGATGGACCTGGCCACGCTCATGGCCCGCACCGACGATCGGCAGCGCGGCTGGATCTACTTCGAGTCGGTGCTGCGTCACGCCGGGCTGGATGCGTCGACGCCGGCGGCCAGCGAGGCGCTGGCCGAAGTGCGCGCCTACCACGACGTGCACAACATCTGGGAACACGTGCCGGCCGATGTGGTGCCGATGCTGCGCGGCCTGCGCGCGCTCGACGTGCGGCTGGTCGTCGTGTCGAACGCCAACGGACGGCTGCACGCGATGTTCGATCGGGTGGGCCTGACGCCGCACTTCGACGTCATCCTCGACTCGCACCACTTCGGCGTGGAAAAACCGGACCCGCGGCTCTTCCACCTGGCGCTGGCCGAAAGTGGCGCCGAGGCGGCGACCACGGTGCACGTGGGCGACTTCTTCCACATCGATGTGGCGGGCGCCCGCGCGGCCGGCCTGGCCGAGGCCGTGCTCTTCGACATCGCCGCGCTCTACGCCGACGCCGACTGCCCGCGCGTGCACCGGCTCGAGGCGCTCGTGGACTTCGTCGCCGCGAAAAACGCCGCCGGCTAGGGCACGAGCGTGCAGCGCTCGCCCACGCACTCGAGGCGCAGGCGCGTCCGCGCCACCGGTGCCGCCTTGCCGTTCCCGATGTAGCGGTAGCCCTGCAACGTCGCCGTCAGCCGCGCGCCGGTGTCTTCCACCTGCAGCGTCGCGAACTGGCCGTTCTTCTGCTGCGGCGGTTCGTGGGAATACGGTCCGCCCTTCGAGCGCACGAACCGATCGAGCGGCGCGGCCTGCGCCACGACGAAGCCGCCGTTGGCGTTGTGGCGGCCGTCGTCGAAGGCCAGCATGTGGGCATCGCCGCTCAGCATCACGAGCCGCGGGCCGAGTCCGAGGGCGGTAATCCGCTGGCCGATCTCGCGGCGCTCCGCCGCGTAGCGGCCCCAGCCGTCGGCATCGCCGTCGGCCGTGATCCACGGCACCGGGTTCACCCACGCGACGAGCGGCACGCGGTCGGCGGCGGCCTGCTCGAGTTCGGCGAGCAGCCACGCCTTCTGCCGCGCCCCCAGCATCTCGCCGGCCGGGGGCCGGCGCTCGGAGCGCATGTCGGTCATCAGGAAGCGCACCCGGCCCACGTCGAACACCTGCGCGATCGGCCCGTCGTTCAGCGGCGCGAGCGGCAGCGGGTAGTGCGGCACGTCCACGCCGTAGTAGCGGCGCGCCGCTTCGCGGGTGGGCGAGCGGGCATCGGCGTCGTCGGGGCCGTAGTCGTGGTCGTCCCACACGTAGGCAATCGGCGTGCGGCGGTAGAAGAGCGCCTGGTGTTCCTGCGAGAGCACGCGGTCGAGGCCGCGGCGGAACCGCTCGAGCAGCAGGTCCGTGAAGCGGGCTGGCCCGTTGATGTTGTAGTAGTGCAGGTCGCCCATGTGAATGAACAGATGGGGGTCGAGTTCGCCGATGGCGTCGAAGACGCCGCTGTTCGAGACGTGCGACATCGGCACCGGCCTCGTGCCGCCGGCACACGACGCGAAGGCGACCGTGAAGCTGAACGGGCCGCGGCCAAAGGTGCGGAAGCGGGCCCGGGTGCCGCTCTCGGCGTCGAAGCCGGCGAAATATTCGGTGCCGGGCCGGAGGCCCTCGACGCGGTACTCGACCACGATGCGTTCGGCGCGGCGGCGCGACGGCGCCACCGTGGCGCGTCCCTCGACGCGTCGGGCGCCGGCGAGGTCGCGGCCGGTGTCGAGGAGCAGCGCCGGGGTGGCCGGCAGGCGTTCGGTAAACGCCGCCAGCACCGTGGCTGAGGTGGCCGTGACCGCGCCGGACCACATCCAGGCGGGTTCGAGCGATGGCGACAGCCTGCCAGGGGCGAACACCAGACCGGCGGCGAGCGAGCGCAGCACGGTCCGTCGGGGGACGACGCGGGCGGACGGCACGCCGCCGATCCTACCCCATCGTTTCCCGCCGCTCCGGTGATCGACCGGCGCGAGGGCATCAGGACTGATAAGATCGCCGCGGCGGTTCCACGCTTCGTGGAGCTGGCGCGCGGTCCGCCCCCCGCCGGCGCGCATCGGAGTGTTGCATGTTCCAGGGACGTCCCCGCAGTAAGCGCGATCGTGAACGCGCTCGACAGGATCGGCAGAAGCAGAAGACGCAGAAGCGAGCCGACGCGCGCGAGCGCCGCGCCAACTCGCCCGACGCGCCTCCGGGAATCGACCCGGACATCGCCGGCATCGTGCCCGGACCGCAGGCCAATCCGTGGGGGGATGATCTCTCCGACCTGAACGACGACGAGAACGACGGCGACGACGACACGCCGGAACAGTCGTCCTAATCGCAGGGAATCTCCAATGAACATCCTCGAAGCCCTCATGGCGGCGCAGGGCGGCGGCGCCGTGAAGCAGCTCGGCCAGCAGTTCGGTCTCGGCGACGACCAGGCCAGCGCGGCGCTCTCGGCGCTCGTGCCGGCACTGGCCGCGGGTCTCGCGAAGAACGCCACGCGCGACGGCGGCCTGGACGGCCTGACGCAGGCGCTCTCGAGCGGCCGGCACGGCAGCTATCTCGACGACCTCGGCTCGCTGATGCGCCCGGAGACGGTGGCTGACGGCAACGGCATCCTCGGCCACATCCTCGGCAGCAAGGACGTGAGCCGCCAGGTGGCGGCGCAGGCCGCGGCGTCGAGCGGCGTCGGGCCCGACATCCTGAAGCAGATGCTGCCGGTCGTGGCGGCGATGGTCATGGGCGCCATGGCCAAACGTGCCGGCGGGGCGCCCGCGGGGCTGCCCGGCGGACTCGGTGCGAACCTCGGCGCCGGCGGCACCGGTGGCGGGCTGCTCGACATGCTGACACCGATGCTCGACCGCGATCGCGACGGCTCGGTCGTGGACGACGTGACCGGCATGCTCGGCAAGTTCCTCGGCGGCCGCTGACCATTCGGTCACCAAACGTTAACCGCTCGCTCGTGTCCTGAGACAAGGCGGCCACTACAATGGCCGCATGTCCAGACCCGCACGTCCTTCCTGGCACACGCGCGCCCGCGTCGTTCTCGCGGGTGCGTGCCTTGCCGCCTCCGCGGCCCCCGCACTGGCGCAGCGCGCCTCCGACCTCTCCGGTCCGCCTGACGTGGCCATCACCGCCGCGCCGGCCGCGGACGGCGCCGTGGGCGCTCGCGGCGAAATCGACCTGCTGCGCGACGAGGTGGCGGAGCTGCGGCAGGCGCTGCAGGCTCTCGCCGGTGAGCTGCGCACGCTGCGCGCCGCCTCGGCACCGGCGGCCGTGACGCAGGCCGCCCCGTCTGCCCAGCCCGCGCAGGAGCCCGTGGCGCTGCCGCCCGAGATGCTGCAGGCACAGGTCCAGGAACTGGCCCAGGTGAAGGTCGAGGCGGCCTCGAAATTCCCGGTCACGCTCACCGGCACCATCCTCTCGAACACGGTCTACAACTCGGGCGACGCCAACTGGCTCGAGAGTCCGAACATCGTCGGCACGGCCGCCGGCGGCTCGATGACCTCGACGATGCGCCAGAGCCGGCTCGGCTTCGACGTACGCGGCATCAGCGTGGGCGCGTGGGAAGGCAAGGGCGCGCTCATCGTGGACTTCTTCGGCGGCACGCCGGGTTTCGTCACCGGCACGGTGATGGGCCTGCCGCGGCTGCTCTACGCCTTCGGCCGCCTCGAACACGGCGGCACCGCCGTGCAGATCGGGCAGGACCACGTGATGCTGGCGCCGCGCGATCCCACCTCGCTCGCCTCGTTCGCCTTCCCGCAGTTCTTCCGCGCCGGCAACCTCTACCTGCGGGCGCCGCAGGTGCGCGTCGAACAGAAGTTCGGCGGCTTCACCGTCAAGACCGGCATCGTCGCGCCGATCGCCGGGGATGCCGGCACGAGCTACGTCTTCGCGCCCGAGCCCGGCGGCGGCGAACGCTCCGAGCGGCCGGCGTTCCAGGGCCACGTCGGCTACGGCCGCGGCACACCGGAGGGCGCCGGGGAAGCGCAGCTCGGCGTGTCGGGGCACTACGGCTGGATCCGCGAGGCCGGACGCCTCATCCCGGCCTCTGCCGGCGCCGTCGATCTCAACCTGCGGCGCGGCCGCGTGGGACTGGCCGGCGAGGCCTATCTCGCCGACGAACTCGACGCGTATGGATCCGGCGTGGGACAACCCGGCCGGTCCGAAGGCGGCTGGGTCGAAGCCCGCCTCGCCGCGGCCACGCGCGTGTCGCTCAACGGCGGCGCCTCGCTCGACCGCCGGCCTGACGGCTTCGGCAGCGCCGGACGCCTGCGCAACACGAGCGCCTTCGGCAACGTCATCGTGAAGCTGTCGCCGGAAGTGTCGGCCTCGGTCGAATACAAGTGGCTGCAGACGCGCTACGGCTCGGGCAGCAACCGCGCGAATCATCACGTGAACGCGGTGTTCGCCGTGACGTTCTAGAGAACAGGGACCAGGGACTAGGGACCAGGGACCAGGGACCAGGGACCAGGGACTGGGGAGAGCTAGAAGCAATGACGTGGATTCTGATGCTGGCCGCCGTGCTGCTGCCA
>CADEFD010000102.1:11738-17829 GCA_902826515.1 uncultured Acidobacteriota bacterium
GGGAGAGCTAGAAGCAATGACGTGGATTCTGATGCTGGCCGCCGTGCTGCTGCCAGTCGCGGCTCAGGCCGATGTGCTGACGGGGACGGTGACGACGACGGTGCGGGCGGGCAACCAGCCGGCGCCGGTTGTGGTCTATGCGGAGCCGCTCGGCGGCGCCGCACCGGCGCGCGAGGGGAAGCCGGTCACGCTGTCGCAGCGGAACAAGGCGTTCGCACCGCGCGTGCTCGGCGTGCCGGTCGGCACCGTCGTGAGCTTCCCGAACGACGACGACATCTTCCACAACGTGTTCTCGCTGTCGCCGGGAAACGCGTTCGACCTCGGGCTCTATCGGGCCGGGGCGTCGAAGAGCCGCACGTTCGCCACGCCCGGCGTGGTCCGGATCTTCTGCAACATCCACCCCCAGATGACCGCACTCGTCGTGGCGGCGCCGACGCCGTGGGTGGTCACCACCGGGCCTGACGGCGCCTGGCGGCTCGACCTGCCGGCCGGCCGCTACCGGCTCACCGCGATCTCGGAACGGGCCGCCGCGGTCACCGCCGACGTCGCGGTGAGCGGCGCCACATCGTCACCGCCGCTCGCGCTCGACGAGAGTGCGTTCGTGGCGGTGCCGCATACGAACAAGTTCGGGAAGCCGTACCCCGCAGCGGCGTACAAGCAGCCATGATCAGGCGTGTCTCGATCGCGGCCGCGTTCATCGCCGTGTGTCTGCGTCCAGCCGGCGCCGCCGCGCAGCCGCCCACGGCATTCGGGCCGTCGATGACCTTTGTCGGCGCCGGTGTCGGCGTCACGTCGAGCGGCGCCGAAGGCCGCGTCGAAGTGACGGCGTTTCCTGAACGCCGCCTCGTGGCGCCCCGCGTCGAGGCGGGTCTGGGGATCGCGCCACGCATCGGAATCGGCGTAGCGTGGGTCGGTTTCGGCGAGGTGAACGGCGACCACAACATCGCGCGGTTGCCGGTCGAGGATCGGCAGCGTGAGCAGGCCTGGATCGGCGAAGTCCGGTTGCGCGCACTGTCGGCGCCGCACGCGGCTTTCGATGTCGTGGCGGGGGGCGGCATCCTGCGCCAGCAGCGCGAGGGCGCCCTGCCCACCTGCCCGTCGTGTTCGGCGGGCCCGGAGCCGTCCCGCACCTCGCCGGCCTTCACGGCCGGGTTCGACCTGCCCGCACGGCTCGCGCCGCACGTCAGCGTGGCGGCGGCCGGACGAATCTACTGGATGCGCCGGGGTCAGCTCGACGTCGACACCTGGCCGCGCGACAACTCCGTCGAATTCGCCGCGTTCCTCACCCTCCGTCTCACCCGCTGACGCCTCGCCGCCGGCGGACGCGCGCAGAGCCGCGGACCGGCGATCCCGCGCCGCTACGTGCGCATGCGGTAGGGCGCCACGGGATCCGTGAAGCCCTTCACCGCGATCGGCGGGGCCGCTTCGGCAGCCACCAGGCCGCGCACGGCCTCGAAGGTCGTGTCGTTCAGCAGCGTCTCGTTCGGTTCGGCGGCGGCGCACAGCCGCGCTGCAAGGTTCACCGGCGCTCCGACGGCCGTGTAGTCGAGGCGATCCGCGCCACCGACGCTGCCCACGATCACTTCGCCGGTGACGATGCCGATGCCGAGCGCCAGCGGCGGCAGCGTCGCGTCTGCCAGCGGCGCCTGCCGCACCGCCTTGTGCATCTCGACGGCGCAGCGGATGGCATCGAGCGCCTTGTCCTCGCCCGTGAAGTGCGCGAACACGGCATCACCCATGAACTTGTCCACGTCGCCGCGGAAGCGCTGCACGAGTTCGGCCTGCAGGGTGAGATAGCGGTTGAGCGCGGCCACCGCTTCTTCCGGCGGACGGCGCTCCGCGAAGGCCGTGAAGCCGCGGATGTCCGAGAAGAGCAGCGTGATGACCTGCCGCGAGCCGGCGCGGGTTTCCGGCGTGGACGGCCCGCGCTGAATCATCTCGACCGTGGACTGCGAGACGAACTTCTGCATGTCGGCCCGCTCGCGCAGGCCGTCCGTCATACGGTTGAACGCCGTGGCGAGCGCCGCCATCTCGTCTTCGCCGCGCACGGCCAGCTTCACGTCGAAGTGTCCGGCCGCGACCTCGCCGGTGGCCCGCGACAGCGCTTCGATGGGCGCGGTCAGCGAACGCGCGAGCAGGAAGGCCGCGCCCACGCCGGCGCCGACGGCGACGAGGCCGAGCAGCACGAGGCCGAACTGGATGTTGCGATATGGCGCCAGCGCGAGGTCGAGCGACTGCAGCGCCACCACCCGCAGGCCGGGGTCGTGCGGATCGGCGAGAGCGAGCGCCTCGAAGCGCTCGCCTCCGAGGTCCACGGTGGTCGTGACGCCGGCGTCGCCGAAGGCCGCGGCATTCGCCCATGGTGCGCGACCGGCGGCCAGGGTCGTGCCGGCGAGTCCCGCCGGCGCGAGCACCACGATCTCCTTGCCGCTGGCATCGCGGAGCGCCGCCGCCCAGCGGTCGTCGATGGGGGCGGCCGCGGCCACGAAGCCGAACACCATCCCGCCCGATTCGGCCGGCACGAGCACCAGGTGATGCGGCCGGCCGTCCACGTCGACGACGCCGCGCACGGGGCGCCCGGCCATGGCCGGCTCGATCCAGCGGCTCACCGCGTCGGGCAGGGTGAACGGCGCGAAGGTGTCGCTTCTGGCGATGACGGCGCCGCGCTGGTCGAGCACGAGCAGCAGCTCGTCGCGCGCGTTGCGCTCGCGGTAGTCGGTGAGGAAGTCGCGGATGGTCGCCGCGTCGTTGGTGCCGAAGAGCGCCAGCAGGTCGGGAAACGACGCCAGCAGGCGCGCCACGAGCACCAGGCGTTCCGACCGGGTCTCGTGGGCGCTCGTGAGCGTGTCGCGGCTCTTCAGCAGGTCCGCGGACACCCGTTCGGTCACCGCCTGACTCGCCAGCCGGCCCACATAGGTGAGCGTGGCGCCCGTCAGCGCCACGACCAGCGTGCCGATGGCGACGAGGAGCCGGCTGCGGAGGGAGCGGAATCGCACGGCGTTCAGCGCGCGCTACGGCGCCGACGCGGGCGGCGTGCGCTTCTTCGTGGCCTGTTCGAAGGCGTAGGCGAGCTCGATGAGCCGCGGCTCGCTGCACGCCGTACCCGTGAAGCTCACGCCGTAGGGAATCGGCTTCGCCTCGAAGCCTTCGGGGAAGGCCGGCGTGGGCGCGTTCGGCACCATCGCGAAGGGCACGATGACCGTCGGGTAGCCGGGTTTGGCGGCGATGCCGGCGCCGCTCGCGCCGGGGAACAGGATGGCGTCGAGTTTCTGCGCCTTCATCACCTCGTCGATGCCGTGCGTGCCGCCGAGGCGGATGTCCTTCGCGCGGTCGGCTTCCCAGCGCAGCTTGTCCTTCTCGAGGTCCATCTCGTCCGACACGTCGAGGTTCGCCTGGCCGTACTTGATGGCGCCGCGGCTCTGGTGCGCGAGGTTCCAGGCGCGCAGCTCGGCCAGCGTCGAGACCGGGCCCGAGTCGTCCAGCGTATCGAGCCAGGCGTTGAAGTCGCGCTTCATCCCGTACTTGAGCACGACCGAACAGTTCGCGTCCTTGCCCCTGGCGCCGTCGGTGCCCGAGCAGGTGCCCCAGGCCAGGAAGTTGTTGGCCGCGTCCGCATCGACGACGCTCGGGACGTCGGCCGGGTCCACGATGACGGCGCCTTCCTTCTTCAGCACCTCGATGGCCTCGGCCATCGCCGTCGCCTGCGCCTCGTTCAGGCCGCCGCGCGGTTCCTTCTCGCCCGGAACGAGCTGCTTGTTGAAGTAGAACGCGCGTGGAATGCCGATGCGCGCGCCCTTCAGGCCGTCGCGCTTCAGGTGCACCGAGTAGTCGCGATTGGGCGGCGGCGTGCAGATGCTCGTGGCGGCGTCGTTCGGATCCGGCGCGGCACCCTCCATCGCGCCGAGCATCAGTGCCGCGTCGGCCACGGTCTTCGCCATCGGGCCGGCGGTGTCCTGGTCGGCCGTGATCGGGATGATGCCGTAGCGGCTGATGCGGCCCACGGTGGGCTTGATACCGGCGAGCATGTTCTGGTTCGACGGGCTCAGAATCGACCCCGAGGTCTCGCTGCCCACGTTGGCCGCCCAGAAGTTGGCGGCCGTGCCGACGCCTGAGCTCGACCCGCCTGTGTTCGCCACCGGCCGGCCATCACCCGTGGCCTCGCGCGGATCGCGCCGCGGGTCGTACGGGTTCATGCCGTAGCCGCCGAGGCCGTTGTAGTTGCCGGGCATGCCCTGGGCGATGAAGTTCGCAAGCTCGGTCATCATCGTCTTGGCGAGGATGATGGCGCCGGCGTCCTTCAGGTTTTTCGTGAGCGTGGCTTCGTAGGGCGGGATGAAGCCTTCGAAGGCGACCGCGCCGCCGGTCGTCGGCATGTCGGTCGTGTGGATGTTGTCCTTGAGCGCCACGGGAATGCCGTGCAGCGGCCCGCGCAGCGTGCCGGCCCTGCGTTCGGCGTCGAGACGATCCGCCTCTTCGAGCGCCTTCGGATTCACCGCGATCGTCGCATTGAGCCGTTCCTCGTAGAGGGCGATGCGCTGCAGGTACTGCTCGACGAGCTGCCGGGAGGTCACGCGGCCCTCGGCCATCGCCTGCTGCATGTCGGCCATGCTGGCCTCGACGACCGAAAAGGGCGCGGCGGGCGGCGCCGCCGGCGGTGGCGCCGAGCAGGCGGCAGTCAGGACGAGCAGGCAGACGACGGCAGCGGACGAGCGCACTCGGGTCATGGAACCTCGCGGAAGCAGGGTGGCCGATGGTCGTGCACCGCGGGGGGCGGCGTCAACCCGGGCCGGGCCGGCCGCGTCGCCCGCGCGGGCCGGGCTACTCGAGCCGCGTCGTCTTGATCATCACGGTGCCGCGCATCGAGAACGCCGGGCCCTTGCCGCCGGGCGAGCCGACCGTGCCCTCGATCGTCTGCTCGGACGTGCTGGCGACGACGAAGCCACTGAGCAGGTGGGTGCGCATCGTGCCGGTGCCGCCCACCGCGATCGACACGGCCGGTCCGGTGCCGGGGGCGTCGACCTTGAGCAGGCCCTCGACCGCCACGTCGAAGTTG
Source organism: uncultured Acidobacteriota bacterium (assembly GCA_902826515.1). Classification (GTDB taxonomy): domain Bacteria; phylum Acidobacteriota; class Vicinamibacteria; order Vicinamibacterales; family UBA2999; genus CADEFD01. The sequence continues at coordinate 16,792 of CADEFD010000102.1, forward strand.
GCGATGCGGTCCGTGCCGGCGCCGTCCACGCCCGTGAGCGTGAGCCGCGTCGTGGCGGTCATCTTCGGCGCCTCACGGCCGCCGGGGACGGGCAGGTCCATCGTGAACGGCTTCGTGACCGTCTCGCCCACGCGAATCGCCTGGCGCGGCACGGCGGCGAGCAGCGAGCCCATCATCTGCTTCGCCTGTTCGGCGGTGAGCGGGACGCCCTCGGGCACGACCACATCGACCACGTCGTTGTTCCGGTCGATCCACATGGTGAACACCTTGCCGTCGAACATCGCGATGCGGTCCGAGGGGATCGGCACCTCCTTGCCGTTCATCGTGGACGTCTGCGTCATCGACTCGTAGGTGATGTCGTGGCGCACGCGGCCGTCGTTGTCGACGAGGCCGATGTCCTGACGCATCACCGTCACCGTCGTCTGTTCGATGCGCAGGCCCTCGGCCGGGAACCCGGGCGGCCCTTCGCCCTCCGGCAGCATCTTCATCTGCATCGTCTGCGTGGTCTGGAGGCGCTGCGACTGCCCGGGCTGCGGCAGCGCGCCGACGACGATGGTGTCGGACTGCGCCGCGGCGTGGCCGACACAGACGAGGACGAGGCCGGCGGCCAGGACAAGGCGTGCGTGGATGCGCATACTGCGTTCTAGCACAGCCGGGCGGGGCGGGCAGCGCGCGCCGGGCCCCCACGCGGAACATCGCGTGCAACCGCGACGTCTGATGAGCACGAGGAGTCTGCCATGAGCGCGTCCGTCATCCTGTCCACCACCCCGTCGATCGAAGGCCGGAAGATCACGACGTACTGCGGCATCGTCACGGGCGAGGCCATCATGGGCGCGAACATCTTCAAGGATCTGTTCGCCGGCATCCGCGACATCGTCGGCGGCCGATCGGCCACCTACGAGGCCGAACTGCGCAAGGCGCGGGAACTGGCGCTCACCGAGATCGCTCAGGCGGCGGCGGAACGAGGCGCCAACGCCGTCGTGGGCATCGACCTCGACTACGAGACCGTCGGCGGCCAGGGCAGCATGCTGATGGTCA
>CADEFD010000103.1 GCA_902826515.1 uncultured Acidobacteriota bacterium
AACGGCTACCTGCACATCGGCCACGCCAAGGCCATCTGCGTCGACTTCGGCGTCGCCGCGGAATACGGCGGCTTCTGCAACCTGCGGTTCGACGACACGAACCCGGTCAAGGAAGACGTCGAATACGTGGACTCGATCAAAGCCGACGTCCACTGGCTGGGTTTCGACTGGTCGGGCCGCGAGTTCTACGCCTCCGACTACTACGAACGCCTCTACCAGGACGCGGAAGGCCTCATCCGCCGCGGCAAGGCCTACGTGGACTCGCACTCGGCCGACGAGATCCGCGCCCACCGCGGCACGCTGACCGAACCGGGCACCGACTCGCCGTACCGCACGCGCGGCGCCGACGAGAACCTCGACCTCTTCCGCCGCATGCGGGCCGGCGAGTTCGCCGACGGCACGCACGTGCTGCGCGCGAAGATCGACATGGCGTCGCCCAACATCAACATGCGCGATCCGGTGCTCTACCGGATCCGCCATGCCGAGCATCACCGCACGGGCAACGCGTGGTGCATCTACCCGATGTACGACTACGCGCACCCGCTGTCGGATGCCTACGAAGGCGTGACCCACTCGCTCTGCACGCTCGAATACGAAGCGCACCGTCCGCTCTACGACTGGGTGGTGCGCGAATGCGAGGCGTCGCACACGCCGCGCCAGATCGAGTTCGCGCGCCTGAACCTGAACTACACGGTGATGAGCAAGCGCAAGCTGCTGCAGCTCGTGGCGCAGAACCACGTCCACGGCTGGGACGATCCGCGCATGCCGACCATCTCCGGACTGCGCCGCCGCGGCTACACGCCGGAATCGATCCGCGACTTCTGCGCGCGCGTCGGCGTGGCGAAGAAGGAAAACGTCATCGACATCGGCCTGCTCGAGCACTGCGTGCGCGAGGATCTCAACAAGCGCGCGCCGCGGGCGATGGCCGTGCTGAAGCCGCTCAAGGTCGTGCTCACGAACTACCCCGAGGGGCAGGCCGAGACGCTGGCCGTCGTCAACAACCCGGAAGACGCTGCCGCCGGCACCCGTGACGTCGAGTTCTCACGCGAGCTCTACATCGAACGGGACGACTTCCAGGAAGATCCGCCAAAGAAGTTCTTCCGCCTGGCGCCGGGCCGCGAGGTGCGCCTGCGCAACGCCTATCTCATCACCTGCCAGGAGGTCGTGAAGGACGCAGACGGCGCCATCGTCGAGCTGCGGTGCACCTACGACCCGGCCACCCGCGGCGGCGACGCGCCGGATGGCCGCAAGGTGAAGGCCACGCTGCACTGGGTGTCGGCCGCCCATGCCGTGGACGGCGAAGTGCGGCTCTACGACCGGCTGTTCACGGCCGAGAGTCCCGAATCCGCCGCCGAGAAGTCGGGACAGACGTTCCTCGACCTGCTGAACCCGGCGAGTCTCGATGTGCTCACCGGCTGCAAGCTCGAGCCGATGCTCGGCACGGCGCCGGCCGGCACGCGCGTGCAGTTCGAGCGCCTCGGCTACTTCTGCGCCGACCTCGACACGGCGCCCGGCGCGCCCGTGTTCAACCGCACGGTGTCGCTCAAGGACACCTGGGCGAAGGTGGCAGCGCGGGGCTCCACTGGGTGATGTAGTCTTATCCGCCAGACGGCGATGGCGTCATCTCTGTGGACACGGCTCGGTCGCGGCCTCCAGGACGGATGGAACGCCGTAGGTATCGCGCTCTGCGCCTTCGCGCTGCTCGAAGGTGCCTACATCGGCCAGCGCGCGCTGCGGGCCGCGTGGTGGGGCACCGACGACGAGCGCCAGGCGCAGGTGGTCGGGCATCCATATGCCGGCGAGGCCTGGTACCGCGAGTTCCTGGCAGCGCGAGCGGCCTTGCGCGAGCGCTACGACCCGTGGCGATCGTACTGGGCGCATGGCCTCGCCAGGCCACACCTCACCGTGGACGCACAGGGCCGTCGAACCACGCCGGGCTCCGACGCGCCTGGTCCCGGCGGCCGCCCGGTCTTCCTGCTCGGCGGTTCGGCGATGTGGGGCTACACGGCGCGCGATGGCCAGACCATCCCGGCATTCATCGCCCGCGGTCTCGACCAGGCCGGCGTCACGGGCGTGCCCCTCACGAACCTGGCGCAGCCCGGCTACACCGTGGGGCACGAGCTGGCGGCGCTCGAGCACGAGGTCGCGCGCGGACATGTGCCCGCGCTGGCGATCTTCTACAGCGGGATCAACGACATCCGCGCCGCGCATCTCTACGGCGAGCCGGGCCACGCCTTCTTCGAGGGCCGCTTCGCGCGCCTGTACGAGGTGGAGGCGTCGCGGGGCTTCTTCACGTCGTTCGTCACGCCCGGTGAACGTTCGCAACTGTTCAACCGCCTCGCTCTGGCGCTCGGCATCGGCAACATCTGGAAACTGCAACCGCGTCGCCCCGAGGTCTGTCCGGCCCTCGGCCGCTACGTCGCCGCCACGGCGCGCAGCGCCGCCGGCCTTGGCCGCGCCTGGGGGTTCGACGTGCTGTTCGTGCAGCAGCCGCACCATGCCTCGACCCGGAAGGCGCTCACGCCGTTCGAGACGACCCTGCTCGAGCCGCAGGACGAGACGGCCTGGACGCGGGAGTGCGGGGTGGCCATCGACACGGCGATGGCCGCGTCCGGCGTGCCCTATCTGTCACACGGTGGGCTGTTCGACGACGTGACTGACGCCGTGTTCATCGATCGTTTCGGCCACGTCACCGAGTCGGCCAACGCGCGGATCGCCGAGGCGCTGACCGGCGAGATCGCCGCCCGCCTGGCTCCGGCCGCGCGCGAGTGAGCGCCGACGGCAGGAGGCGGCGTCAGCCCCGGTCGTGCGGCTCGACCGCCACGTCCACGGGGGTGGCGTCCAGCGCCTTCGCGGCGTCGCGCGGGTCGAGGCCCACGAGGAAACCGCGCCGGCCGCCGTTCAGGTAGATGCGCTCGAGGGCGAGGATCGAGCGTTCGATGTAGATCGGGAACACCTTGCGCGTGCCGAAGGGCGAGGTGCCGCCTACCTGATAGCCGGAATGGCGCTCGGCCACCTCCGGCGCGCACGGCTTCACGAGCTTCCGCCCGGTCTGCCGCGCCAGGTTCTTCGTGGAGACCTCGCGATCGCCGTGCATCAGGATGATGAGCGGCGCCTTCGTTTCGTCCTCCATCACGAGCGTCTTCACGACGTGATGTTCGTCGACGCCGAGTTCGCGCGACGAGACCGCCGTGCCGCCCTTGAGCTCGTAGCGGTACTCGTGCTCCGTGAAGGTCAGGCCGTGCCGCCGCAGCGCGTGCACGGCCGGTGTCGCCCCGGCGGCCATCTCAGGTGAGCGACGGGGCGCGCTCGTGCCAGCGGGCGCGGTCCTGATAGGCCTTTGCCAGGGCCAGCAGCGGCAGTTCGCGGAAGGGCTGCCCGTAGAAGACGATGCTCGTGGGCGTGCCGCCTTCGGCGAACCCGTTGGGCACGTTGACGGCCGGATAACACGCCAGATTCGCCAGCTGGAAGTGGCGCTGGCCCGGCGGCTGCGGACGGCGCGGCGGACGCGGGGTGCCCGGGGCCGGCGGCGTCGGCGGTCCACCGGGGCCGCCGCGGCCGATCGAGTTCGACGCCACGACGTAGACGTCCACGTGCGCGGTGGCCTTCGCGAGCGCCTCCATCATCATCATGCGGGCGCGCTGCCCCTGCAGGAAGTCCACCGCGGAGGTCAGACGTCCGGCCGGCCGGGCCCGGTTGCGCGACACCTTGGCCATGCGTCCGGCGCGCGCGTGTTCATCGAAGAACGCCGCCGATTCCACGCCGATGCCGCTCATCTCGAGCGTGAAGTCGGGCGTCTCGACGGGGGCAAAGTCCTTCACGCCGAGGGCCTTCAGCGCCTCGAGCGTCGCCGCCGCGTTGGCCTTCGCCGCCGGCTCGGTGAGCTCGTCGAACGAGGCCTGCAGCACGCCCACCTTGAGTGTGCGGATGTCGAGATTCGCGTTCCAGTTGAACGGCACGTCCATCACGCTCATGTCGCGATCGTCGGGTTTCGCAATCGCCCGCATCACGAGCGCGCAGTCTTCGGCGTGACGGCAGAACGGCCCGAGGCGGTCCTGCGTCCACGAGAGCGCCATCGCGCCGTGCCGGCTCACCCGCCCGAAGGTCGGCCGCAGCCCGACGACGCCGCACCGTCCGGCCGGACTCAGGATCGACCCGCTCGTCTCGCTGCCGATGGCGAACGCCACACCGCCGGCGGCCGTGGCCGACGCCGGTCCGGCCGAGGAGCCGCTCGAGCCCTGCGTCGGATCCCACGGGCTCTTCGTCTGCCCGCCGAACCAGTTGTCGCCGCCCGCGAGTTCCCCGGTGGCGAGCTTGGCGATGAGCACCGCGCCGGCCTCGCGCAACATCTCGACGATCGAGGCGTCGTAGTCGAACTGCTGCCCGGTGAACGCCGGCGAGCCCCAGGTGGTCGGGAAGCCCTTCACCGTGATGATGTCCTTGCAGCCCCACGGAATGCCGTGCAGCGGCCCCTTGTAGCGGCCGGCCGCAATCTCGCGATCGGCCTGCGCGGCTTCGGCGAGGCCGTGCGCGTCGAGGAACGTCACCACGTTGTTCAGCACGGCGTTGTGGCGGTGCAGCCGCGCCAGGTACATCGTGGTCAGCTCGACCGAGGTCACCTGTTTCGTGCGCACGAGTTCGGCGAGGTGACGCAGCGGCCACAGGGCCACGGCCTCCAGGTTCGCGGGACGCTTCAGTGCCGGCGCCTTGCTCATCACCCAGGGCTGGCGCGTGCGGTCCACCCGCATGCCCGGTACGACGGGACTGAAGTGATACGGCGGCGAGACGTCGTTCGGGATGTGCACCGCCCGCAGCTCCTCGAGCCGGCCGAGCGCCGTATTGGCGCCGTCCACGAGGGCTTTGCGATCGTCTTCAGGGAGGTCGATGCCCGACAGGCGCAGTGCATCGGTCACCATCGCGAGCGTGACGCGATCGGTCTCGGCCTCCTGCACCTTCGCCCACAGGACGCCGGGCGCCAGCGTGCTGCCAAGTCCCACCCCCGCAAACTGCGCGAGGAAACGGCGTCGGGTGTCGTCGGTGTGCATCACGGCGGAGATTATAGGGGCTGCGGCGTATCATGCCGGGATGCGATTCGCAGCGCTCGTTCTGGTGATGGCAGGCGCGGCCGCGCTCGGCGCGCAGACCGCGGCCCCGTTCCTGCCGCCGCTCGACCGCGTGCTGCCGCCGCAGGCCGAGGCCATCTACCGCGCCGTCGTGCCGCGCGTCGAGACCCGCACCGCGATGGACGTCGTCACGACCATCGCGCCGCTCTGGCGCCTGGCGGGAAATCCCGCGTTCGACCGCTCACTCGAACTCGTCGAGGCGCGCCTCAGGGCGGCCGGCATCGCCACGCACTACGACACCATCACGTCCGCGAGCCAGGGCTGGGAGATGCGTGATGCCGTGCTGCGGCTGGATGGCCCGGACGGCGAGATCGTGCTGTCGGTGGCGCAGGACCGCGTGCCGCTCGCGATCAACTCGTTCGGCACGCCGCCTGGCGGCGTGACGGCGCGCCTCGTCGACGTCGGCCCCGGCACCACGGCCGCGCACTACGACGGCCGCGACGTGGCCGGTGCGGTCGTGCTCGCCGATGGCCCGATCGGCAGCGTCTGGAACCTCGCGGTGAAGGCCCGCGGTGCCGCCGGCGTCATCTCCACGCAGATTGCCGGCTACACCCAGCCCGCCACGACGCCCGACGTGCTCCAGTGGGGCGCGATTCCCTACGCGGCGGATCGGCCGACGTTCGGCTTCAAGGCCACTCCGCGCGCCACCCGCCGCCTGCGCGAGCGTCTGGCGGCTGGCGCCGTGACGGTGCATGTCGCGGCCGACACCGTGTTCCATCGGCGGCCGGTGCGCACGCTGGTCGCCGAGTTCCCCGGCACGCGCCTGCCCGACGAACGCGTGGTGCTCGTGGCGCACGTGCAGGAGCCCGGCGCCAACGACAACGCCAGCGGCACGGGCACGCTGCTTGCCGCCGCGCTCGCACTCCAGGCGGCCTTCACCGATGGCGCGCTGCCGCGGCCCGCGCGCACCCTCACGCTGCTCTGGGGCGACGAGATCCGCGCGAGCGACGCCTGGATTGCGGCCGATCGCGCGCGGCTCTCACGCGTCGTGGCGATGATGTCGCTCGACATGACGGGTGAGGACACGACGAAGACCGGCGGCACCTTCCTCATCGAGAAGGCGCCGGACCCGACGGCGTTCTGGCCGCGCCCCACCGACCCGCACAGCGAGTGGGGCGCAGGCGACGTGGACCGCGCGCTGCTCACGGGCACGTTCCTGAACGATCTGCATCTGGCGATGGCGCTGCGGCAGGCGCGCGACACCGGCTGGGTCGTGCGCACGAATCCCTACGAAGGCGGCAGCGACCACACGTCGTTCCTCAAGGCCGGCGTGCCGGCGCTGCTCAACTGGCACTTCACCGACCGCTACTACCACACCAATCTCGACACCATCGAGAAGGTCAGCCCGGCCGCGATGGGACACGTGGCCACCATCGTCGCCGCGACCGCCGGCTTCCTCGCCGCCGCCGGCGAGCGCGACGTCGCGCCGCTCCGCGCGCTGCTGGCCACGGCGCGCGACGCGCGGCTCGCGTCGGAGCGGGCGCTGGCCGCGCCGCCTGAGGTGCTCGACGCCTGGACGCGCTGGTACGCCGAGGCCATCGCCAGCGCGGCACGTCTGGGCACGCCGGTGCGCTGAACCCGCGCGCCGGCCGCCGGCGGCCGCGGAGGCGCGTGCTACGCTCGTCGGGCGATGCGCGTGCGCCCCCTCATCCCCGCTCTTCCCGTCGTCCTGCTGACGGCGCTCGCCCTCGGATGCCGGCAGCCGGCGATTCCGCCCCCGTCACTCACCGATGGCGACGGGACGAGCGTGGGCACGCCCGAACTGCTTGGTCCCGGGCTGTGGATGGTGCCGGGCGGCGGCGGCAACAGCGCCGTGTTCGAAACCGCCGCCGGCGTCGTCGTGGTGGATCCGAAGTTCGCCTCGAGCTGGCACGACCTGGCGGCGGCCATCCGCACACTGACGCCCAAACCGGTGACGCACGCCGTCGTCACGCACTTCCACGACGATCACGCCAGTGCCGCACTCGTGCTGCCGCCCGAGGTCGAAATCGTGGCCCACGAGTTCACGCTGCGCGAGATGCGCGCCTGGGGCTACCTGCGCGCCGACGGCGACGGCCCGCCGGTGAAGACACGCGGCCACACCGGCTTTCTCACGCTGTTCTCCGGCGCCGACGGCATCACGCTCCTCTCGCCCGGACCGGCCCACACCGGCGGTGACAGCTTCGTCGTGTTCCACCGCGCGCGGGTGATCCATGCCGGCGACGTCTTCCCCGACACGGTCCCCCCGATCGTCAACATCGAAGGCGGCGGCGACGGCGGCCACTTCGCGGCGACGCTGCGCACCATCGCCACGAGCGTCAAGGACGTGGACCGCGTCATCACCGGGCACGGCCGCGTGATGCCCTTCGCGGAGCTGACGCGGTATGCGGACTTCATGACGCTGCTCGTGGACTACGTGGGCCGCGAAATGCGGATGGGCCGCGACAAGGCGCAGGTGTTCCGCGCGCTGCAGGTGCCCCCGGCCTATGCCGGCTACCGGCTCGAGCGCCTGTTCGACACCCTCGACGAAATCGATCGCAGCCTGCGTCCGCGCTGGCAGCGCGTGTTCTGAGGACCGCCTCGGGCCTCGACCGTCAGGCGCCCGGGATCTGCTTCACGTCCGCCCGGCCCGTCAGGGCGCGAGCAACGCGGCTCGCGCGCACGTCGCGCGCGATGTGCGTGAGCGGCAGCCACTGCTGCTGCCACCACGAGAGCGGCAGCGGCTCGTCGATGCCGAAGTCGCGGGCCGGTCGCGCCGGGTCGTAGACGAAGGTGCCGAACACGTGGTCCCAGATGAGCAGGCCGCCGCTGTAGTTGGTGTCGTGGTACTTGCGATCGCGTTCGTGGTGATAGCGATGGATCTCCGGCAGCGCGAAGACGTAGTTGAGCCAGCCGAAGCGGAACGACACGTTGGCGTGCTGCAGGTAGTTCACGAGGATGTAGACCGAACCCCATGGCGGCATGAGGTGCGTGCCGAGCAGCAGCGTCGAAATCGACAGCATCGGCGCCGACGTGATCGTCATCGCGAAGTGTTCCTGGAACGTGAAGCCCCAGGCCAGCTGCCGCGGCGCGTGATGGATCTTGTGGATGTGCCACAGGAGCGGCACGGTGTGCAGCAGACGGTGCGCCCAGTAGTCGATGAAGCTGTAGACGAGAAGCGTCACGGCCATGAAGGCCAGCGGATGGAGCGCCTGGTCGAGATGCAGCGACGGCAGCTCGAAGCGGATCCACAGCCACTGCATCGCCGGCGCGGTGATGAACGTGAAGATCGAGACCTTGCCGGCGAGCACGAAGTGCGTCGCCGCCAGCGTGTGCTCCCGACTCCAGCGCCGCTTCTCGGCCGGGAACAGGAACTCGAGGCCGATGACCAGCACCATCACGAGCGTGGCCGGCAGCAGGAGCCACGCGAAGAACGAGAAGGACCCGTCGGGCCACGGCGACTCGCCGACGATCCAGCCGGCCAGTTCCTGCAGCGCCTGGAGGAGGGGCTCCATACCGCCCAGATGCTACCCTGTGACGATGGACTCCGCCACGCCCGGCGTTGACGCGCTGGTCATCGGCGGCGGCTTCTTCGGCGCCGCACTCGCCCGCCAGCTGGCCCGGGAGGGCCTGCAGGTGGTGCTCGTCGAGCGGGCGGCCGATCTGCTGACGCGCGCGTCGTACACCAATCAGGCGCGGGTGCATCTCGGCTATCACTACCCGCGCAGCTTCCTCACGGCCAGCCGCTCGTTGCGCAATGCGCCGCGGTTTCGCGCCGAGTTCGCCGACTGCGTGGTGGACGATTTCGCGCACTACTACGCCATCGGGCGCACGCTGTCGAAGGTCAACGCCCGCCAGTTCGAGGTGTTCTGCCGCCGGATCGGCGCGCCGCTGGCGCCGGCGCCGCCGGAGATTCGCCGCGCCTTCGCCGCCGCGCTCATCGAAGACGTGTTCGTCGTGCCGGAGCCCGCCTTCGATGCCGTGAAGCTGCGGGCGCGCCTCGTGGCCGATCTGGCCGAGGCACGGGTGGACGTGCGCACCGGCACCGAGGCCATACGCGTCGCTGCCGGTCCGCGCGGCCTGCGCACGACGCTGGCGTCCGCGGCCGGTCCCGACGCCATCGACAGCGCGCGCGTGTTCAACTGCACCTACTCGCGGCTGAACGGCCTGCTCACCGCCTCGGGGCTGCCGGCCATTCCGCTCAAGCACGAACTCGCGGAGATGCTGCTCATCGAGCCGCCGCCGTTCCTCGCGAAGGCCGCCGTCACCGTGATGTGCGGGCCGTTCTTCTCGTGTATGCCCTTCCCTGCGCGCGGGCTCCACACGCTCAGCCACGTGCGCTACACGCCGCACCGGTCCTGGATCGACGACCCGGCGCGCCCGTGGCATGATCCGCTGGCCGTGATGGACGCCCTGCCGCCGAGTCATGCCCCCGCGATGGTGCGTGACGCCGTCCGCTACCTGCCGGCCCTGGCCGGCTGCCGCGTGGTCGAATCGATGTGGGAAGTGAAGACGATCCTGCCGCGCAGCGAGGTGGACGACAGCCGTCCGATCCTGCTCAAGGCGGATCACGGCCTCCCCGGGCTCACCTGCATCGCCGGCGCCAAGGTGGACAACATCTACGACCTCTTCGACAGCGCGCTGCTGCAGCCCGCGCTGGCCGGAGGCCGCGCGTGAGCCTCTCCGACACCTTCGTCTCGGCCGTCGCCTGCCTGTCGGACGACGCCGACATCGTCGAGGCGTTCGTGGCGGAGACCACCGCCGTGCTCGCCGCCCACTACACACACTGGGAACTCGTGCTCGTGGACGACGGCTCCACCGATGCCACCGTGGCCCTCGTGGCGCGGCTGCTCGACCGCAACGCCGCCTGCCGCCTGCTGCGCCTGTCGCGCCGCTTCGGCGAAGAGATCGCGATTGCCGCCGGCCTCGAGACGGCGATTGGCGACTACGTGGTCGTGGTCTCGCCGGCGAGTGATCCGCCCACGGCGATTCCCGCGATGGTCGAACGCTGCCGCGACGGCGCCGGCGTGGTGAACGGCGCCCGCCGCGATCGCGCCGGGGAGCCGACGCTGCTGCGGGCCGGCGCGCGCGGCTTCTACGCCCTCGCCAACCGCATCTTCCATCTCGACATCCCGCCCGACTCGACCCACTTCAAGGTGCTGAGCCGCCAGGCGGTCAACGCCATCATCCAGGTGCGCGACCGCAACCGCTTCCTGCGCACGCTGGGCTCGCAGATCGGTTTTGCCGCGGCCACGTTCCCGTACCAGACGATCGCGCGGCGGCAGCCGCCGCGGCGCAAGTCGCTGCGCCAGGCCCTCGGCCTCGCGGTGAACATCCTCGTCACGAACTCGGTGCAGCCGCTCTACGTGGCCGCCCGCATCGGCATCCTGCTCGGCGTCGTGAACGCCCTGTTCCTCCTTTACGTCGTCGCCGTCTACGTGCTCAAGGCCGACGTCGCGGCCGGCTGGACGACGGTGTCGGCGCTGCTGGCGACGATGTTCGGCATGCTGAGCGTGCTCGCCGCCGTGGGTCTGTGGTACCTCGCCCGTCTCGTCGAGGAGCGCAGCGACCGCCCGCTCTACTTCGTGCTCGGCGAGCAGACCGGGGCGGCCCCGGCGCCCGACAGCGATCGCAACGTCGTGGCGGACTCGGAAGGCCGGCGGTGACCGCCCGCCAGGTGCCCGCCTTCACCCTCGCGCAGTACCGTCCGCGGCGCGCCCGCTACTGCTGCGCGATCTTCGTCATCAACGAAGGCAGGAAGCTGCTCGGCCAACTCGAGCGGATGGCGCCGCTCGCCGAGGTCGTGGATCTGGTGGTGGCCGACGGCGGCAGCACCGACGGCTCGACCACCGAGGCCGAGCTCGCCCCGCGCGGGGTCACGGCGCTCCTCACGAAGACCGGCCCGGGAAAACTCAGCGCGCAGATGCGCATGGCGTTCGCGTGGGCGCTCGATCAGGGCTACGAGGGCGTCATCACCATCGACGGCAACGGCAAGGACGACACGAGCGCCGTGCCGGCCTTCGCGCGCGCGCTCGACGACGGCTACGACCACCTGCAGGGCAGCCGCTTCGTGCCGGGCGGACAGGCGATCCGCACGCCGCTGGCCCGCTACCTCGGCATCCGCCTGCTGCATGCGCCGCTCATCAGCCTCGCCGCCGGCCGCCGCTACACCGACACGACCAACGGCTTCCGCGCCTACAGCGCCCGGTTCCTCGCGGACCCGCGGGTGGCGCCGTTCCGCGACGTGTTCGCCGCCTACGAGCTCCACTACTATCTCGCGATCCGCGCGGCCCGCCTCGGCTTCCGCGTGGCGGAGCTGCCCGTGACCCGCACCTATCCGGCCTCGGGGCCGACCCCTACGAAGATTCACGGCCTGCGCGGCAACCTGTTCGTGCTGCGCACGCTGCTGGCCGCGTGTGCCGGCCGCTTCGATCCGCCCGACACGGAGGCTGGCGCATGAGCCGCCGCGCGCTCATCGGCGTGACCGGTTTCGTCGGCGGCAACCTGCAGCGGCAGCTCGGCTTCGACGACGGCTACCACTCGCGCGACATCGCGACGATTGCCGGGAGACACTACGACCTGCTGGTGTGCGCCGGCGCCCCGGCCGAGAAGTGGCGCGCCAATCAGGACCCGGAGGGCGATCAGGCCTCGCTCGATCGCCTCATCGCCGCCCTGCACACGGTGGACGCGCGCCGCGTCGTGCTCATCTCGACCGTGGACGTCTATCCCGCGCCGGTCGCGGTGGACGAAGACACCGCGCTTGCGCCCGACGCGGGCCAGCCCTACGGCCGCCACCGCCTCGCCCTCGAGCGCACCGTGCGGGCGCGGTTCCCGGAGACGACGGTGCTGCGCCTGCCGGGACTGTTCGGGCCGGGCATCAAGAAGAACGTGATCTTCGACCTCCTGCACGGCCGGCCCGTGGACGCGCTCGCGCCCGAGAGCACACATCAGTATTACGACCTCGCGCGCATCGGCCGCGACGTCGAGACGGCCCTTGCCGCCGCCCTCCCGCTCGTGAACCTCGCCACCGAACCGGTGCGGGTGGCGGACATCGCCGCGGCGGGCTTCGGCCTCACCCTGCCGCCACAGCCAGCGCGCACCGCCGTTCACTACGACATGCGCACGCGGCACGCGGCCACCTTCGGCGGACGCGGGCACTATCTCGAAGACCGCGCGGCCGTGCTCGCCGGCATCCGCGCCTTCGTCGACGCGCAGGGCTGGCGCCGGCCATGAGACTCGCCGTCTCGAACATCGCCTGGACGCCCGACGACGACGCAATCGCCGCCGCGGCCCTCACCGCCGCCGGGGTGCATGCCCTCGAGGTCGCGCCGACGGTGCGCTGGCCGGCGCCGCTTGAGGTGCCCCGGGCCGAGGCCGCGGCCTGGCGCGCGTGGTGGCACGACCGCGGCATCGACGTCGTGGCCATGCAGTCGCTGCTCTTCGGGCGCCCGGACCTCGTCGTGTTCGGCCCGCCGGACGTGCGCGCCGCGCTCGTCGGCTACCTGGGCGGCATCTGCCGGCTGGCGGCGTGGCTCGGCGCCACACGGCTCGTCTTCGGATCGCCGGCCAATCGCCGCCCCGGCGATCTCGCCCCGGCGGAACGCGACGCCATCGCCGTGGACGTCTTCCGCGCCATCGGGCAGCGCGCCCACGACGAAGGCGTCACGGTCTGCATCGAGGCAAATCCCCGCGCCTACGGCTGTGAGTGGATTCAGAGCGTGAGCGAGGCCGCAGCCCTCGTGACCGCGGTGGATCATCCCGGATTCGGCCTGCACCTCGATGCCGGCGGCATGCTGCTGCACGGCGACACGCTCGACGACGTCGCCCGCGCGCTCGCGGCTCCCGGCGTGCGGCACGTGCATGCGAGCGACCCGTCGCTTGCGGCGCTCGGCGAGGGCGACTCCCGCGCCGCCGCGTGGCACGCGGACCTCGCGGCGCTGCTCGCGCAGACTGGTTACGACGGCTGCGTGAGTCTCGAGATGCGGCGCCAGGACGGCGACCGGGCGGCGCTGCTCGCCGCGTCGCTCGGCCGGCTCACCGCGTGGTACGGCGCAGCACCACGTACTCGCCGATGACCGTCTCGCGCGTGTAGGCCCGGCGGATCGTCTCGCCCACCACGCGCCGCCAGCGCGCATCCTGCAGCGGCATCTCGACCTCGAGCGCCGTGAAATGCACCGAGGACGTCCACGCACCGAACGTCTTCACGAGCGAGGGCTCGACGCGCCGCTCGAACTCGGCGAGCGGATTGGCGCCGTCGCGCGCGAAGAGCCGCGCCTCGGCTTCCGCCGTCATCACCACCCAGGGCACCTGCGCCGCATCGAGCCAGCGGCCCACGCGGGCGCCGCGTTCGTCGCTGTAGAGGAAATTGTCGTTGTTCGGATCGCGCTTGGGCACGCCGATCCGCGGGCCGATGCCCCAGAGCGTGCCGTAGAAATACACGGCCTGGCCGCGGCGCGCCGGATCGGCGAAGTAGCGCGCGAGATCGACGAGCGGCGGATGCGGATACGCCCGCGCCGGTTCGATGGCCGGCGCTTCCGTGTCGATGGGCGCGGCAGCCGCCACGCGGGGCGCCGACCAGCCGTCGACCCAGCCGCGCAGCGCGTATGACGCGAGCGGCGCCTGGCCGATGAGGTTCGTCGCGCCAAGCAGCGCCAGGCCCACGACCACCGCGCGGCCCTCGGCGGGCGTCCAGCGCACGAGGGTGCGCGGCAGGGGCAGCGCGAACGCCGCGGCAAGCGGCAGGACGCCGCCGCACAGGTGCCACACGTCGGCACGATTCAGGCCGCTCTTGAGCTGCACGATGGTGGCGACGAGCGCCGCGAGGAACCAGCGGTCGCCCCACGCCGCCGGCGCGGCGCCGGCGCGGGCGGCCAGACCGCGTGCGGCAAACGCCACGGCCGCCACGATGAGCGTGAAGACCGCCACCGCGTTCACGGTCCAGTAGAAACGGAACGCCGCTTCCCCGGCGCTGAAGCGCGTGACGAGCGTCTGCGCTTCGCGCAGGTAGTCGGCGAAGCCGCCGCCCATGAGCAGCACGCCGAGACCGAGCCACGTCGCCACCGCGGTGACGCCGAAGGTGATGACCGGACGCCACACGCGGGCCACGCCCTCCTGCCACGCCACGAGCGCGAACATCGCCGCCGCGCCGAGGCCCGCGGCCGTGGCCGTGTCGTGCGAGTACGCGAGCGCCACGCCGAGCAGGCCGCCACCGAGCGCCGCGGTCGAAGGCGCGCGCGGCGCCCGCGTCAGCACGAGCAGGGCCGCGAGGGGCAGCAGCCGGCGGAGCACCGCGTAGTTGAGACCGAGGAGCGGATTGATGAGCAGCGCCGCCGCCAGCGCGAGGATCACCATCCGCAGGCGAGACGCCGGCGCGACGCGCTGCAGGAACACCAGCAGCGCCAGCCAGCCGGCCAGTTCGGTGAGCAGCAGATAGCCGTAATAACTCTCGAGCGAGAAGCCGGTGAGGCGCATCCACGGCGCCAGCGGCACGACCATCAGCGGCCCGTAGAGGAACTCGAAGTCGCGGAAGGGCGCGAGCCCCGCCAGCATGCGGTGCGCGGCGTTCACGAAGACGGCGTCTTCGATGTACGTGCCGCGCGGCGCGAGCGCCCACGGCCACAGACCGGCCGTGAGGACAACGGCGAGCACCACGCGTTCGAGCCAGCGGCGGGCCGGGGTGACCGGCGGCGCCGTGGACGGCGGCAGCGCCGGCGCGTCCGACACCAGGCGGCGGCCGAGGCCCCACCACGCGGCGAACACCACGGCGCACCAGCCGGCGGCCACCTGATAAGCCACGGTGCTGTTGTAGCCCCGCGCGGTGGCTTCGCTCTGCACGGAGGCATCCACCGGCACGAGCGTGGGCACCCAGACGAGCAGCGGCACGAGCGGCAGGAACGACAGCAGCAGGGCCCCGAGGCCGGGCATCCCCGCCGCGCCGGCCGGCCGCGGGCCGGGCACGTTAACGGGCTCCCGCGTCAGACGCGGTGCGCCGCGGCTTCCACCACACGATGACGCCGGTCATGCCCTGCACGGCGAAGCCGAGCGAGCCTGCCGCGAAGAGCACCTTGGCCGGCCACGAGAACCCGCGGGTCGCGTGCCACTGGGAGATGGTGCCCTTCGTGTGTTCGCTCAGCACCGTGTCGGGCACCTGGCGCACCGCCACGCGGCCGAGCCCTGAGGCGCCGAGCGCGAGCATCACGACGAAGGCGAGCACGCCGACCGTGCCGTGCACGTCGTACGACCAGCGCCACAGCCCGGCGTCGCGGCGGATGCGCAGGCGCTTCGTCTTCCACCACAGCACGAGACCGCCAGCCTGGAGGAGGATGCCGGCCACCGTGGCGAGCAGCACGAGGTACCAGCCGGTCTTGCCGACGCCGAGTTCCTGGTGCAGGCCCTCGATGAAGGGCCGGGCGGGAATCGCGTCTGGCCAGACGAGCAGCGCGCCGGTGAGGCCGGCGATCGTGAGCAGCAGC
Source organism: uncultured Acidobacteriota bacterium (assembly GCA_902826515.1). Classification (GTDB taxonomy): domain Bacteria; phylum Acidobacteriota; class Vicinamibacteria; order Vicinamibacterales; family UBA2999; genus CADEFD01. Next base: position 15,554 of record CADEFD010000103.1, read on the forward strand.
GACGAGGCCAGCCCGAGCCAGCGGTGCGTCACGAGCAGGAACTGGCGAAGCCCCATCGTTCGCCGATTATAGTCAGCGCGAAGCCTCACAGGCTGAGCTGCCCTCCCCAGCTCGACCTTTTCCGAGTACTATCGCGAACAGACGTGCAGGCCCCCTCACCGCCACCGTCTCACGCGCACGCCGCTCCGTGGCGCGTCTTTCTGCTCGCCCTCGCCGTCTACGGCATCGGAGCGTGGTGGGGGCTGCCCGACGGCATCGGCGGTCGCGATCGCCCCTGGGGCACCGACGAACTCGGCCCGGTCGGCGCCATCAACGAGGTCTACGGCGTGTTCGCGGCGCGCCAGCCGGTGTTCAACCCGCAGTACCCGCTGCTCCACTACCTCGTGCAGCTCGTCACGGTGGCCCCGGTGTACGTCGGGCTCTGGCTCACCGGCCACCTCTCGACACCGGCCCCGCTCTTTCCGTACGGACTCGACCACCCCGCGGCGGAGCTGCCGCTGCTCACCCTGGCGGCCCGCCTGCCGAGCCTGCTCATGGCGGCCGGCGTCGTGGTGCTCGCGCTGCGCACGGGCACCGTGCTGCGCGATGCGCGCACGGGCCGCTGGGCGGCGCTGCTTGCCGCGCTCCTCTACCCGATGATCTTCTACGCGCGCACGACCAACGTGGACATGGGCGCGCTCTTCTGGACGGCCGCGGGGCTGCTCGTCTTCGCCCGCTGCCTCACGGGCGACACGACGGCGCGTCGCCTGCGGGCGCTCGGCCTCTTCGCCGCCCTCGCGGCGGCATCGAAAGACGCCAACTACGCCGCCTTCGTGCCCGTGGGCGCGCTCGTGACGTGGTGGTGGGTCCGCGCCCGTGTGGCCGGCGGCGCGTCGTTCGGCGCCGCGATGGTGGCGCCGCTGCAGGCCGGCGCGATCGCCGCGGCGACGTATGCCGTTGCCAGCGGACTCATCTTCCGCCCGAGCCGGTTCCAGCAGCATCTGCAGTACGTAACGAACGGCTCGGGCACGAGCGCCTTCTATTTCCGCTATCCGCCCACCGTAAACGGCTACCTGGCCTTCGCGCAGGAATTCGGCTGGCAGTTCGTGGACGCGATGGGCTGGCCGCTGCTTGCGTGCGCGCTCGCAGGCCTCGTCGCCTGGCGCGGCGCCGACCGCCGCCTGCGGCTGTGGGCGCTGCCGGCGCTCAGCATCTGCCTGCTCGTCATCGTGCCGGTGCGCTTCGCGCTGCTCCGGTTCGTGCTGCCGGTCGTCTACGTGCTCGTCTTCCCCGGCGCCGATCTGCTCGCCCGCGCCCTCGGGTCGGTCGCCCCGCGCGCGCGGCTGGCGGCACGGGTCGCCGCGGTCGTCATCGTGGGCTGGACGGCGGCGCGCGGCGTCGATCTGACCTGGCAGATGCTCCACGACTCGCGCACCGCCGCCACGGACTGGCTGCGCGGCGTCACGACGCCCGGCGACACGGTGGGCTACTTCGCGCTCAGCCACCAGATCCCGCGCATGCCCGACGGGGTGACGCCGGCCGCCGTGAACCCGGACGCGCTCGTCGCGGGCACGACGCGTCCGGCGTTTCTCGTCTCCGTGCCGCTCGAAGACTACGAGCGCGGGCACGAGGAGGCGCTGCCGGCCGGGGTCTTCGCCGGCCTGATGGACGGACGGCTCGGGTATCACCCGGGCCCGGTCGTACAGACGCCGTCGTGGTTCTCGCGCCGGCCGGCGACGTTCGTGAACCCGCCGATCCGCTTCTTCGTCCGCGACGACATCTGGCAGGCGCGTCCGGCCGCGCGCTGACGTCCGCACGTGCGTCGCCGGCGCGGCTACGGCCGCGCCATCGCCTGACTGAGCCACGCCTCGGCGGCGCGCTGACTGCGGCTGATGGTGGCGGCTGACACGCCGAGCACGTCGGCGGCTTCGTCCACGGTGAGCCCGCCGAAGTACCGCAGTTCGATGAGCTGCGCCTGGCGGGCATCGACGCGGCCGAGTTCGGTGAGGGCCTGGTCGAGCACCAGCAGATCGAACGTGCGGTCGCTCGTCGCCGCCATCCCGTCCTCGAGCACGTCCATCGCGGCGCCGCCGCCGCGTTTGGCGGCCTGCGCGGCGCGCGCGTGATCGACGAGGATCCGCCGCATCACCTGCGCCGCCAGTCCGAAGAACTGCTTGCGGTGTTCGAAGCTCACGCGATCCTGGCGCACGAGGCGCAGCCACGCCTCGTGCACGAGCGCGGTCGGCTGCAGCGTGTGATCGGCGCGTTCACGCCGCAGCA